>CAYQSE010000001.1:0-41570 GCA_964419905.1 uncultured Enterobacteriaceae bacterium
CCGTCTTCAGACGTACGAGTTTTCTCCCGCGGGCGCGGGCCTCACCGCGCGCGTCGAGCCGACCCGCGCGCGCACCCTCGCGATCGACGGCTCGGCCCGCGTGCTCGTCGACGCCGAGGCGTTCGCGGGCGACGTCGGGTGGGCCGCCGACGTGTTCGTGGACGGCGTCGCGCCGCGCGGATGGATCGTGGCTGGCGGCGTCGAGTGGTACCACGAGCCGTGGAGCGACTTCCCCGACGTGGGCTACCGCGCGTTCGTCGCGGTCACGAAGCGGGCTTCGTTCTCACCCGGCGCCCGTGGTGCTGCTGAACCTGCACGCCTGCCTGCTCCAGGAACGCCGTAGGCAGCACGCCGCCGGCGAACACCCACACCTGGTCGTTGGGGAGCACCAGCCGCTCGTCACCTCGGATCAAGGTCACCCGATCGGGATCGATCCGCTCCACCACCGAGGCCAGGAGGAGGGTGATCCGACCGTCCCGCACGGCCGCGTCCAAGCGCTCGCGGTTGGCGGGCTTCGCGCGGTTGAACGCCTCACCCCGATACGACAGCGCCACCCGGTTCCCCTCCTGATCGGCGAGCGCGCACGCCGCCTCGATCGCCGAGTCGCCGCCGCCGACGACGAGCAGGTGCTGATGCCGAAACAGCTCCGGATCGATCAGCCGATACGCCACCTTCTCCAGGTCTTCGCCGGGCACGCCGAGCCGGCGCGGCGTGCCCCGGCGACCGAGCGTGAGCAAGACGCGGCGCGCGCGCAGCGTCCGGCGGCTGGTCTGCACGAGGAAACCATCCCCCTCGGCGCGCACCGCGTCGACCCGCTCGGGCGCGTCGACCTGCAGCCCGGTCTTGGCGACCACCTCCTCGAACAGCGCGACGAGCGCCTCCTTGCGCGCGCTGGCCAGCCGGACGGCCCCGTAGCCGGGCAGCACCATCGGCCGCGTCATCACGAGCTTCTGACGCGGATAGTGTCGGATCGCGCCGCCGAAGTCCTCCTGATCGAGCAGCGCGTAGGACAGGCCCCGCTGCTTCGCGGCGAGCCCCGCCGCGAGCCCCGCGGGCCCCGCCCCGACGATCACCACGTCGAGGCGGTCGTCCGGCTGGCGCGGCAGCGTCGCCGCGAGGCACGCGAGCGCCTGCGCGCCCTGCGCCACCGCGTTCGCGATCAGCCCCATCCCGCCGAGCTCCCCGGCCACGTACAGCCCGGGGACGTTGGTGCGGAAGTCCGGCCCGACCTCGGGGATCTCCACGCCGCGCCGCTCCGAGCCGAACACGAGCTGGATCGCGCCGACCGGGCACGCCGCGGCGCACGCGCCGTGCCCCACGCAGTTCGCGCCCAGCACGATGCGCGCCTGTCCGTCGATCACCTGGAGCACGTCGTGCTCGGGGCACGCGGCGACGCACGCGCCAGAGCCCATGCACTGGCTCGGATCCACCCACGGATGCAGGCTGGCGGGCTCGTGCGCCCCCTCGGCGACCGCCTTGATCTGCAGCGCCCGGGCGTGCGCCTCCTCGCGCCGCATCCGCCGCCACGCCGGGATGACGAGGAACACGACGATCGCGGCGACCAGCGCGGCGTACCAGATCACGGCGCCTCCACCGGCCAGGTCCACAGCGCGGACAGGCCCCCGAACAGCAGCGCGGTGAGCACGTGCAGGGCGACGATCGCGTACATCGCCTTCGCGAGCGGCAGGTGGAACAGGTGCCAGTAGCGGAGCAGCCGCCCGGCCACCTCCCAGGTCGCCAGGCTGCGCGCGAGCCGGACCTGACCGACGAGCGCGTGGGTCGCGCGGGCGCGGACCTCGGGCGCGAGCGCCGCGTCGCGCAGCAGCCCGCGGATCGCGCGGGCGCGTCGGTGGGTCTCCCAGCTCAGCGGCACGAGCCCGAGCGCACTCCGGGGGCGCTCGAGATCCCGCGCGAGCGCGACCGCGCGGCCGATCGCGTCGGACTCCACGCCCGCGGTCGCCGCGACCAGCTCGGCGCGGAGCACGGCGAGATCCTCGCGGGCGACGTCCAGGTCCTCCACCAGCCCCGCGGCGTTGCGCGGGAAGAAGCCGTAGACGTAGCGCCCGAAGCCGCCCGAGAGCGCGACGAGCACCATGCACCAGAAGCCCACCGCGATCACCCCGCGCGGCATCAACAAGCCGTCGTGGAGCACGATGAACACCGGCCCCATCACCCCGCAGATGATGTGGAACCGCAGCCACGCGGGCACCGGGCCCAGCCAGCGCACCCGGCGCGCCGCCTTGCGCACGCTGTAGACCAGCATGATCCCCATCAGCGCGGTCCCGAGCACCCCGAGCCACAGCCCGACCGGGCCACCCGGACGGAGCAGCGCGTGCAGCGGATGATCGGGCCGCGCGTCACGCGCGATCAGCCAGTAGTCCCCGCCGAACACGAACACGCCGAGCGCCAGCGCCGCGAGCGCGCCCGCGTAGAGCGCGGCGAGCGACGTCCCCACCCACGCCCCGAGGCGGGGTTCGCGCCGCGCTGCCGGCAGGATGGCGGAGACGTCCGACACGCCCCAATCTAGCCGGACCTCCTTCCATCAGCGCATCGGTCATCGGCACGGTGCAGGCGCCGGACGCAAAAGAGCCCGGTCCTGGCTGTGTTACAGGACCGGGCTCTGATAAGTGGTTGCGGGGACAGGATTTGAACCTGTGACCTTCGGGTTATGAGCCCGACGAGCTACCTGACTGCTCCACCCCGCGCCAGGACACCCCTGATAACAGCCCCCGTCGGGGCGTCAAGGCGCGCGATCGCGTCAATCCCAGGTCAGGCCGATCTGACGGATGAACTGCACGAGCACCGGCACGCGCGCCTCGGCGCGATGTCGGGCGTAGAACTCCTCGATCAGCTCGAGCTCGCCCTTGTCGAGCCACAGGCCGTGGCCGTTCGGGCAGCGATCCACGAGCACGCGGCTCGCGAGGCCGTACTCCTCGCGCGCGTTCTCGCTGCCGCAGCGTGGGCACGTCGTCGGCGCCGAGTTGCGCTCCTCGGCCATCTGCAGGCCGTGCGTCATCTCGTCGTGCGGCGGCGGGATGCGCTTGCCCTGCTCCACGTAGGCCTCCTCGAGCGCCTGGAGCTCGCCGGGCTCGAGCCACAGCCCGGCGCACGCCGGACAGATGTCGACCTCGATGCCTTCCCTCACGTCTCGATCCAGGGTCGTCGCGTCACGCGGGCACTTCATCTGGGCCTCCTCGGCTGCGATCAGCTTACCCCGGCGACGCGCCTCGGATGGACGCGGCGAGCTTCTCGAGGAACAAGCGCTCGAGGCCGTCCCGCCCGAGGTCCGCCGCGCGCTCGTCGGCGACGACGCGGCCGTGCGCGAGCATCACCACGCGATCGGCAACCGCCTGCACCGTCTCGACGACGTGCGTGGACAGCACGACGGTGGTGCCCTCGTCGACGAGCCCGCGCAGCCGGGTCTTGACCCGCGCGGCCGAGGGCGGATCGAGGCCGTTGAGCGCCTCGTCGAGCACGAGCACCGCCGGCTTCGCGAGCACCGCGGCGGCGAGCGCGGTGCGGCGGCGCATCCCCTGTGAGTACTCGCGGGTGAGCCGGTCGGCGTCGTCGCCCAGCCCGGCGAGATCGAGCGCGGCGCCGACGTCGCCGCCGCCGCGCACCTCGGCCACGAACTCGAGGAACTCGCGCGCCGAGAGGTACTCGTAGATCGCGGGTTCCTCAGGCACCGCGCCCATCTTCCGCCGCGCCGCCAGCGGATCGGCGTGCACGTCGACGCCGCACACCCGGACGACGCCGCGGGTCGGCTGCAGCAGCCCCATCAGCATCCGCAGCAGCGTGGACTTCCCCGCGCCGTTGTGCCCGATCAGGCCGACGAACTCGCCGGGCGCGATGGTCAGGTCGACGCGATCGACCGCGACCACGCGCCCGTACTCCTTGCGCAGCCCCTCGAAGTGGATCGCCGGGATCACATCAGCCTCCATGGGTCACGAGCGCGGCGGTGGCCGCGCCCAGCAGCACCGCGGCCGGCACGTAGAGCCACGGGCCCCACGCGCGGCTGCGGCCGCAGATCGCCGCCACCGGCACCGCCAGCAGGAGCGAGGCGGCGCCGAAGCCGAGCAGACCGAGCGCGGCGCCGAGTCCGTGTCGCAGCCACACCGCGAAGAACGGCAGCCACAGCGTCCCCTGCCCCCACAGCGCGAGCGCGAGCAGGCGCGCGGCGAGGCGGGGCCCGGGCTCGGCGGGCAGCCAGCGGCTCAGGAACGGCGGGTCGTCGCGATCGAGCACCGCGCCGACGGCGGCGAACCCCCACGCGCCCGCGACCACGACCAGCGTGGCCGCCGCGGGCGCGCCGGGATCGACCGACCACCCGGCGAACAGCCCGACGAGGCCAACGAGCCACGGCCCGGTGACCCACGCGCGCCGACCGCGCCAGCCGTGCCGGAGGTCCTTCAGCGCGTAGCGCGCCGTCGCCGCGGGCAGCCAGCGCACCACCCAGTCGAGGTAGACGCGGTGCGACTCCTCGGAGCGCCCCTCGAGCGCGGCCCACCGCGCGTCGATGTCGGCGAGCACCGTGGACGCGCGGAACCAGCCCTGCCGGGCGAGGCCCGCGACCGGCACCCACGCGGCGAGCGCCGCGACGAACGGCAGCGCGAGCAGCAGCAGCGCCGCGGGGCGGCCGTGCCAGCCCGCGCCGACCCCGCGCGCGGCGAGCAGCGTCAGGCTGCCCGCCGCCGCGAGCACCATGCCCGGCGCGTACAGGAACGCCGCCTGCGCGCGCGGGTTGCGCCCGCGCAGCAGGTCGAGCAGCGGCGCCCAGCGCTCCGACTCCGACACCTGCACCGCGAGCAGGTGCATCATCGCCGACGCGGTGAGCCCGAGCGCGTACGCGCCCGCCACCGCGACCATCAGCAGCCCCCACGCCGACGGCGACGCCAGCGCGATCGGCGAGAACGCGACGCCGATCCCGACGGGCAGCCACGCGCGCTCGCGCGCGACCCGGACGACCTCGAACGTCGCCACCTGCCCCGCGTCGACCGGGTGCAGATCGAGGATCGCGCGATCCGGGCTACGGATCAGCGCGGTGTAGACCTCGAGCGCCAGTACGGCGACGAGCAGCAGCCCGGCGCGCTGCGCGAGGCCCTCGAGTCCGGGCCCCCACTGCGCGGGCGGCAGCAGCAGGAAGCCGAGGAACACCGGCTCGACGAACGGAACGAGCAGCGCCGCGACGCCGATCGGCAGCAGCGCCTGCGCCCACACCACCCACCACCCGACCACCCGGGCCCGGTGCCGCTGCTGCAGGCGATAGCTGGAGAGGTACGGGTTGCGCGACATCGCGGCCGGCCCTATCGGCCGCTGCGCCGCCGTGCCACCGGCCGCGGCCTACGCGCCCGAGGCGACCTCGCCGCGGCACGAGTTCGTGAACCCGCGGGTGACGCGCACCGGCACGGTCTGGCCCAGCGACGCGAGCGATCCAGGGAAGTTGATCATCACGTTGTGCGTGGTCCGCCCGCAGATCACGCCCGGATCGTGCTTGCTCCAGCCCTCGACGAGCACGCCGTGGACCGAGCCCTCGAGGCTGCGGTGGTAGGCGACCGAACGCTCGCGGATGCGGTCCTGCAGCCGCGTGAGCCGCGCGCCCGCGACGGCGTCGTCCCAGCCCTCCTTGTAGTGCACCGCGGCGGTGCCGGGGCGGGGGCTGTACTTGAACGAGTACGCGCCGACGAGATCAGCGGCCTCGACCAAGGCCATCGTGGCCTCGAAGTCTTCGTCGGTCTCGCTCGGGAAGCCGACGATGACGTCGGTGGTGAGCGCCAGATCGGGGCGCGCGCGGCGCAGCCCGGCGACGACCTCGAGGAAGCGCTCGGCGGTGTAGAACCGCTTCATCCGGCGCAGGATGCGGTTGCTGCCGGACTGCACCGGCAGGTGCAGGTGGCTCGTGAGCTTCGGGAGCTCGGCGTAGGCCGCGATCAGGTCGTCGGTGATGTCGCGCGGGTGGCTCGTCGTGTAGCGGATGCGCTCGACGCCCGGCACCGCGTGCACGCGGTAGACCAGCTCGGTGAACGTGATCTCGCCGGGCACCTTGAGCCCGTAGCTGTTCACGTTCTGGCCGATCAGCGTGATCTCGCGCACGCCGGTGTCGGCGAGCCGCCGCACCTCGTCGAGGATCTCGGTGTGCGGGCGGCTCACCTCGGCCCCGCGCGTGGCCGGCACGATGCAGAAGGTGCACTTGTTGTCGCAGCCCTTCTGGATGGTCACGAACGCGCCGACCTGGCCCTTGCTGCCCGGATCGAGGTCGCTCACGAACGGGTAGTTCTCGAGGTCGAGGAACGTGGTGTCGAGCACCGCCCCGCCCTTGCCCTTTCGCGCCTCGGCCTCGCGCACGAGCTCGCGGACGTGCGGCACGCCGTCGGGCCCGAACACGAGATCGACGTCCTTGTACCGCTTGACGAGGTCGTCGCCCTCCATCTGCGCCACGCAGCCCGCGATGCCGATCAGCACCTCCTGGCCGTCCTTCTTGCGGCGGCGGTACTCGCCGAGCGCGGAGTGCATCTTCTGCACCGCCTTGTCGCGCACCGAGCAGGTGTTCACCAGGATCAGGTCGGCGTCGTCGGGCGAGTCGGTGACGACGTAGCCGTCGCGCTCGAGCTGAGCGCGCATCTTGCCGGTGTCGTACTCGTTCATCTGGCAGCCGAGCGTGTGGAAGAACACCTTCTTCTCGGCGGCGGGCGCGGGCGTGACGTGGGCTTCCATCGGGACGACTCCAGCAGGCGGCGCCCCTAACACGCTCGGAGCCGCACCGTCAGAACAGGCGCGTGAGCGGCACCCACAGCACGCTGAACTCGTCGAGGCGGATGCCGTTGCGCTTCAACCGCACCTCGACCTCCTCGATGCCCCGCACCTCGCCCTTCCAGCGGTTCTCGATCTTCAGGATCTCGGTCTCGGTCTGGTTCTGGAGCTCGTAGACCTCGCGCTCGAGCTTCGCGGCGTCGTCGGTGGCACGGGAGAGGCGCTCCTGCGCGCGCATCGTCGTCTGCCGCTTGCTGACCACACCGGTCAGGCTGCGCTTGCGCCCGAAGAACATCCCGAACAGCGCCTCGCCCGCGCTGACCAGCTCGTTGGCCTGATGCGAGCGCGCCTCGGCCTTGTACTTGTCCTGGTCCTGCTCGAGCTTGCGCTTGCGGTCCTCGAGGCGCGTGACCTCGCGGTCCACCTTCTCCTTGAGCTTGCCGACCTCGGCGTCGATCTTCTCGCGGATCGCCGCCTCGACGCGTACCTGGAAGTGCTCGCGCGTCTCGCCCGCGGTGCTCGTCAGCTTCAGATCGCGGTGCCGGAACAGCTTCGCGGTCTCGCCACGGTAGATGTGCTCGATCACGCGCTTCTCGAGCGCCTGGAGCTCGTGCTTCTCGTCGATCTGCGTGGGCAGGTGTGCGAACAGCGAGTCGGGCGGCGGCGACGGGAGGTAGTCGTCCTCGGTGAGCTCGGGATCGCCCGCCTCCTCGATGCCGTGATCGGTGATCGGGAAGAACAGGCGCTGTTCGTGGCGCTCCTCGCTGAACCCGGCGCCCTCGTCGAAGCGCACGTGGAGCTTGCCGATCAGCGCCGGCACCCACACCAGCTTGCCGTCGGGGCGCTTGGGCAGGGCCGCGTGCTCGAAGAACGGGGCGAGGCGGGCCGAGAACACGAGCCGCGGATCGAGGAACCGGAAGCGGTAGCCGGCCGGCGCAGGCGGCGGCTGCGCGAGCAGGTTGTCCGCAGGCGCGCCGGGCGTGGACGCGAGCGCCTGGGGGGAAGCGGCGGCGGCAGGCCGTGACCTCGCCGCGCCCGGGAGCGTGCGGTACACGGCGGGGAGCTGATCGAGCTCGCGGCGGGTCAGCGGCCCGCGCAGGTAGCTGATCGCCCACCGGCTGTGCACCAGCACCGGGTCGTCCTTGCTCACGTCGCGCCACACGAAGGTGCGCGACGGCAGGTTCTCGAGCCAGTTGGACACCACGCCGCGATCGAAGCCGCCCGCGGCGCTGGCCAGGCCATCGAGCACGCGCTCGCGATCCTGCTTGGTCTGGAGCCGACCGATGAGCCAGGTGCCCGCGTTCGACAGCGCCTTGTAGTCGAGGTCGACCGGGTTCTGCGTGACGAGCATCGTGCCCACGCCCACCGCGCGCGCCTGCTTCATCAGCGTGAGGACCGCGGTCTTGGTGGGGGGGTTCTTCGGGTGCGGCGGCAGGTAGCCGAACACCTCGTCGAAGTACACGAGCGCGCGCAGCGAGCTGGTGCCCGACTGCCGGCGCGACCAGGTGACCACCTGGTTGAGCAGCATCGAGATGAAGAACATCCGCTGCGCGTCATCGAGGTGCGCCGTGTAGAACACCGAGACCGCGGTGCGGCCGTCGCGCGGCGCGAGGAAGCCGTCCACGTCCATCGGTGCGCCCTGGCGCCACGCGCCGAACGCGGGCGAGGCGACGATGCCGTTGAGCGACATCGCGAGCTTCATCCGATCGTTGCGCGGGTAGAACGTATCGACCGGGAACACGCCGACCTTGCCGAACGGCGGATCGACGAGCCGGGTGATCACCGTCTCGAGATCGAGGTCGCTCCCCTGGCCCCACGCGTCGGTGAGGATCTGGCTGAGCACGATGTGCGCGGGATCGCTGACCGGATCCGCCTCGACGCCGACGAGTCCGAGCAGCGCGCTGACCGTGCCGGCGACCATCTCGCGGAAGCCCTCGGCGTCCTCGAGCACCTCGGCGGGCGGCGCGCCGAGCGCGCTCAGCACGTCGACGGACACGCCCGCGCTCGAGCCCGGCGTGTACACGGTGACCTGGGCACCGTCGGTGTACCGGCCGATCCGCTCGGCGTCCATGCCCCAGCTCGCGAGGCCCTTCTTCCACATCGCCGCGGTGCGCTCGGCGAACGCCGGCACGTCGAGGCCCGCGCGCGACGCCGCCGCCGGATCGACCCACGGCGCGAAGTCCTCGGGCCGGCTGTCGGCGAACGCGAGGCAGAGGTTGGTCATGTCCCCCTTGGGGTCGATGATCAGCGCCGGCACACCCGCCGCGGCCAGCTCTTCGAGCAGCGACACGCACAGGCCCGTCTTGCCCGATCCGGTCATCCCGAGGCAGACCGCGTGCCGCGTGAGGTTGTCGGGATCGAGCAGGCTGGGCTCGTCCGTGACCTTCAGCGTGTCGGCGTCGACGCGCCGACCGATGTACAGGGCGCGCTTGCTCACGTCAGTCCTCCTCGTCTTCCCAGGGGGGGATCACCTCGACCACCACGTCGGCGACGCCGTCGCGCTCCGGCGCGAGCGGATCGTCCACCTCGTCCATATAGGTGCGGGCGAGGTGCTGCAGGTAGGCCGTCACGCCGGACGCCTTCACGTCGTCGGTGACGAGCACCACGAACGACAGCCCCACCTTGGGGAGCAATCGCCACGCGAGCCACGCCTCGCCGTGCGCCACGATGCCGGTGGGCTCGCGATCGCCCTCCAGCGCCTCGACGACGGCCTCGCAGATCGCAGACCACTGATCGTCCTCGAGATCCTCGGACCCCGGGTCCGCGTAGATCGGATCCGCGAACTCCTCTTCGAGGAAGATGTAGAGGCCGATGAGCATGACGCCCTCCGAGTGCGCACCCTTCTACCCGGGTGCCCCGTGCTCGTGTCAAGCAGCGGACGGAAACTCTGCCGTGATCGTAAGCAGCACGCCGCCCTCAGCCGTCTCCGGAGCCGGCGACCTCGCAGGTCTTGGCCCCGCCGACGAAGCAAGCGTAGACGCCCTCGTGCGGCTCGCGCACCACTGCGGTGAGTCGCGTGCGCTCGGGGCCGAACCCGGTGACGGTGCAGTCACCGAGCCCGGAGACGCCCAGTCGGACCTCGGACGCCCCCTCCGCCGTGCCGCCGTCGCAGCGCGCGGTGATCTTCCGGGTGCCGTCGAGGTGGCTGACGAACACGATCACGGGCCCAGCGATCGGCTCGGGCGCCGCCTCGGGCACCGGCGCGGGCACCACCTGGACCTCCGCCACGGGCGCCGCCTCGGGCTCGCCGACCCCGCCCTGCGCGAACGGCGAGCGATCGCCGAGGGGATCGGGGAGGTGCCCGGTGGCGACGCCGACGCCCGCGCCGACCAGGCCGAGCACCACCGCGAGCGCGCCGCCCGCGGCCAGCCCGATCGTGACGACGGCGACCAGCCGCCCCCAGCCGCGCCGAGCCTGCGCGGGCTCGGCGGCACGCCCCGCGCGCGGCGCTGCGCTCCGCTTGGCGGGCGCCTTCGACGCGGCCTCGCGCGGTGCCGCCCCGCCCGTCTGCACCCCCTCGGCCGGGGCGACCGGCGGCGGTGGGGGCAGCGGCAGCGGTCCGGACTGGCGCCCCGGCGCGGGCCGCCCGGTGTGGATGGCGTCGACCACCGCCTGACCGGGCGCGACCGAGCGCACGCCCTTCGGGACCGGCGGCGGCTCGGCGGCGTTCAGCTCGGCCAGGGTGGCCTCCTTCAGCGCCTTCCACCGCCGATCGTCGTCCGGCGCCGGGCCGTCGAACGCGAACTCGTCGTCGGGCGGGATCGTGCGGTCGTCATAGCGATCGGCCGCAGGCGCGCGCTTGAACCCCTTGGAGTCCTCGGCGAGCACCTGATCGACCAGCGGGTTCGGGGGCCTGTGGATCTCCTGTTCCTGGAGCGCGCGCAGCAGCCGCGGCACGTTCGCCTCGCTCCACTCGGCCAGCGTCTCGTCCTCGCGGATCGACCGGGTGAGACCACGCAGGCGCTCCGCGACCTGGGCCGCGCTGGGGCGATCCGCCTCGTCGAACGAGAGCATGTCCGAGAGCAGCGACTTCAGCTCGTCACGGACCTCCGGCGTGCCCACCGGGTTGCGGCCGAACAGGTAGCGCAGCCGCTTGAAGATCATCTCCTCGTGCTGATTGGGGCGCAGCTTCGCCTTGCCGAACGGCTCGAGCGCGAGCAGCTCGAACAGCGTCGCGCCGAGCGAGTACACGTCGGACGCCGCGCTCTCGGGCTCGAAGAACAAGCGCTCGGGGGGCATGTACTCGAGCGAGCCGAACGCGACGTCCTGGGTGTGGCTCTCGCGCTCGTCGAAGTCGGCCCGCGCGACGCCGAAGTCGAGCACCTTGGGCGTCCCGGACTCGTCGAGCATCACGTTGCTGGGCTTGATGTCGCGGTGGATCACCCGCAGCGGCTTCTCGCCAGGGATCGGCGGACGGTTGCACGCCGCGTCGAGCGCGGACGCGACCGCGATCGTCGCCTCGAGGACGGCGCGGGTCGGCAGCAGCTCCCCGCGCGCGACGCAGTCCTTGATCATGGTGCGGAGGTCGACCGCCTCCAGGTACTCCATGATCACGGCGACGCGACCGTCGATCAGGGTGAGGTCGATCACATCCACGATGTTGCGGTGCCGGAGCTGGCCGAGCAGGCGCGCCTCGTCCCGCATCCGGGACGCGACCTCCTCGTTCTCGGACCACTTCGGGTGCAGCAGCTTGATCGCCGCGAGGCGCGAGAAGCCGTCGGCGTGGAGCACCTTCGCGAGGTACACGCTGCCGAAGCCTCCGCTGGCGATCTCGCGGAGGAAGTGGAACTTCCGACTCGACTCGGGCTGCGACAATCAGGCTCCCAGCGCGGAGCGACGCGTGAGGACAGACCATCCTGCCCGGTCGCCGGTCGACGCACAACCCACGCGCGCGGCGACGGGGTAGGATGCCCGCCGGAGGTCGCGTGCGGGTGCTCTTCCTGCCGATACTGGTGAGCTTGTCGGGGTGTCCGGCGCCCGCGGCGTGGATCCCCAGCGGCGATCCCGTGCCGCTGCGACCGGTCGACGGACCGGTACCCGGCTGGGTGGTGCAGGTCGCCGCCGCGCCCGAGCTCCCCTGCCCCGACGGCCGCCCCGCGCGGCTGTGGGTGGCTCGCCCCGAGGAGGTGCCCGACGACGCGCCGATCGCCGTGGTGTTCCACGCCGGCGCGTTCGACTGGGTCTCTGGCAGCTCACCGGACGCCCCGCTCGCCGGCGCGCACCACGCGACCCCGTCGCGCCTCGACGCCGACTGGGCCGCCCGCGAGGCGCACGCGGTGCTCGGGATGTGGGCGAGCGCAGAGGCGACGATCGATGCGCGCGGCGCGCTCGCGGTCGCGCTCGCCGAGGCGGGCGTGGTGCAGATCCTCCCCGCGAACTGCTGGGGCGATCTGTGGCACAACGCCGGGCCCCCCGTCGAGGGGCGCGTCAACGACACGTTCCGTGACGGGTTCACCCGCCAGGGGCACGCGCTCGCGCTCGCGGCGTGGGCGCTGGCCACCGATCCTGCCGCGGCGATCGGCGACGTTCCCCTCCCCGCGACCGGGCCGCGCTTCCTGATCGGTCAGTCCACTGGCGGGCGCGGCGTCACCGAGCTGCTGCACGCGGGCGCCGAGCCCGACGGCGTGGCGCTCGACGGGACGCCAGACGACCTCGGCGCGTACCTCAGCGGCGACCCGCTCCTGTACGCTGGCGTCGCCGACGGCCTGCCCCGGCTGTTCCCGGACGGGCTCGACGCGATCGACGACGGCGCGCTGTGGACGGCGCCGCTGCCCCCACGCGTCGCCTACCTGTGGTCGTCGCGTGACCCGACGGCGCCGGCCGCCGCGCACGCGCCCGCGCTCGAGCGGCTGGCCGCCGTGCCCGGCGCGACCACGCTCGACACCGGACTGCTCGGACACGTCGGATCCGCGGGCTCGGCCGAGGTCGCCGCGCTCCTCGTCGACGCGCTGCGCGACCCGCCCGCGGAGTCCGCCCGATCGGCCCGCGTTGACGCCCACCCGATCGGACAATAGCGAGGGGGTTCCGTGGCGCTCCAAGGGGTAGAACAGCCGATGCTCACCGGTAGGTCGGTCACCGATGGGGAAGGCCGCGCCTGGGCGGTGGGGCAGCGCCTCGGCCGTGGCGCGTGGGCCTCGTCCTACCTCGTGCGCGCGGCGGACGACCGCGAGCGCGTGCTCAAGGTGCCACACCGCGCCGAGGACTTCCCGAGCGACGCGCCGATCCCGCCTGCGCTGATCGAGGCGTGCGCGAAGGCGACGGTCGAGCAGGGCAGTCTGCTCGCGGGCGGCGCGCACCCGTTCCTGCCGCGGCTCGAGGCGCGCTTCGAGCTGGACGACGGGCGCCCGGCGCTGCTGCTGCCGCGCTACCCGGCCACGCTCGCGCGCAAGCTCGAAGCGGGCATGGGGCTCGGCGAGACGCTCGCGATCACGCTCGCGGTCACCGATCGACTCGAGGCGCTCGCGAAGGCGGGTCGTCCGCACGGCGCGCTGCGCCCGTCCAACGTGCTGCTCAACGAGCGTGGCGAGCCCGTGCTGGCCGACCTGCTCACCCCAGCGCTGCACGGCTGGTGGCGACGGCTGCAGGAGCTCGCGCCGGAGCGACGCGACTACACCCCGCCCGAGGCCGACGGCGCGCCCGGTCCCGGCTGGGACACCTGGGCCGCCTGCCTGTGGGTGTTCGAGGCGGCGATGCGCCTGCCCGACGGCGGCGATCCACGCCACGAGGAGCGCCTCGCCCCGCCGCACGACGGCCTCGACAAGATGCGGCTCGCCACGCTGAAGGATCGCGCGCTCGCCCGGCTCAAGCGCGAAGGCGCGAACCCACGGTTCGTGGCCAAGGTGGCCGAGCGCCTCGCATCGCTGCTCAACCGCGGGATCACGCGCCCCACCGAGCCCTCCCCTCCCTACCGCTTCGAGACGGCCGCCGATCTCCGCCCGCGCCTCGCCGAGGTCGCAGCCCTCGTGCACCCGCACATCGACGACGTCGGTCGCCTGCTGCTCGCTGCCACCGCGCGCGACGGCGTGTTCCAGGGCCCCGAGGAGGTCACGTTCTCGGTCGCCGTCGGCGCCACCCAGGGCCTCTCCGATCACGAGCACATCGCGGTCGGCGTCCAGGTCACCGACCTCGACGCGACCGACGATGCCCGCGTGCCCGTCCCCGACACCCGCTACACCGTCGCCGCGCACCCCTCGGGGCGGCTGCGGTTCCAGTTCACGCTGCCGGGCCTGCCGCCTGGGCGCTATCAGGCCCGCGTCGCGTTCACGGTGCGCGACGGCGGCGACGAGCCCAAGGTCGCCGAGGGCGAGTTCCAGGTTCGCCCGCCGCCCGGCTACGTCCCCCCCGCGCCGGAGCCCGCGCTGCAGGCGCCCACCCCGATCCGGCTCGACGACCGTCGCCGGGAGATCGCCGAGGACGACGAAGACCTGCCGATCCCCGTCACTGGCGCGACCAGCACCGACTTCGACGTCGCGAGCGACGCCGACGCGTTCCCGACGCCCATCGCGCCGTCCACCGTGCCGGTGGAGCCGCCCCCGCGTCCGCCGATCCCGGTGATCGTGACGCCTACGACGACCCCGCGCACCGGCGATCCGCCGTCCGTCTCCGACCTCGGCGACGTCGACGACGAGCTCGACGACGACCTCGACGACGACCTCGACGCGGGCGACACGCCGACCCGCCCGAGCGACGGCGTGCAGCCGCCCACCCTCCAGGTCAAGCCCGCGGCGCCGCAGAAGCCGACGCCGGTGCGCGTGGCCCCGACGCCCACGCCCGGACCCGGCGCGTGGGAGGACGAGATCCCCGGGCCCGAGGACGATCTCGACGACTGGATCCCCGGTCCGTCCGAGGGCGAGGACCTCCCCGGCTGGCAGGCGGCCGCCCCGAAGCCGCCGGGCGCCGGGCTCGATCTCACGCAGCTCGCAGAGCGCGTGATCGAGATCGCGCGTCGTGATGCGTACGCGGTGTTCCTCGTGATCCTCGCCGGCGTGCTCGGCCTCGTGTTCCTGTTCGTGTTCATCGTGCGAACCCTGATCCCGCTGTTCTTCTAAGGGTGTGAACTTGAAGCTCCACTTCTCCGATCTGTCGTCCCCCGACCTCTCAGTGGACCTGCTCGCCGTCGCGGCCGGAGCCGACTTCCGCGCCACGCTCGCCGAGCTCGACGCGCGGCTCGGCGGGCACCTGCTGCCGCTGCTCGAGGAGGAAGGCTTCGACGGCAAGCCAGGGAGCACCAGCTCACTGCCGACGCTCGGCGGGCTGGCCGCGCGCAGGCTGCTGGTGCTCGGCGTCGGCGACGGGTCGGCCAGGCACCTCCGTCGCGCGGCGGGGGCCGCCGGACGCGCCGCCCGCCGCCTCGGCGCGCGCTCGCTCGGGCTCGCCCTCGGCGGCGGTGACGCCGCGCTGCTCGCAGAGACGGTCGCCGCGGGAAACTACGCCTACGACCGCAACAAGAAGGAGTGCGACCGCAAGGCGCCGCTGGCCGAGCTCACGCTCATCGGTGACGACGGCGGCGAGCAGGCGGCCGCCAGGGCCGGCATCCGCGCCGCGCGGCAGGCGTGGGCTCGCGACCTCGTGAACGCCCCCCCCGAAGAGCTCTACCCCGAGTCGCTCGCCGACGAGGCGCGCACCCTCGCGTCGATCCCCGGCGTCACCGTCGAGGTCTGGGATCTGAAGCGGTGCATCGCCGAGGGCTGCGTGGGGATCGAGGCGGTCGGCCGCGGGTCCGACCGCGAGGGCCGCCTGATCCACATCGTCTACCGCCCCGACAACGCGAAGACGCACATCGCGCTCGTCGGCAAGGGCGTGACCTTCGACTCCGGAGGCCTGTCGCTGAAGCCGAGCGCCTCGATGCAGACGATGCGCTGCGACATGGGCGGCGCCGCCACCATGCTCGCCGCCACCGCCGCCATCGCCGAGCTGGGGCTGCCGGTCGCGGTCGACACCTTCCTCGGCGCGGTCGAGAACCTCACCGGGCCGCGCGCCTACAAGCTCGGCGACGTGATCCGCTACCCGAACGGGGTCACGGTCGAGATCCACAACACCGACGCCGAGGGCCGCCTCGTGCTCGCCGACTGCCTCCTGCAGGCGAGCAAGGTCGCGGGCGCGAAGCACATCGTCGACGCCGCGACCCTCACCGGCGCCGTCGTGGTCGCGCTGGGCACCGACTTCACCGGGCTGTTCACCGACGACGACGCGCTCGCGGGCGCGCTGCTCGCCGCGTCCGAGGGCACCGGAGAAGGGCTGTGGCGGATGCCGCTGCACGCCCCCTACAAGAAGATGCTCGCCGGCGACTGGACCACGCTGAAGAACGTCGGCGGGCGCGACGGCGGCGCGATCACCGCGGCGCTGTTCCTGCAGCACTTCGTGCCCGAGGGCGCGTCGTGGGCGCACCTCGACATCGCCGGGCCGGCGTTCGTCGAGAAGGAGCACCACCACTACGCGCCGGGCGGCACCGGCGAGATGGTCCGCACGCTCGTCGACTGGGTCGCGGCGCTCTAGGCACTGCCCGGACCCAGGTCGGCCGGGACGGCCGACCCACGAACAACCGCCCCTATTCCAAGCCGTAGGCCGGGCGTCCCGCCCGGCCGACCCACGAACAACGACCCCTATTCCAAGACGTGGGCCGGGCGTCCCGCCCGGCCGCCCTCTGCTACAAGCGCGCCGGGACGGCCGACCCACGAACAACGGCCCCTCTCCCAAGACGTGGGCCGGGACGGCCGACCCACGAACAGCAGTCAGCCGCCCCACAAGCTGAAGCAAGACAGCACAAGCCCCAGGTCGGCCGCCCCCAAGTGACGTGGGCCGGGCGTCCCGCCCGGCCGCCTCTTCCAGGGCCCAGGTAGGTCGGCCGGGACGGCCGACCCACGAACAACGGCCCCTCTCCCAAGACGTGGGCCGGGCGTCCCGCCCGGCCGCCTTCTGTAACAAGCGCGCCGCACCGCCTCGGCCACGGCCGGGGCTACTCGGCGCTGCGGAGGCCCTCGGCGACGAGGAACCACTCCCGGCTCTCCTTGCGCACCGCGTCGGGGCGCACGCGCTTCACCTTCTCGAAGCGCTTGCGCGCGTCGAGCTCGAAGGGCTTGGCGTCGGGCCCCTCGAACACCTTCGCGACGAACGCCCCGCCAGGCCGCAGGACGACGCACGCGAGCTCGAGCGCCCGCCGGGCGAGCTCGATCTGCTGGACATGATCGCCCCAGCGATCCCCGGTGGTCGACGGCGCCATGTCGGAGATCAGCACGTCCGCCGGCCCACCGAGCGCCGCGATCAGCTCGTCCGCCTCGACCTCGTAGACCGAGCGCGCGATCCAGATGCCGCCACCGAACTGCGGCGCCTGGAGATCGACGCCGACGAGCACACCGCGCTCCCCGATCTGCTCGATCGCGTAGCGCGACCACGAGCCCGGGTAGCAGCCGAGATCGACGACACGCTGGCCCGGGTGGAGCAGCCGGAACCGGCGCTGGATCTCCTCGAGCTTGAACACCGAGCGTGCCTCGTAGCCCTGCTCCTTGGCCTTCTTCGCGTACTTGTCGGGTGTCTTGTAGGTGTTCTGTCGGGCCATCACGACGCCCCGGGACGGCACGCGGCCTCGATCCGATCCCACACGACCTCTCGGCCCTCGCGCGTGACCGACGAGAACGCGACGAGCTGATCGCGCTCGAGGTGGAACTCCCGGATCAGCGCAGACAGCGCCTTCTGCCGCTCGTTGCGGCTGAGCTTGTCGACCTTGGTGGCGACGACCAGCGCGGGAACCCGCGCCTCGGTGAGCGCATAGAGGAGCTGCCCGTCCATCGGCTGCGGCTCGCGACGCGCGTCTACGAGCACGACGACCATCCGCAGCGTGTCGCGGTCGGCGAGGTAGCCCTCGATCACGTCCTTCCACCGCTCCTGGACGTGATCGGGCACCTTGGCGTACCCGTAGCCCGGCAGGTCGGCGAACATCACCGCGCCGCCGACGTCGAACAGGTTGATCGACTGCGTGCGCCCCGGCGTGCCCGACACGCGCGCCGCCGCCTTCTTGTCGAGCAGGCAGTTGATGGCGCTCGACTTGCCGACGTTGCTGCGACCCGCGAACGCCACCTCGGGCAAGGTGGTCTCGGGCAGCGCCTCGAAGAAGCTGCCGAGGAACTTCACGTCACCGACGCCTTTTCGCATTAGGGCTCCTCTCGTGCCCCCCGGCTATGGCGCCGGGGCGCGTTCGGCCAACCACGCCAGCCGAGGACTCATCCCGTGAGCGGGTGGAATCGTCCCGTCAAGACCGAGACCATCCCCGCCGACGGGCCGGTGTGGTTCATCAGCGACCTGCACCTCGGCGACGGCACGCCGTCCGACGCGTTCTTCGGCAAGGACCGCTACCTGATGGCGCTGGTCGACACCGTCGAGGAGCAGGACGCCACCCTGGTGATCGGCGGCGACGCGGTCGACTTCCACCAAGCGTGGAGCTTCACCCGCATCCTGCGCGCCCACCAGGAGCTGCTCGGCAGCCTGTCGCGCATCGCGCGGCGCGGGCGGCTGTTCTACGTGGTCGGCAACCACGACTACGACCTGTCCCTGTACCGTGAGATCTTGAACTTCCGGGTGTGCGACGAGCTGCACATCGGCGACGAGATCCTCGTTCAGCACGGCTACCAGTACGACCCGTTCATGAAGGGCGAGCTCGAGAAGGGGCAGGTGTCGACCAAGGTGCACCACCTCGTCGAGCGCTACCTCGACACCTGGCTGCGCATCCCCCTCGGCGAGTTCTACACGCTCGCGAACCGGCTCAGCTTCTGGCTCGTGCACAAGGCGGCGCTGCTGAACTGGGGCGGCGCGCAGGTGCTCCGCGCGCTCGGGTTCAAGGCGTCCGCCGAGGCGGCGACCAGCCAACTCGACTTCTGGGCGCGCTCGAACATGGGCGATCCGATGTGCATCTTCCGGCCGATCATGCAGCGCCTCGCCGCCGACAAGTGGCGCTACATCGTGTGCGGCCACAGCCACCTGCCCGGGGTCGTGCGTCAGGGCGACCGCGCCTACGTGAACACCGGCAGCTGGACGTTCGCGTCGTCCCACTACGCGATGTGGGACGGTGAGCGGTTCTCGTGTCACGACTGGATCACCGGCCGCGCGATCCGCGACGAGTACTACGAGCCCCTGCTGGACGGGACCATCGACGAGAAGGACTTCTGGCAGTGGTGGCGCGAGAACTACATGGGCTTCCTGCGCTTCCGCGAGGGCGAGGAGCGCCTCGGGCGCCTGCGCGGCTGGGAGTCCTACCTGCGGGACTACCAGCACCTCTCGCGGTTCAAGGCCCCGATCGTGCCCACGGGCCTGCGCTCGATGCGCGCGGTGCAGAAGGAGGACACGCAGCGCCTCGCGCGCACGCCCGCGCCAGACACCTCCCGCGTGTGATCCACCAGCGCTGCGGCTCCGGGTTACCCTGCCCGGCCCGTCGTTCGCGGAGCCGCCCCGCATGTCCGAGCCCGCCGTCGCCCTCCCCCT
This sequence comes from uncultured Enterobacteriaceae bacterium, assembly GCA_964419905.1. Lineage (GTDB taxonomy): Bacteria > Myxococcota_A > UBA796 > UBA796 > JAFDJI01. Next base: position 19,219 of record CAYQSE010000001.1, read on the forward strand.
CCGGGGACTCGTGGTGTTCCCTGGGATGATCCGCTCGATCCCGGTGGGACGCGACTCGTCCATCCGGGCCATCGAGCAGCACCTCGAGCAAGGCGCGCTGCTCACGCTCGTCCCGCAGCTCGATCCGGACGAGGAAGATCCCGAGAGCGCGCTGATGCTCACCGTGGGCACGCTGGGCCGGGTGCAGCGCACGACGCGCCTTCCGGACGGCTCGCTGCGGGTGCTGGTCGAGGGCGGAGAGCGCGTCCGGATCGGTCCGATCACGCTGCGCGACGGCGCGACCGCCACCCACTTCACGCCGTTCGCGGAGGAAGGGGGCGATCCGGTCGAGGTCGGCGGGCTCTCGCGGGTCGTCACCGGGATGATGGCGGAGTGGACGCGAAACCAGGGCATGAGCCCGACCGATCACCCGATCCTCGCGGCGCCGGCCGACGATCCGGTGCGCGTCGCCGATCAGGCCGCGGCACAGGTGCCGATGACCCTGGCCGATCGCCTCGCGCTGCTCGAGGAGGTCTCGGTGCAGGCGCGCCTCCAGCTGGTCGCAGATCGCCTCGCCGTGACGATCGCCGGCCAGCGGATCGACGCCGAGCTGAACCTGCGCGTGCAGGCGGCGATGGACGGCAGCCAGCGCGAGTTCCACCTCAAGGAGCAGCTCAAGGCCATCCGCGCCGAGCTCGGCGACACGTACGGCACCGAGGCGGACGCCGACGAGTTCCAGCGGCGGCTGCTCGAGGCCGACATGCCCGAGGAGGTCCGCACCGAGGCGCTGCGCGAGGTCGACCGCCTGCGCCGCATCCACAGCGACTCGGGCGAGTACACCGTCGCGCGCACCTGGCTCGAGACGGTCTGCGACCTGCCGTGGGGCGAGTTCACGGTCGACACCGCGAGCCTGTCCAAGGCGCAGCGCGTGCTCGACGAGGATCACCACGGTCTCGAGAAGGTGAAGGAGCGTCTGCTCGAGTACCTCGCGGTGCGTCAGCTCCAGGCCGACAGCAAGGGCCCGATCCTGTGCTTCGTCGGCCCCCCCGGCGTCGGCAAGACCTCGCTCGGCCGCTCGATCGCGCGCGCGCTCGGCCGCAACTACGGGCGGATCGCGCTCGGCGGCATCAAGGACGAGACCGAGATCCGCGGCCACCGTCGCACCTACCTCGGCGCACTGCCCGGTCGGATCATCCGCGCGCTGTCGCGCGCCGGCAGCGCGAACCCGGTGCTCGTCCTCGACGAGCTCGACAAGCTCGGCGCCGACTTCCGCGGCGACCCCGCGAGCGCGCTGCTCGAGGTGCTCGATCCCGAGCAGAACAACGCGTTCGTCGACCACTACCTCGACGTGCCCGTCGATCTCTCGCAGGTGCTGTTCATCGCCACCGCGAACCTCGTCGACCCGATCCCGCCCGCGCTGATGGACCGCCTCGAGATCATCGAGATCCCCGGCTACACCGAAGAGGAGAAGGTCAGCATCGCCAAGCGCTTCCTGCTGCCGCGGCTGTCGGCGAGCCACGGGCTGAAGGGGCCGACCAAGGTGCAGATCACGCCCGAGGCGATCGAGCGGGTGATCCGGGACTACACGCGCGAGGCGGGCCTGCGCGAGCTCGAGCGACAGCTCGCCGCGATCCACCGCAAGGTCGCGCGCCAGGTCGTCGAGGGCAAGGCCAAGAAGGTCAAGGTGACCGACACCGCCCTGCCCCGCTATCTCGGCCCGGTCCGCTACTTCCAGGAGGTGGCCGAGCGCGTCGATCAGCCCGGCGTGGTGATCGGCCTCGCGTGGACCGCGAGCGGCGGCGACATTCTGTTCATCGAGGCCACCCGCATGCCGGGCAAGCTGTCGCTGAAGCTCACCGGCAGCCTGGGCGAGGTGATGAAGGAGTCCGCCGAGGCCGCGATGAGCTGGCTGCGCGCGCACAGCGTCAACCTCGGGCTCGCCTCCGAGGTGTTCGACGCGAGCTTCCACCTGCACGTCCCTGCCGGCGCGATCCCCAAGGACGGCCCGTCCGCGGGCGTCACCATGGTGAGCGCCCTCGCCTCGCTGGTCACCGGTCGGCCTGCGCGCTCGCGCGTCGCGATGACCGGCGAGATCACGCTGCGCGGCAAGGTGCTCCCGGTCGGCGGCGTGAAGGAGAAGGTGCTCGCCGCGCGACGCGCCGGAATCACCGAGGTGATCCTGCCGGCGCGCAACGAGGCCGATCTCGTCGACGTCCCCGAGGAGCTGCGCCGCGATCTGAAGTTCCACTTCGTCGCGACGGTCGACGAGGTCCTGCAGCACGCCCTCGAGGCGTAGCCGACCCTACTCGTCCGGCGTCGACGCGGCGAGGCCGAGCGTGAGCGGCACGCCGTCCCGCACCACCTCGAGTCGGGCGGACACGCCGCCGCCCAGCAGCTCCTCGACGTCGGCCGGCGCGAGCACCGGCACGCCCTCGACGGCCCGGATCAGGTCGCCCTCGCGCAGGCCAGCGCGCTCGGCGCGACTCCGCGGCCGCAGGGCCACGACCCGGCCGCCCGTGCCCGGCTCGGGCCGGAGGATCATGCCGGCGACCACCACCGGCTGCTCGGCGCGATCCTCGAGGCCGACGTCGATCGCGAGCACGGCGTCGTCGCGGATCAGCCGGATGAACACGTAGCTCTTGACCGGGCGGGCCTCGACCAGCGCGCGGAGCTCCCCGGGCGTGCGCACGGGCTGGCTGCCGAGCCGGGTGATCACGTCGCCGGGCCGGATCCCCGCGCGACCGGCGGGACCGGTCGGGACCACCTGGATCACCCGCACGCCCTCGACCGCCGTCTCGGTGCGCACACCGAGGAACGCGTCGCTGACCCGCGCGCCCGCCATCAGCTGCGGCAGCGCGGCGCGCAGCGTCTCGACCGGCACGGCGAACGCGATCGCCTGCCCTTGCGCGTGCGTCCCGGTGAGCACGCCGACCACGCGCCCCCCCTGATCGAAGATGGGCCCGCCCGAGTTGCCCGGGTTCAGCGGCGCTGCGAGCTGAAGGAACTCGACGCGCGCCTGCCCGTTGTCGGTCGCGATCCGGCGACCACGGCTGCCGAGCACGCCGACCGCGAGCGAGTGCCCGAGCCCGTAGGGGTTGCCGATCGCGAGCAGCGTGTCGCCGACCGCGAGATCGGTCGAGCGCCCGAGCGTGGACGGCTTGAGCTCGGCCCCCTCCACCTCGAGCAGCGCGAGATCGGTGCGCGCGTCGGTGCCGACCACCCGCGCGCGCCGCTCGACGCCGTCGATCGTGCGCACCAGGACCGCGTCGGCGTCCGCGACGAGGTGGCGCGCGGTGACGACGTGCTCGTCCGAGAGCGCGAACCCGCTGCCCACGCGCTGCACCGGCGACTCGACGCTGACGTTGAGCACCACCGGCGCGACCGCGGCGTACACCTCGGCGTACGACGTCCACGCCGCGGGGGGGGCAGCAGGCACCTCGGGGCGCGCGATGAGGACGCCGAGCCCGAAGCCCACCGCGAGCAGCACCAGGGCCCACGGCAGCGCCGTCGCCCCCGTGATCCCGCTCGTCGTGTCTCCCGTTCCGCTCACCCGGCCCCCGAGCTTCTGCGCGAAGGGTACGAGCTTTCCGCCCGGCGCGCCACGCACGGGCGCCACAGGTCGCCCCCGCCGCGCGGTCACGCTAGGGACCAGGGGGAGGGCCGCGGAGCCGCTTGCAACTACCCGCGTCGTTCGGCAAGTACGAGCTGTTGGAGCGCATCGCGACCGGCGGCATGGCCGAGGTCTACCTGGCGCGCTCGTTCGGCGTCGCGGGGTTCGAGCGGCGCCTCGTGATCAAGCGGATCCGGCCCGAGTTCGCTCGTGATCCGCGGTTCATCCAGGCCTTCATCAACGAGGCGAAGATCGGCGTCCACCTGAACCACCCGAACATCGTGCAGGTCTACGATCTCGGGAAGGTGGGCGGCTCCTGGTACATCGCGATGGAGCACCTGCACGGGCGCGATCTGACCCGCCTGATCAAGACGCTGCGCGCCGCCGATGATCGGCTCCCCGTGCCGGTCAGCGTGGCGATCGTCGCGCAGGCGGCACGCGGCCTCGCCTACGCGCACGGCCGCACGGATCAGACGGGGCAGAAGCTCGGGTTCGTGCACCGCGACGTGTCGCCGCACAACCTCGTGGTCACCTTCGACGGCGAGGTGAAGCTGGTCGACTTCGGCGTCGCCCGCCTGATGAACACCGAGGAGGGTCACGCGCCCAGCCAGGGGCCCGGCCACCCCGGCGGCGGCAAGTACGCCTACATGAGCCCCGAGCAGGCCCAGGGGCTCCCGCTCGATCACCGCACCGATCTGTACAGCCTCGGCATCGTGCTGTGGGAGCTGCTGGCCGGCCATCGGCTGTTCCAGGACGCCGACCCGAGAGAGAAGCTGCGCAAGGTCATCGAGGCCGAGGTGCCCGACCCGCGCAGCGACGGCGCGCAGATCGACGACGGGCTGTGGGAGATCGTGCGCAAGGCGCTCGCCCGCGATCCGGCCGACCGCTACCCGTGGGGCTCGCTGCTCGAGGAGGACCTCCGCGCGTGGCTGTTCCAGAGCGGGGAGCCGGCGGGTGCGGCGGACGTCGCCCGCGCGATGGAGCGGGCGTTCCCCGACGAGGCGAGGCGGGCCACCGACCTCGACCTGTCCCGCCTCGTCGCCGACGTGGAGCGCCTCGACGCGCCCGATCCGAGCGAGTTCACGCCTGCCGGCGTCACCCCGCTGCCAGGTCACCTCCGCGTGCCCGCCGGCGAGTGCAAGAAGGTCGCGTGCCTCGTGATCGACGTGGACGGACTCACCCCGCTCTCGGTGCGACTGGAGCCCGAAGACCTGTTCAAGCGGCACTACCGCCTGCTGCGCTGGATGCGCCTCGTCGTCGATCGGTATGGCGGGGTGGTGCTGCGCGCGGTCGACGACGAGATCGTGGTGCTGTTCGGCGTGCCGCGCACGCACGCCGACGACCTCGCCCGCGCCCTCGAGTGCGCGCTGGAGCTCCAGCGCGAGGCGCCGCACCTCGCGCGCAAGGGCATCAGCATCCAGCTCGCCATCGGCGCGCACGCCGGCGAGGTGCTGGTCGGGCCCACCTCGGGCCGCCTCGTCCGGTACACCGCACGCGGCGACACGGTGCGCTTCGCGCAGAAGCTGTCCCTCGTCGCCGACCGTGGCCAGGTGCTCGTCTCGGAGCGAGCGCTCCAGGTCGCCGAGGGCGACTTCCGCCTGCGCCGCGGTCCCACGCTGCCCACCCGAGGGAGCGCGCCCGCGGAGGTGAGCTACCTGCTCGAGGGGCGACGGCGCGGGCTCCGCGTCGCCGGCAAGGGCCCGTGGCTCCGGCGCGGTCCCGAGCTCGAGGTGCTGCGCGACGCGATCGTCGACCTCGCCGGGGGCCGCGGCGCCGCGCTGTTTCTCGTCGGGGACGCCGGCACCGGCAAGTCCCGACTCCTCGCCGAGCTGCGCGAGGTCGCGGCGCGCCGCGGGCTCCCGTTCTACGTCGGGCGCAGCCGACCGTGGGGTGCCGATCCGCCGATGGAGGGCTTTCGCGACCTGGTCCGCGCGTTCCTGGGCGTCGAGCCCGACGCGCCGCGTGCCCAGGTCGAGGAGCGCGTCGAGCGGCTCGCACAGCTCGGACTCGGTGCGCCGGATGTCGACGCCCTGGCCGGGCTGATCGGTGCGCGCGATCGCGCACCCGGCGCCGAGCCCGCGTTTCGCGCGCTGACCCGTGCCATCGAGGGGCTGACGCGCGAGGGCCCGGTGGTGATCGCCATCGAGGATCTGCACCTCGCCGGGCACGCCGAGCGGGAGGGTCTCGCTGCGCTGATCCGCGCGGCGATCCGTCGACCCGCGCTGATGCTGGTGACGCTGCGCGGCGCGCTGCCGCCCGCGTTCGACGGACTCGGTCACCTGATCGCGCTCGGGCGGTTCCAGCCGACCGACTCGCGCCGGCTGCTCGCACACCTGCTCGAGGCCCAGGACGTCGAAGACGAGCTGGTCGACCTCGTCGAGCGGACCTGTGAGGGCAACCCGCTCTACATCGAGGAGATGGCGCGCTACCTCCGACATCGCGCCCAGGTCGAGGTGGTCGACGGGGTCGCCCGGCTGATCGGGGAGGTCGAGCCCGGCACGCCCGACACGATCGCCGGCCTGCTCTCCGCGCGCATCGACGCGCTCGACCCTGCGTCGAAGGGCACCCTGCAGCTCGCCGCGGTGATCGGACAGACCTTCTCGGAGCAACTGCTGGGGCGCGCCGCTGGTCTCGACGACCCGACGCCGCTGGTCACCGATCTGGCGAGCCACGGCCTGATCCGCCGCGTCAGCCACGGCGGCGACCAGTGGACGTTCGCTTCCGAGCTCGTTCGGCAGGCCACGCTGCGCGGCACGCTCGGGGTGCAGCGGCGGGACTACCACCGCCTCGTGGCCGCCGCGATCGAGTCGGTCCACGCCGACGATCTCGAGGGCTGGGCGTCCACGCTCGCGTGGCACTGCGCCGAGGGCGGTCGCGTGCTCGACGCCGCGCGGCACGCGTATCGGGCCGGTCAGGCGCTCGAGCAGGCGCAGTTTCTCGAGCGCGCGCGGCTCCAATACCAGCGCGGGCTGAAGTGGCTCGCCGACGCGCCCGAGGAGGCCGAGACGTGGGAGGCCCGCGTCCAGGGCGAGGCGCTGCTGCAGTTCCGCACCGGGGTGGTCAGCGTGCTGCTCGGTGACGTCCGCACCGGCGAACGCTCGCTGCAGCTCGCGCTCGACATCGCGAGCGACGCCGGCTTCCCGTGGGTCGAGGTACGCGCGCACGTCGAGCTGGGACGCAGCTACCTGCACCGCGGCCACCCGGGCCTCGCCGCCGCGCACCTCGCGCAGGCGCGCGCGCTGCTCGAGATCGAGCCCGATCCCGAGCTGAAGCTCCAGGCGCTCGAGGCCACCGCGATCCTCGCCCACGAGGAGGGCCGGAACGAGGACGCCGAGACCTTGTGGAGTGAGGCCCTGCGGCTCGCCGAAGGCGACTCGCGCGCGACCGCTCGAAGCCTCGTCGGGCTCGCCAACCGACACCTGCGGGCCGGCGCCGTCGACCGCGCGACGCCGCTGCTGCAGCGCGCGCTCACCGCCGCGCGCGACGCGGGCGATCGGATCCTCGAGGGGCGCGTGCTGAACAACATCGGGCTGCTCCACCTCGCGAGCCGCGACTACGAGGACGCGCTCGCGTCGTTTCGGCAGGCGCTGCGCGTGCGCGAGGGCATCGGCTACACGCAGGGCGCGATGGTCAACCACCACAACATCGGCGACGCCCACTTCGCGCGCGGTGACTACGCCCGCGCGTACGTCGCCTTCGAGCGCAGCCGCGACCTCGCCGCCGAGATCGGCTGGGAGCGTGGCCTGGCGCTCAACGACGTCTACCTCGGCTATATCGACGCCGAGCGCGGTCGCGTCGCGGACGGGCTGTCACGGATCGACGGCGCGATCGCGCAGGCGCGGCACCTCGGCGACGCCGAGATCGCGACGAGCGGCGCGCTGCTCGCAGGACGGTGGCTCATCGCCCACGAGCGCGTCGCGGAGGCGCGCGCCTACCTCGCCCGCGCGCTCGACGACGCGCGCAGGTTCGGGCTGCGGCCGATGGCCCAGGAGATCGAGGCGCTCCTCGCGCAGCCGGAGACGCCGCCCGGCGCGCCACGCCGCGGAGAGGCCGAGCGCCCGGCCTGAGCGCGACGGCGATCAGCTCTCGCGCGGGTCGCCGGGGTTGAGCCGCGCGAACTCCTCGATGAGCCGCCGACTCTCGTCGTCGAGGTGCTTGGGCACGACGATGCGGGTGATCACGTAGAGATCGGCGGGGCCGTCCGGGCCGTCCGGGCCCTTGCCCTTCAAGCGGAGGCGCGCGCCCGACGAGGTGCCCGGTGGCAGCGTCAGACGCACGTGCCCCTGCGGGGTGGTGAGATCGATGCGACCACCGAGCATCGCCTCGACCACCGAGATGTCGACCACCCGCTCGGTCCCCTCGCCCGTCGCGGCGCGCGGCGTGTCTGCGGGCGGCGGAGGCTTCGGGGTCTCGGGCGGCGGCTTCGGGGGCGGCGCGTGCCCGACGACGCGCACGCGCGCCACGAGATCGCCGTATGGGCCACCGTGGGGTCCGGCGTCGCCCAGCCCGCGCTCCCGGAGCACCTCGCCGTCGCGGGTGCCGGGGATGATCCGGATGTCGGCGATGTCCTGCACCCGCACCACGCCAGGATCGGACGCACCGGGCCGCCAGGCGTCGGCGCGCTGCATCCGGTAGTAGACCGCGGTGGTGCTGCCGCCGTCGCGCGCGGTCGCGGCGGGCACCTCGACCTCGATGATCACGTCGGCGCCTTGCATCGGCGTGGGCTCGGGCTTGGGCTCGGGACGGGACGGTGGCGGCTTCGCGCCGTTGCGCGAGCGACCGAAGCCGAAGTCGCCGAAGTCGTTGAACAGGTCGTCGAGATCGAGGTTGTTTCCTGGATCCTTGTCTGCCCCGCGCGATGATGCGTGGCCACCCGCCGCGTGCGCACCACCCGCGCCGTGCTTGCGCTTGCCGGGCCCACCGCCGCCGCCGCCCGACACGTTCCGGTAGAACGCGTCGAAGAACGAGCCGCCGGGCTGCGGCGCGCGCGCGCGCTGCCCCCGGCGATCGTACCGGGCACGCGTGACCGGATCCATCAGGGTCTCGTACGCCGTGCGCGCGACCTTGAACCGCTCTTCGGCGGCCGGATCGGTGCCCGCCACGTCGGGATGGCACTCGCGCGCGATGGCTCGAAAGGCCTTCTTGATGTCTTGGGGCGATGCTTCCCGGGAAACGCCGAGGATGCTGTAATAGTCCTGCGCCATGGTCTCCCCGGGGACACGTGGCGCCCGGACTCCCGCATCCTACGCGGTCGCCACCCAAACCGCAAAGCCTGCACGCGACGGATGCCTCGGCCCTCGGGGCCCGGCGTTGACCGTCGGGCGGGGGCTGCCTATAGTCCTGGGTAGGCGCCGACCCCGACGGGCGGGCAGAGGGAGTACATGGGCAAGTACAGCAATCCCAGTGGGCTTTCCTGCTCGTTCTGCCACAAGCCGCAGCGCGAGGTCGACAAGATCGTCGCCGGCCCGAACGTCTACATCTGCTCCGAGTGCATCCGCCTCTGCCTCGACATCATCCGCGAGAACTCCGAGCAGAAGCCGGTCGCGTGGGGGCACAGCGGCGTGCCGGCCCCCGCCAAGATCAAGGCCTTCCTCGACCAGTACGTGATCGGCCAGGACCAGGCGAAGCGCAAGATCTCGGTCGCGGTCTACAACCACTACAAGCGCATCGAGGCCAACAGCAACCCCGACGGCTCCGACGTCGAGGTGCAGAAGAGCAACGTCTTGCTGATCGGGCCCACCGGCACCGGCAAGACCCTCGTGGCGCGCACGCTGTCCCGCCTGCTCGACGTGCCGTTCGTGATCGCCGACGCCACGACCCTCACCGAGGCCGGCTACGTCGGTGAAGACGTCGAGAACATCGTGCTGAACCTGTATCAGGCGTCGCACAACAACCTCGAGCGCACGCAGCGCGGCATCGTCTACATCGACGAGATCGACAAGCTGACGAAGAAGAGCTCGACGTCCTCGGTCAGCCGCGACGTGTCCGGCGAGGGCGTGCAGCAGGCGCTGCTGAAGATCCTCGAGGGAACGGTCGCGAACATCCAGGTCGACACCCGCAACATCCTGTTCATCGTAGGCGGCAGCTTCGAGGGTCTCGAGCGCGTCATCGAGCAGCGCATGGGCCACCGCAGCGTCGGCTTTCACCGCGAGCAGAACGTCGGCGAGGACATCGAGGCGGCCAAGCGACGCAACCTGCTGAACAAGGTGAGCACCGAGGACCTCGAGAAGTTCGGCCTGATCCCCGAGTTCATCGGCCGCCTGCCGGTGATCGCCGTGATGGATCCGCTGTCCTCCGACGACCTGATGCACATCCTGCAAGAGCCGAAGAACGCGCTCATCAAGCAGTACCAGAAGCTCTTCAAGTTCGAGAAGGTCAAGCTCCGGTTCACCGAGGACGCGCTGCGCGCGATCGCGGCGAAGGCGCAGGAGCGGAAGTCCGGTGCGCGTGGTCTGCGCGCGATCATCGAGAGCGTGATGCTCGAGGTGATGTACGAGGTCCCCTCCGTCGAGGGCATCTCCGAGATCACGATCACCGAAGAGGCGGTCCGCGGCGAGGGCGAGCCCTTGTTCCAGACGGTCAAGGAGATCGGTGTCCCCGGATAGCGTCGGCGAGGCGCTGCTGATCGCCTCGCCGCAGATGCAGGATCCGGTGTTTGCCGGCACCGTGGTGCGGGTGTGGCACCACGACGAGGACGGCGCGCTCGGCGGCGTGATCAACCGCCCGCTCGACCACAGCCTCGACGAGGTGCTCGTGCTCGACGAAGACGGCCCGGGTCTACCCGACGACGACCACACGCCGGTCTTGTGGGGCGGTCCCGTCGAGCTCGGGATGGGCACCGTGGTCACCCGCGGCGCGGTGGCCGAGCGCGAAGGCTGGCCGCTCGCGTCCGGCGTCGGGGTCACGCGCTCGCTCGAGGCGCTGATGCGACTGCTCGGTGACGGCGAGCCGGTGCTGCTCTGCCTCGGCTATGCGGGCTGGGGTCCGGGCCAGCTCGACCGCGAGATCGAGGCCGGCGGATGGCTGTGGACCGACATCGACCCGACGCTCCTGTTCGAGGAGCCGGCCGATGTCCGCTACGAGCGCGCGCTCGCCTCACTCGGACTGACGCGCGCCAACGTGTGGATGCAGCCGATCAGCGAGTGAGCTCGGCGTCCTCGGCGGGGAGCATCGGCAGCCACTGCGCCACCGACGCGGCGAACGCGGCCTTCTCCCCCGCGGGCAGCGTGCGGCTGGTCGGGAGCGCGACGCGCAGCGGATCGACGTACTTGCCGCCCTGCCACATCTGGTAGTGCAGGTGGGGGCCGGTCGCGAGCCCGGTGGCGCCCACCTCACCGATCACCTGCCCCTGCCGCACCCGCTCGCCGAGCTTGACCCGGATGCGGTGCAGGTGGCTGTACGAGGTCTCCCACGGGCCCTCGTGATCGAGCTTCACGAACCGACCGTGCCCGCCCGAGTTGCCGGCGAACGTGACCACGGCGTCGGCCACCGCGCGCACCGGCGTGCCCGTCGGCGCGCCGAAGTCGGTGCCGTTGTGTGGGCGCCGCTGCTTGAGGATCGGGTGGAAGCGCCGCGGATTGAACCCGGAGGTGACCCGCGAGAACTCGAGCGGTGAGCGCAGGAACGGGCGCCGCATCCCGCTGCCGTCGGGGTGGAAGAACGCCTCCTCGTCGCCGGGCAGGACGTGGCGCACCGCGGTGTAGGTCTTGTCGCCGTTCTGCAGGCGGACCGCATGAATCGTGCCCAGTCGCTCGCGGTCCTGCGCCGACTCGATGTCGGCAACGACGCTGAACCGCGCGCCGGGCCGAAGCTCCGAGTTGAAGTCGAGCTCGTACTCGAAGATCCGTGCGAGGCGCACCAGATCGCCCGGGCGCAGGCCCGCGTCGAGCCCGTCCTGCCACAGCGACCGGGTGAGCGCGAACGCGCGGACGCCGGGCGCCACCTCGTAGGCGACCTCGTCGAGCCGCGCGATGAAGCCGTCACCCTCGCGCTCGACCACCACCGCGCGATCTTCGTCGATCGCGTAGCGCAGGCCGAGCGCAGACGCCTCGCCCTGCCGGTAGAGCACCTGGAGCTCGCGATCGGGGCGGATCTGGGCGAGGTCGTAGAACGGCAGCGCCGCCTCGCGGACCGCGTGCGCTGGCAGCGCATGCTCGGCGAGCACGTGCCCGAGCGTCGAGCCGCGGCGGATCGCGACGCCGAGCGCGAGCGTATGGGGCTCGAGCGGCTCGCGCTGGAGGACCACTGCGTCCGAGGCGGTCGATGGCGCGGTGGGCTCGTAGGACGCCACCGCGGCCGCGGTGGTCACCACGACGAGCAGACCGAGGACGGGGGCGGGCCAGCGGCGGATCATCCCCACCTACATACCCGATGGACGCGCATCAGGACCAGAACCAGAGGATCAAGACGAGGGCGACGATGGCGATCGCCAACAGGCCGATCACCAGGCCGAACAGCGATGCCATCAGCGCGATCACGAGCATCGGCGGCCCGGAGCGCTGGGCCGGACGGGCCTTCTCGGCCGCTGCGGCGCGCGCGGCGGCGCGGCGCTCGCGCGGCGGCTCCTTGACCAACGGGCGGGGTCGCGACGTGGCCGCCGGCGGTCCGAAATCGTCGAAGGTCGACAGGTGGGACGGGTCGGGCGGCGGCGCGTCGAACGCGGACGCGTCGCGCGCCGGGACGGGCTTCGGCGTCTCGCTGTGCACGTCGATGCGGATCGTGCGCCCGACCAACGGATCGGGGGCCGGCTTCGGGCGCGTCCCCGTCAGCATCCGCGGGATCACGTCGCGGCTCCAGGTGCGCAGCCCCTCGCCCGCACACTCGCGGCTCGCCGAGAGCAGCATCCGCTCCATGCCGCCGCCGTCCGGTCGAAGCTCGGGATCCCACTGGAGCACCTGGCGCAGCACCGGGACGACCGGCGCGTAGTCGGGTCCGAGCTGGGCGATGCGCTGATCGACGCGGCGCTCGAACTGCGCGCGCTGGACCCGCGGCGCGCCCCACTCGCGGCCGGTCGCACACTCCCACAGCGTGAGCCCGAGCCCGTAGATGTCGACCGCGGGCGTCGGATCATGGCCAGCGAGGATCTCGGGCGGGAAGTAGTTCAGCGTGCCGAGCACGAGCCCCTGCGTGTGGCTCTCGCGGCTGCCGAACGCGGCGCGCGCGACACCGAAGTCGAGCACGCGCACCCCGCCACGCGAGGTGAGCATGATGTTGGCGGGCTTGATGTCGCGATGGATGACCCGGAGCGGCTCGCCGGTCTGGGGATGCTTCGCGGTGTGCGCGCGGTGCAGCGAGCCGGCCACCTCGGCGCCCAGCTCCGCGAGCGCCTGGGCAGGCACCTGCCCCTGCCGGATGATCATCGACAGGTCGACGCCCTCGACGAACTCCATGATCACCGCGTCGCGCCCCTCGACCTGCACCAGCTCGGACACACCGAGGATCTGCTCGTCCTGGAGCATCCCGAGCAGCCGGGCCTCGTCGCGCATTCGCCCGAGAAAGTGCTCGTGGTCGGGCCCCTGGGACTTCATCACCTTCACGGCACAGGTGCGCGCGAAACCGCGCGGGACCCTGAGCTCGGCGTGATACACCGTGCCCATGGCCCCCGCCCCGACGACCCGATTGAAGGTGAGCGAGCGCATGTGGTCTGGAAGCACCCATCGCCGCCTGATTCGAACGGCTGGGGCGCTCCTAGTCTGTAGCGCGCTGTTCGGCACGCCGGCGCGCGCGCACGACCGAGGCGCGACGCTCTCCGAGGCGTGGGTCCACATCGGCGCCGCGAGCGATCTCGTCCGACTCGAGGCCGCGGGGCTCACGATCGACGAGGGGCGCGCGCGCGACGCAGACGGCCGGCTCGAGCAGCGCGTCCTCGCTTCAGAGCGCGCGATCGAAGCGCTGCGCGCCGCGGGGTTCCGGGTCCGCGTCACCCGCAGCGACCATACGCGCGGGCGACCGCGCGGCGCGTATCGCGACCCGGAGTCCGGCGACGCGCTCCTGCACGCGCTCGCCGCGCAGTCCGACCGCGGCGGCCTCGCGGTCCTCGGCACCTCCGTCGAGGGACGCCCGATCACGGCCCTGTGGCTCGGCCAGCCGCCCGAGGCCGGGGCGCCGACCTGGCGGGTGCTCGGCGCGCACCACGGCGACGAGTGGTCGTCGTTCGAGATCGCACTGGACACCGCCACGGCCCTGGTCGAGGCAGACGGCGTCGACGACGAGATCACCGCGCTGCTCGACACCTCCACCGTGTGGATCGCCCCCTACGTGAACCCGGACGGCGTGGTCCGTGGCAGCCGCTACAACGCGCGCGACGTCGATCTCAACCGCAACTACGACTACGAGTGGTCGCCGCTCGCGTTCCGCGCTGGCGATGGCCCGTTCTCCGAGCCAGAGACGCGCGCGGTGCGAGCGCACGCCGCGTTCGCGCCCGCGCTCGCCAGCCTGTCGCTGCACTCGGGTGCCACGAACATCGGGTACGTGTGGAACTGGTCGCGCGCGGCGACCCCCGAGGAGCGACTCCTCGAGGCGCTCGCACAGGGCTACGCCGACGCGTGTGACGCGCCGGGCTTCTACGCGACGAACGGCGCGGACTGGTACGTCACGCATGGCGACACCAACGACTGGAGCTATGGGCGCTACGGCGGCATGGACTTCACGGTCGAGGTCAGCGAGCGCAAGGCGCCCGACACCGAAGACCTCCCGTCGGTGCTCGCCTGGCACCGCGACGCGGTGCGCGACTTCCTCACCACGCCGATCACGCTCGCCGGGCGCGTCGTGGACGAGGTGAGCGGCCTCCCCGTGCACGCCACCCTGACGCTCGCCCGCGAAGACCTCGGCACGGTCTCGCTGACCACCCACGCCGGCGCCGGCACCTTCGCGCGCGTCGCGGCGCCGGGTCGTTGGCAGCTCGAGGTCGAGGCGCCCGGCTACGCACCGGCTCGCCGTGTGGTCGACGTGGGCGCGGAGGACGCGCTCGCCCTCGAGGTCGCGCTCGCGCCCAGCGCGGTGGCCCGCGATCCCTCCCCGCGCGCGGTGCGGGGCCGCACCGAGGTCCGGGTCCTCGATCGACCCGATGGCGCGGCGCGGTTGGTGCGTCCCGGGCAGGCCGACGTCTTGCTGAGCGTGGTGGATGGTGTCGCGACGATCGAGGGCGACCAGATCCCGCCGGGCCCGTGGTCCGTGATCGGGCCGGACGGGGTCGCGTCGGTGTCGGGCGTGTTCGTCGAGGACATCGGCCCGGCACGCCTGCTCTCGCTCGACACGACCACCGACGCCTGGGTCGTTCGCGGCGAGGGCTTCGCCCCGGGCACTCGGGCGTGGGCCCTGGTCGGCGCGCACCGCGCGTGGATCCCGCTCGCCGTGCTCGAGGAGGACGCGGGCGTGCTGGTCATCGATTCGTCAGGGCTGCCCCCGTCCCCGAACGTCGACCTCGTCGTGTGGTCCAACGGGACGCAGGTGGCCGCGCTCGACCTGGTCGTCGCGGCCCCGATCGAGGATGATCTCGCTTCCACGCTGGTCCGCGGGGCCTGCGGCTGGGCCGTTCCGCCCGGATCGGCCGCCGCGGCCCTGTTCCTGCCCCCGCTCCTCGCCTTCCGGAGACGACGCCCGTGAACCGCCCCGCCCTGCTCCTCGTCGCCCTCGCCCTCGCGGCCTGCTCCAACGACCCGACGCGCACCAGCCTCACCGAGAACGTCGGCGAGGCGTTCGCCGCGTGCAACGCCCCCGAGATCCGGTTCATGGCGGGCAAGCACAACTTCATGACCGCGTTCGAGCCCTGCGGGAGCAACAACTTCAGCAGCTACGCTTGGTCGCCCGATGGCACGCACCTCTATTTCGCGCTCACGCACGGCGGGTACGTGATGAACGCCGGCGCCGACGACAAGGCGACCGCCACGATCCCCAGCGAAGCGCCGATCGCGGGCGCCGTGTGGCTGTCGAACACCCGCCTCGCGTTCCCGATCGGCGCCGCCGAAGGCGCCGCGCACCCGCGCCTGGTGCTCTACGACCTCGCGCGCGAGGGGGCGGCGGCGATGTCGATGCGCGACCTCACGGGGATCACCGAGCCCCGCGACCTGCACGTCGGCGAGCGTCCATCCGAGCTCCTGTTCACTGCCGTCCAGGGCGAAAAGCGCAAGATCGTGCGCCTCGATCTGGACACCGGGACGATCGACGAGCCGTTCGCGTGGGCGTCCGCCCTCGAGGTCGAGACGTTCACCTACCAGCGCGCGCGGGACACCACGCTCATCGGCGCGGGCGGCAAGGTGACGCTGTACGAGGCCGAGGGCAAGGCGGACGGCGAGTGGATGCCGGCGAAGCGCGGCGTGCTCCACCCGACGGGTCGCTGGCTCGCGCTCGAGCACGACGGCGAGGCGATCAGCATCTTCTATCAGCGCACCTGGGACGAGCTCTCGGAGCGCACCCGTGCGCGCGAGCTCGCGCGGGCCAAGGAGTTCGAGTCGCGCCTGCCCGCGTGGTACCCGCGCGAGGTGCAGCCACCGACGATCACGCTCGTCGATCGCCTGAACGGTGAGCGGTGGATGTTCACCGGCTTCTCCGGCGACCACTTCGCCTGGTACGAGGCGCGCGACTACTACGCCAGCCTCGTGCTGTGGGGCTTCGAAGGCAAGGAGATGAACCGCAACGTGCTGCTGGGCAACCTCGCCGATCGGATGAAGTCGATGGAGAAGGGCGAGGAGATGCTCGGCGTGCAGCGGTGGCAGCGCCCGGCAGAAGACGCGCCGGGCGCGCCCGCGCCCGAGGCCGCGCCCGAGTAGGGCGAACATCGAAAGTTGGGGTACTCACATTCGCGGCTTCAGAAGCCGAGAGGGCGCTCGCGCCCTCGTATGCCCTGTTCAAGGGGCCATTCGGTGGATACCCTGATGGCTCGGGGGGTCGGCATGTTCGGAATGAAGACCAAGTCCAAGTCGAAGACCGGTTCCAACGGGGCGCCAGGCGGAGCGTCCGGCGGCGACGTCCTGCAGGACTCCATACGGGATCCACTCGAGGCCAAGGCGGCCTCGGTCGCCGCCAACGATCCGAAGACCACGCCGAAGAAGAAGGAAGACAAGGGTCCTGGCGTGTTCGACCGCCTGTTCAAGACGGCGCGGTACAAGGAGTCACAGGAGGCGAAGGTCAGCGAGGTGATGAACGCCACCCAGCCCAAGGCCATCATCCAGCACTACTGGTCCGAGCTGTACCAGTTCGCCGTCAGCGAGTACTCGACGGAGAACATGGACCTGATCGAGGCGATCAATGGCGGCGTCACCCCGAGCTCGATCTACAACATGTGGATCAAGACCGGGGCCGAGAACGAGGCGAACCTCGACGCCAAGATCGTCGCCCCGCTGCACGAGCTGGCGGCGAAGGATCAGTACGACAGCATGGACTTCACCGGTGTCCTGCGCGTGGCCGAGGCGAACCTGGCCGACACCGTGTCCCGCTTCCGGTCGAGCGCCATCTTCCGCGAGGCCGTGCGCAAGCGGCTGGCCTGACGCGACCTGTCCCTAACGTCTGAAGCACTCGCGCGCGTAGGCGAGGTCGGCTCCGGACAGCGGGACGCGGGTGGCGCCGTCACGCCGCGCTCCGGCGCAGACCTCGCGCCCGCCCAGCTCGACGCATGGGCTGAACGTGGAGCCATCCGGCGGGTTCTGCCCGGCGGCCCACACGGTGCACAGGTTCGGCCCGCGGGCGAACGTGGCACCCACCTGGAAGCTCGCGACGCGCAGATCGAAGCCGCCGGCCACCCGGTCGCGATAGCCGGCGAGCGCGCGCCCGAGCGGGGCGAGCGGCGCGAGGTCGAGGTTGCCGTCCTCCACCCGCGGCAGACACGCGCCGAGCACGTCGGGCGACGCCTTCAGGTAGATCCGACCGACCCGCGCCTCGCTGTCGTAGGTCACGTAGATCTGAGCGGTGTCGACCAGGCACGCGCCGAGGTCGTCGCCGAGATCGTCGAGCGCCTGCGCGGTCCCGAAGAACCCTCGGTGCAGCGGGCCGACCCCGCGGAAGTAGACCTCGTAGGCGACGGTTCCGGCGGAGGAGGCTTCGATCGGCGGGTCGAGCGCCTCGACGGGTGGCGCCTGCGGCGCGACCGGCGAAGGGGTGGGTGCGGTCGGGGCGGGCTCCGCTCCGCCGCAGCCCAGGGCCGCGAGGAGGAGGAAGCGCCCGCCGCGCGCGATCACGTCAGCAGGCCACGACGCTTGCGCACGTCGCGCATCGCACCCTGCAGCGCGATCTCGTAGTCGACCGTGCCTTCCTTGATGTTCTTGATCTTCTCCATCGCCTCTTCGCGGATCACCCGCTCGTCGACGTGGTGCTCGCGGAGGACCGACATGATCTTCTTGTGGAGATCCTTGTCCTCGGCGAACACCTCCTCGATGTTCGGCGAGATCAGGAGGTTCTCGATGAACTGGCGCGCGAGGAAGCGCTCGACGTCATCGCCGGTCGGATGCCCCTGCTCCTCGGCGACACGGCTGCGCACGCGGCTGTACTGATCGTAGGTCGAGCCGGACGCGGCCATCTCGTCCTTGATCAGGTTCCGGAAGTCATTGTCGCGGCGCATGTACTCGTCCATGATCGCGACGAGGTCCTTCTCGGCCTCGGAGCGCAAGGACGACGACACCTCGATCATCTCCTCGTCTGCGAGGGTCTTGATGATCTCTTCAGCAATGACGGGGATCTTGGCGCGATAGAGCTTCATCGGGTCCACCCTGTTCGAGGCGCTGCAACTACCCCGTCCCCGCCCGGATCGCCAGCCGATCGGAGCCACCGGCGGCAGTTGACACGCGCCCACGGCGAAAGTAGATGGGCCTGCGCTCGGCTGGGTAGCTCAGTTGGTTAGAGCGCACGGTTCATACCCGTGTTGTCGGCGGTTCGAGTCCGCCCCTAGCCACCATCTCCACAGGCCCGCCTCCGCTCGTCGGACGGCGGGCCTGGTCGTCTCAGGGGGTCTGCGCGAGGAATGCCGCGCCGAGTCCCGCGAGGAAGCCGAGCAGGAACACGAGGCCGGCGAGGACCCAGCGCAGCGCGCTCAGCGCGGCCGGACGCTCGGCGAAGAACGCCTCGTCGGTCGCTGAGCCGCGATCGAGCAGCGCCAGCGCCGCGTCGGGCCGCACCAGCAGCGTCCACAGCGCGGCGGCCGGCGCGAGCGCGACGGCGAGCAACAGCCCGAGCAGGAGAGCATCCATCGCCGCGATCCTAGCTCGCAGGCCGATCGGAGGGGTCAATCCTCTGTCTGGAACCGTCAGATTTCCGCCGACCAGGCCGCGCTCGGGTTAGCCGAACGGGTTCCAAGAACTCCGCCCCCCCTCGGAGAGGCCCCCATGATGTGGAAGACGCTCGCAGCCCTGCTCCTCCTGCCCGCGGTCGCAACCGCTACCGACGCCACCGCCGACGGTGTCGACGAGACGGTGATCGTGCGGCCCGAGTACCAGCCCGGACCCTCCGACACGCCCCGCAAGCCGTCGATGCAGCTCGAGCTCGACGCGTTCTCGCTGAACTCGGCCGACTTCATCTTCCCGTCCGGCCTGCGCGTGATCATGCAGGAAGACCACACCGAGCCCCTCGTCGGCATCACGATGTGGGTCGACAACGGCTCCTCGTCCGACCCGATCGGCAAGGAGGGCATCGCCCACTACGTCGAGCACCTGTGGTTCAAGTCCAAGCACGGCGAGAGCATCCCGATGGTCTGGGATCTCCTCGACGAGATGGGCTGCTACCTCAACGCGTCCACGTCGAACGACTGGACCAACTACATGACCGTGTGCAGCTCCGACTTCCTGCCGGTCATGCTCAAGCTCGAGTCGAAGCGTATCACCGACGCGCTCGCCGGCGTCACCGAGGAGGAGATGCTCGCCGAGCGCGAGGTCGTTCGCAACGAGCTGCGGCTGCGCATGGAGGTCGGCGGCGGTGAGTTCCTTCGCTACCTGATGGGCGACGTCTACCCCGAGGGTCACCCCTACCACCGGATGACCATCGGTACGCACGAGTCACTCAGCAACATCGAGCTCTCCGACATCCAGGAGTTCGTCGCGCAGAACTACCAGCCGCAGGACATCACGCTGGTCATCGTCGGCGACTTCGACCTCGAGGAGGCGTCCAGCCTGCTCCTCCAGAACTTCGAGCTCAAGGCGCTGCACCCCGACCTGACCAACGACGACATCTTCTACTACCCGCGGCCGGGCATCGAGAAGCCGGTGCGCGACAACCCCGACCACTGGTACGTGGGGCTGTGGGACCCGGCACACCGCGGCGAGAAGCCCCTCTCGCTCCAGGGCGAGCCGGTCGCGCGCGCGCAGGACAAGGCGCTGCCCCCGCCGCCGCCCACGAAGCAGGTCAACCACCACGAGGCCGCGGTCCAGCGCCCCACCGTGGTGGTCGCGTGGGCCGTCCCGGGTGGCTACCGCGGCGAGGACACCACCTGGTACCTCCTCGCGAACATGCTCTCCAGCGAGATCTACCAGGTGCTCGGTCGCAGCGATCGCAACCCCGGCGGCGATCCCCGCATCTACAAGGACGAGAACGGCAACCCAGCGGTCTTCTGCACCTACTGGGCGAACACCGTGAACTCCACCGTGTTCTGCATGGCCGAGCTCGCGAACGACAAGGTCGACGGCGAGAAGATCGGATGGGACATCGTCGACCAGGTCGCGACGATCTACAACCAGACCGATCCGATGATGATCCCGTTCATGGAGCGCAGCTTCACCATGGCGCGCATGGGCTACATGCGCGACATCCTGCTGTCGATGGACGTCGTCGCGTCGCTCTCGGGCCGCGCGTTCTTGATGGCCGAGTGGGCACACTACACCGGCAGCGGCACGTTCTACGCCGACACCTTCCGCGCCGCCTCCCAGGGCTCGGTGCACGACGCGCAGCAGCGCGCCTACGAGCACCTCAGCCGCAAGAAGGCCGTCATCTCGGTGATCAAGCCGCTCCCGGCCGATCAGATCAAGGTCGACTCCTCCGAGCAGGCGTGGCACGGCGCCAGCCGCAGCGACGACCTCGTGAAGGCCACCGCGATCAACTTCGAGGACGTCACGCCCGAGTTCGTCGTCAGCGAGACCCAGGTCCCCGACCTGACCAAGCTGAAGGAGACCACGCTGCCCAACGGGCTGCGCATCATCGCGCTGCCGCACGGCGAGACGCCGATCGTCCGCTCGCGCCTGATCTTCGGCGGCGGCTCGGAGTCCGACGCCGACGGCTCGTACACGTTCGCGCGCACGTTCTCGGACACCGAGTACTGGAAGAACCCCGAGCTCGACCCCCTGCAGTTCGCGGCCGACCTCGACTTCGGCGGCTCGGGCAACTTCACGACGATCAGCCTCACCGGCTCGTCGAAGAACCTCGGCAGCGGGCTGTGGATCCTCCGCAACACGGCAGACTCCTATGTCCCGAACACCAGCGGCAAGTCCTCCTGGATCAAGCGTCAGAAGAGCCGCATCCACAGCAGGTGGACGTCCAAGGAGCCCGGCTACGCGATCAGCCGCCTGACCGAGGACCACTGGAACCCCGGTCACCCGGCCACCATGGAGCTCACGCTCACCGACCTCGACGGGATGTCGAAGTGGGGCACCACGCAGGTGCGCACCGTCCTCGATCGCATCTACCAGCCGGCGAACGCCACGCTGCTGATCGTCGGCAAGATCGATCCCGACGAGGCGATCGCCGAGGCCACCCAGTACTTCGGCGGCTGGCGCGCGCGCCCGGGCACCGCGGTGGGCCCCTACGGCGGCCTCCCGCCGGCCAACCCGTCCGCGAAGGCGCGGGTCGTGGTGTTCGACAACCCCGAGAAGAGCCAGACCGAGGTCGACTTCACCTGTCAGCTGGCACCGGTGACGCCCGAGAACCGCGCGTCCTACCTGGTGGCCGGCGACATGCTGAGCAAGGCCGCGTTCAAGATCCTCCGCGAGCAGCTCGGCACCACCTACGGCGCCTACGCGGGCGTGCAGATGTGGGAGGGGGGCGCTGCCCGCCTCGTCATGAGCACCTCGGCGCAGAACAGCGCCGCGGGCACCTCGGTCGAGGTGTTCCAGGAGCTGATCAGCCGGATGGAGGCGGGTGACGTCGACCAGGAGACGCTGGTGCTCCAGAAGCTCCAGCGCGCGCGCAAGTACGGCCTCGGCCAGCAGTCGGTCGAGCAGATGACCGGCCGCCTCACGCTGGGCACGCGCGAGGGCCTCGACAGCCTGGCCAAGTACGGTGAGCGCATCGCCGCCGTCGACGCCGACGCGGTGAGCAAGGCCGTCGCCGGCTGCTCCGACGTCGCGCTGATCACGCTGTCCGGTCCGGTCGAGACGGTCACGACCCAGCTCGACGCGCTCGGCGTCACCTACGAGGTCTACGACTGGAAGGCCGAGGGACTGCGCAAGTTCGAGGAGGCCGATCCGAAGGCGTTCGCCAAGTGGCAGAAGGCCAAGGCGAAGGCCGACGCGAAGAAGGAGAAGTCGGGCGAGTCCGACGACGCCACCTCGACCGAGAGCGAGGACGAGTCCGCCTCCGCGGAGTAGCCCCACCGGCCGCTCCGCCCAAGCCGTGGGCCGGCCGCTCCTCCCAAGAGGTGGGCCGGCCGTCCCGGCCGGCCCACGGATTCCCTGAGCCCTTCACCTACGCCCGCTTTTCAAGACGTGGGCCGGCCGTCCCGGCCGGCCGCCCTCCCTTGACTCAGAAAGGCCGGGCGGGACGCCCGGCCCACGGATTCCCTGAGCCCTTCACCTACGCCCGCCCTCCCTTGACTCAGAAAGGCCGGGCGGGACGCCCGGCCCACGGATTCCCT
>CAYQSE010000001.1:41670-86286 GCA_964419905.1 uncultured Enterobacteriaceae bacterium
AGGCCGGGCGGGACGCCCGGCCCACGGATTCCCTGAGCCCTTCACCTACGCCCGCTTTTCAAGACGTGGGCCGGCCGTCCCGGCCGGCCGCCCTCCCTTGACTCAGAAAGGCCGGGCGGGACGCCCGGCCCACGGATTCCCTGAGCCCTTCACCTACGCCCGCCCTCCCTTGACTCAGAAAGGCCGGGCGGGACGCCCGGCCCACGGCTCTCTACCCAAGCGCTGGCGCGGCCGGGCGGGACGCCCGGCCCACGGATTCCCTGGCGAGCGCTTCCGCCAACGCCAGCCCGGCGTCTACGGGGCGTCCCAGACCGACGGGCGGTCCCTCGCCTCGCGCGCCTTGCGGCGTAGCTCCTGGAGGCGCTTGGCGTCTTCGGTGCTGGGTGCGCGGCGGAGCGGGAAGATCTTGGGTCGCACCTGCAGATCGAGGTCGGCGAGCTGCACGGGGCGCGGCGGCGGCGCGAGCACGGTGGCGCCTCCGGCGCCGTCGACGGGGAGCCCGGAGACGGTCTCGACCGAGACCTCCATCAGGCCACTGCCGTGCGCGATCGGCCAGTTGCCGCCCTCGGGCGAGCCGAGGGGCTTGCCCAGCAGCTCCGCCTCGGCGATGCCCTGGGCGATCCACCCCCACGCGGGCAGCGCACCGTTCGACCCGGCGACGCGCAGGTTGCCGTGCACCATGGGCTGGTTGTCGTCGTAGCCGACGTAGACGCCGACGAAGTAGCCGTCCTCGACGGTGTACCCCGCGCCACGCGCGCTGGGGACGAAGCCGATGAACGCCGCGTTCTTGTAGTCGTTCGTCGTCCCGGTCTTGCCGCCGAGCGGGATGTGGGCGCCGCCGACCGGCAGGAGGTTGACCACCCGCCGTCCGGTGCCGTAGCGCACCACGTTGCGCAGGATGTCCGAGGTCATGTCACCGACCTGTGCTGGCGCGACCTCGCGCGGGGTCGGCTGGGCCTTGTACAGCACGTTGCCGTCCACGTCCCGGATCTCGGCGATCAGCAGCGTGGGCGCAGCGGGGGTGTCGAATGCGCCGCCCCCGGCGCCCGACAGACCCGGGAAGTCCCAGGCCTGCCCCGTCGCGAGGCCCTGATAGACCGACACCGCCTCTTCGAGCGTGATCTCGGACGCCCCCAGCGGCAGCGAGAGCACCTCGCGAAGCTCGGTGCGAACGCCGTACTGCGCCGCCAGCGCGATCACGTACTTGATCCCGAGCAGCACGCGGAAGTCCTGGTGCCAGTACAGCACGTCGGGCTCGTAGAGGCCCGCGGCGTCCGTGCCGATCGCCTGACGCGTGGTGCGCCGACGAAGCATCGAGGACTCGAGCGCGGTCAGCGTCGACAGGTGCACGCGATCGTCGATCAGCATCTCGCCCTTCGGCGCGAGGTCGAGCGCCGCGGTCGTGGGCGCCGGCGCCGCGTCGAACACCCCGAACAGCGACCCGAACCGCGGCCCCCGCGCGTTCGGCTTCGCCGGCTTCGTCACGTTCGGCGTCCCCGGGGCGGGGCTGCCCACGGAACCTCCCGATGCGCTCCCCCCCACGAGGTACTCACGCAGCGCCTCGGCGGGCGTCACATAGCCCGACGGGATCGCGCCACACGCGACGCGCAGGCCGTCTTCGTCGACCAACACCGTCAGGTCGGGCGTCAGCGCGCGCTCCGGCGCCGCGCCGCGCCGCAACGCCATCGAGAGCGCGTCGTACTGACGTCCACACGGCTCGATGCGCGTCGACAGCCGCACCCACGCGTGATCGAGCGCGGCGCGCTTCCACCCCCGCTCGGACGGCGGTGCGCTGGCCACGCGGGCCTCCTCGGCTGCAAACCCCCAGCCGTAGTGCATCGACCGCAGCGACAGCGCGTCGTCGGGGTGCCCGAGCGTCGCCAGACTGGCCAGCACCTCCTGTCGCGCCTGCAGGAAGAACCCCTCGTCGACGCGCGCCGGCGTCGGCAGGATGCCCATCTTCTGGATGCGCGCGCGGTAGTCCGACGCGGACTCGTCGACGCGCCGCGCCATGCCGAGCGACTCGGCCATCGCGCGGATCTGATCGGCGCCGAGCTGGTCGGTGAGGTGGTAGAGCAGCCACACCGACGCGATGTTCTCGGAGTGCACCCCCGACCAGGCCATCGACACGACGTCGGGCGCCGCGTGATCGGGCGCCGGGTAGTAGAACGTCGTCGAGAACGGGAACACCCCGCGGCGATTGTCGAGCTCGTCGAGCGGGCTCCACCCGAGCTTCAGCGCCGCGTGCGTGATCAGCGGCTTCCACGTGGAGCCCATCTGCCGCAGCGCGGTCGAGCGGTTGAAGTTCCGGTTGTCGTTGCCGCCGACCATCGCGCGGATCTGCCCGTCCTCCACGACCATCGCCGCGCCCTGGAGCTTGGGACGAAGCTCGAGATCACAGCGTGCCGCCCCGTCGGGCCCCACGTCGCGGACGCTCACCCACACGACGCCGCCCACCGGGATCCCGCCGGCGAACGCGTTCACCGCCGAGGTGGGGATCTTCGCGTTCCGATCCTTCTTCTCGCCCCGGTACGACCACACCGCCGCGCGCACGACCGCGTCTCGGTCGACGAGGCAGACGTGCCCGCCGAGATCGACCTCGAAGTGCGGCTGTCCGGTCGGATCGATGACCTTCATGACCTGCGCGGTGCGGAACTCGTGCCGACGCGGCGGATGCTCCGGCGCGTACCGCGGGCCCCGCTCGCCCTCGCGCACGAAGTCCGCCGCCGTGCGCGCCTCGAGCATCGCGCCGAGCTCGGTCAGGTGGTGCCACAGCCCGTAGATCGACTCCCGCTGCACGTCAGGGTCGAGCGTGGTGACCACGACCAGCCCCGCGGTGGCCGGATCCGCGACGCCGGCGCGCGCCAACACGTCCTTGAACGGCGCCTCCTGCAGGCGCCGCGCGACCTCGTCGAGCACCGCCGAGCTGTCGTAGCGGAACGTGCCGCGCTTGAACTTCAGCTCGAAGCCGTCGCGGAGGAGGTGCGCGGCCTCCATCTGCACCTTGCGCACCGCGTCCTGCCGCTCCGCCTTCGTCGCGTTGGGCTGGCTCGGCAGCGGCCCCGCGAGGTTGTCGACCGACTCGTCGAGCAGCCGCTGCAGCACATACGCGGTGCGCTCGTGCGCGCGCCGCGTCGCCGTCGCGCGCCGATCCGCGTCGCCGAGGAACGGATCGTAGTAGGCGGGCGCCTTGACCAGCCCCGCCAGGAACGCGCTCTCGAGCGTGGTCAGCGCGTCCACGTCCTTGTCGAAGAAGTAGCGCGCCGCGATGCCGAGCCCGCGACCGTTGCCGGAGACGTGGAACTGGTTGACGTAGAACGTGAGGATCTCGTGCTTGTCGAAGTGGGCCTCGAGCCGCAGCGCGTTGAGCAGCTCCTGCCACTTGGACCGAAACGAGCGATCAGGCCGATAGTAGAGGTTCTTCGCCGTCTGCTGCGTGAGCGTAGAGCCGCCCGCGACCACCCTGCCCTCCTGGACGTTCTGCACCATCGCGCGCACGATGTGCTTTGGGTAGATGCCCCGGTGATGCCAGAACGCGCCGTCCTCGGACGCGACGATCGCCATCACGTAGGGCGGGGGCAGCGCGTCCCACGGCACGTAGTCCCGGTGCTCGTCCTCGAAGAACACGCCGACCCGCGTCGTGCCGTCGCGGTAGTAGACCGGCGATTCTTGCGCGATGATCGTCTGGATGTGCTCGCGGTCGAGGTGCGGGCCCGGATCGCGCAGCACCGCCTCGCGGTAGCCGACGCCGAGCACGATCACCGCCACCACGGCGAGCCCGCCGAGGGTCGCCGCGCTGAGCGCCAGCGCCCGCAGGATCGCGCGAAGCCATCGGCGCGGCGGCCGCTTCGTGTCCACTCGTCGTCCCTCAGCCATACACGAGCTCCCGGTAGATGGTCTCGAGCTGCGCTGTCATGCGAGAACCGGGCCAAGCCTCGGCCGCAGCGCGCCACGCGTCCGACGAACCCGAACCCC
Source organism: uncultured Enterobacteriaceae bacterium (assembly GCA_964419905.1). Lineage (GTDB taxonomy): Bacteria > Myxococcota_A > UBA796 > UBA796 > JAFDJI01. The sequence goes on from CAYQSE010000001.1 coordinate 45,646, forward strand.
ACGCGTGCCCAAGCGCGTCCGTGAAGCCTGACACGTCGCGCGGGTCCGCGACCACCAGGTGAGGGTCCGGTACGATCTCGGCGGCGCCGTCACGACCCGACGTGATCGCGGGGACGCCGCACGCGAGCGCCTCGAGCGTCGTATTCGCCGCCGGGTCGTAGCGCGTGGGGAGGATCACCGCGTCCGCGCCGGGCATCCACGACTCGGGATCCGCGCGTGGGCCGAGCACGATCAGGCGCTCGCCCAGATCTCGCCTGATCGCCGCGAGCCGCGCGCGGGCGTGCGCGTCGCGGCCGAGCACCACCAGGCGGTCGCGCGCCCCCGCCGCGCGCCGGAAGGCCAGCGCGGCGACGTCGAGGCCCTTGCGCCGGAAGCCGTGCCCCGCGAACAGCGCCACCCGCCCGCCGTCCGGGACGCCCCACACGGCACGCGCGGCGGCGCGCCGCGCGGCGTCTGGCCGGAACCGCGCGAGATCGACGCCGTTTCGGACGACCCGCACCCGGTCGGCGCCCAGCCCGTGGGCCTCCCGGACATCGCGCGCCGCCATCTCCGAGTTGCACAGCACGATCCGCGCGTCGCGCATCGCGCGCCGTTCCGCCGCGAGCGTGGCGAGGTCGAGCGGTCGCGGCAGCCCCCCCCGCGCGCGCATCCACGCAGCGTGGGCGCCCCCGCCGGCACGGTGGATCGTGGCGCCAGGCACCCGGACGAACGACTGCGCGACATCGTACCCGTCGAGCCGAAGCCGGCCGACCGCGCGGACGAGGCGGATCACCCCGAGCACGCCCCGACCCGCAGGGAGGACGGCACGCAGCGACGCCCCGGGCGGCTGCGCGCCGGACTGCGCGTAGACGACGACGTCGTGCCCGCGCGCCGCGAGCCCTGTGGCACAGTGCCACGCCTGCCCCTCGGTGCCGCCGTCGCCACCGAGGCGGCCGACGATCAGCGCGACCCTCAGCCCAGCCGCCACAGTCGCCCCCACTTCAGCAACGTGTGCGACGCGCCCAGGCCGGCGAGCGCCAGCCCCCGACCGCCGTCGAGGAAGCCTCTCCGCAGTAGAAGCGCGTCTACGAAGTGTAGCGGCGGCCTTGCCGCGACGTCCCACCAGCGGGCCCGCACGCCGCGCGCGTGCAGCGACGCCGCGTGCAGTCGGGTGTAGCGATCGATCGTGTCGAGGTGCTCGCGCAGGCTGCGGTAGGGATCGTGCAGCACGTCCCCCGCCAGCCGGACCACGCGCCCGGACACCGCCAGCCGATCGTGTGGATCGTCGCCGACCCACGCGCCGGCGCCCGCGCGCACGACCCGCACCTTCCGATCGGGGTACCAGCGACCATGACGGATCGGGCGGCCCTGCCACGTCGAGCAGCGCGCGAACGAGAACCCCGCGGCGTCACCCGGCGCCGCCAGCGCCGCAGCGAGCGATGCGGCCGCCTCGGTCGAGAGCCGCTCGTCCGCGTCGAGCGACAGGATCCACGGGCACCTCGCCGCCGCCAGGCCTCGATTCTTCTGACGGACGTGCCCCGGCCAGTCCGTCTCGATCACCCGCGCGCCGCGCGCCCTGGCGATCGCGACCGTGTCGTCGGTGGATCCGCAGTCGAGCACGAGACGCTCGGTCGCGAGCGGCGCCGAGTCGAGGCACGCTCCGATGCGATCGGCCTCGTTCCGCGTGATCACGACCAACGACAGCAAGGGGCCCGCCTCCGTCCGTGTGGCTATCCCGCGGGCGCGGGGCTTGTGCCCTCGCCGGGACCGGATTACGAGCCCGCTCGCTTCAGGGCGCCATACCCAAGTGGTTAAGGGAGAGGTTTGCAAAACCTCCACTCGCCGGTTCGAATCCGGCTGGCGCCTCCACCTCCGAGAGGGGGAGCCTCCGACGGAGGCTCCCCCTCTTCTGTTCGAGCCCGCGCGACGAGTACTGGCGGCTGACGCACGTCGACGGTACGAACATGGGGTCCAAGTCCATGGAGGGCCCCAGTGCTCGAAGAGGGGATGCTTCAGTTCGCGCTGCTCGGCGCTGGGTGGGTGTTGTGGTTGCTGGTGGCGATGTCGATCGGCGTCGTCGCGATCACGTTCGAGCGCGCGTGGTTCCTCACCTCGGATGCGACCGATCGGGGGGGCCTCGCGAAGGCCATCCAGACGTTCCTCGACGAGGGCGACGTCACGGGGCTGCGCGCCCGGCTCCAGGCCCTGACCGGCTTCGAGGCGCGGATCCTGGCTGCCGGTCTCGAGGTCGAGGGCCGCGGCACCGAGGCGATGGAGCGCGCGATGGACGGCACCGCCGCCGCCGAGAAGCTCCGCATGGAGCGCGGCCTCGCGTTCATCGCGACGGTCGGCGCGAACGCCCCGTTCGTGGGCCTGTTCGGCACGGTGCTCGGGATCATCCAGGCGTTCCACGACCTCGCGAAGGACACCACGAACGCGTCGGAGGCGGTGATGGCCGGCATCTCCGAGGCGCTCGTCGCCACCGCGGTCGGCTTGCTCGTCGCGATCCCGGCGGTCGTGCTCTACAACGCGCTCGCGCGGGTGGTGAAGGCGCGCCTCAGTCGCGCCGAGAGCCTCGCGGACCTCGTGTTGGCGCGCACCGGCGCCGAGGGCAAGGCGTATGGGGGCTAGCTTCTCGGGCGACGACGAGCTCATCGCCAACATCAACATCACCCCGTTCGTCGACATCATCCTGGTGGTGCTGATCATCTTCATGGTCACCGCGACGACGATCACGCAGCAGGCGATCCTCGTGAAGCTGCCCGAGGCCGCCACGGGCGAGAGCGCGGGCACCACCTCGCTCGGGCTCACCCTGCTCGCGACCGGCGAGCTACTGCTCGACGGCGCACAGGTGACGCCCGAGGCGCTGCGCACGCGCATCCGCGAGGCGATGGCCGCCGAGGAGAAGGTCGTGTGCCTGATCGCGGCCGACGAGCTCGTCGCGCACGGGCGCGTGGTGTGGCTGCTCGACCTCGTGAAGTCCGAGGGGGTGACCTCGTTCGCGATCAACATCGACCCCGCGTCCGCGATCCCGCCCGACCCCGCGTCGCTCGGCAAGGGGCGCGGCGCCGACCCCACGAACCTCCCCTCCCCCTGAGGTCCGCCCCGTGCACGCGTCCGTCCTCGACCCCCGACCGCGCCGCGAGGTGGTGTTCGTGCTGATCGCGGTGGTGCTGTCGGTCGCCTCGCACGGCGCCGTCGCCACCGGGGTGTCGCGGATCGAGGTCGCGCGCGACACGACGCCCAAGTGGGTGCAGGTCGAGGTGCAGACCCCGCCGCCGCCCGAGCCGGAGCCCGAGCCGCCGCCGCCCGAGCCCGAGCCCGAGCCCGAGCCGGAGCCCGAGCCCGTCCGGAAGCCGCCGCCCGAGCCCGAGATCGTGAAGTTCGAGGACACGACGCCCGAGCCCGAGCCGCCCAAGCCCGAGCCAAGGCGGCTGGCGCGGCCAATCCAGGGCATCGCGCCCAGCTCGTTCGCCGAGGGCGAGGGCGACTTCGCAGCGCGCGTGGGCAACACCACCGCGGTCGCCGCGACCGACGAGCTCGTCTCGCCCGACGAGGTGGAGACCTTCGTCACCGTGCCCTACACCAGCGTCGGCAGCGCGCCGAAGATCCGTGGACGCCCCACGCTGATCGTCCCGCGCGAGGTGATCGACCTGCGGCTGCAGGGCCGCGTCGAGGTGGAGCTGACCATCGGTGCCGACGGCGCGGTCACCGAGGCGCGCGTGATCGCGTCGCTGCATCCGGCGGCCGACGCGGCGTGCCTGCGGGACCTCCGACAGACGCGGTGGCGGCCCGGCACGCGGGACGGTACGCCGGTGATCGTGACCGGCGTTCCGTACTCGTGTCGCTACGAGCAGGCGGTGGACTGATGGCCCTCCTGTTGTTCCTGGTAGCTCTGCTCGTCGCGGGCCCGGCCCGCGCGCAGGACACGGACGCGCCCGAGGAGCTGCCGATCCTCGACGGCCCCCACCTGCTCGAGTTCGTCGAGGCGGTGTGGCCGCCCGAGGCGCTCGAGGCGGGGCTGGAGGCCACGGTGATCCTCGTCGTCGAGCTCGACGAGACGGGCGCGGTCGTCTCGGTGGAGGTGGCCGAGACGGTCGGGAACGGGTTCGACGAGGCCGCCGTCGAGGCCGCACGCCAGATGCGGTTCGGGCCTGCGATCACCGAGGCGGGCCCGATCCCGGTGGTCTTCGAGCTCCCCTACCACTTCGACCTGAAGCCCGAGGTGAGCGAGGAAGAGGTCGAGGCCCCGATCAACCTCGACGGCGAGGTCGTGCAGATGCCGACCCGGCGCCCGATCCCGAACGCGCGGGTCGTCGTCGACGGCACGGATCTCGTCGCGACGACCGACGAGGCGGGGCGCTTCTCGCTGCGCGGCGTGCCCGCCGGTCCACAGGTCGTGCGCGCCCTCGCGCTCGGACACACCGCGACCGACGCGAAGATCGACATCGCCGACGGCGAGATCGTGACCTGGCGGTTCTGGCTGCGCCCCGAGACCTACCGGGACAACGAGGCGGTCGCCGTCTACGACGTCGCCCAGGAAGAGGTCACCCGGCGCACGCTGACCATCGAGGAGGTCCGCCGCGTGCCCGGCACGTTCGGCGACCCGATCAAGGTCATCCAGACGTTGCCCGGCGCGGCCCGCAGCCCGTTCGGCACCGGTCTGCTGGTGATCCGCGGCGCGAACCCCCAGGACTCCGGCGTCTACGTCGACGGTGTGCGGCTGCCGATCATCTACCACCTCACCGGCACCACCTCGGTGCTCTCGCCCGAGCTGATCTCCGAGGTCGACTACCTCCCGGGCGGCTTCGCGGGCCAGTATGGTCGATCGATGGGCGGCGTGATCGAGGTCAAGACCAAGGACGAGTTCGAGGACGCCAAGCTGGTCTGGGGCACCGACATCCTCGACAGCCAGGTCTACTTCGAGGGCAACCTCGGCAAGAACAAGCAGCACGGCGTCGCGGTCGGCGCGCGCCGCTCCTACGTCGACGCGTTCATCCCGCTGTTCGCCGCCGCCGACGGGTTCACCGTCCGTCCCGTCTACTGGGACTACCAGGCGAAGTGGGTGCCGAAGCTCGAGGGCGATCAGGACTTCAGCGTGTTCGTCTACGGCTTCCAGGACACACTGACCGTGGCCACGCCCGATGACGTCACCCAGGGCAGCGATCAGGACACCCAGGGCGACCTGCGCACGATGTACGCCAGCCAGCGCGTCGCGGTCCGCTACCACAAGCGCTTCGACGACACGCTCAGCTTGCTCGTCGCCCCGAGCTTCGGCGTCGACTACAACGACTTCTCGCTGGGCGGCGAGTTCCGGCTGGCCAGCCTCAACGGCGTGGGTCAGCTCCGCACCGAGCTCAGCTGGACACCCACGCCCGCGCTCACGCTCGTCCCGGGCCTCGACCTGATCGGCGGCTGGTACAGCTTCCAGTTCAAGTCACCCTACCGGTTCGAGGCGCTCGACGACCCGCTCGCCGAGCGCGAGGGCGCCGACACCGCCGGGCGCGGCATGGCGATGGGGCCCGACGTCTACGTCAAGGCGCTGATCCGCCCGCTCGAGGATCGCGAGCGCTGGCTGATCACCCCGAACTTCCGCTTCAGCTCCGTCATCTACACCTACGGGGGAGAGCTGTTCGACTTCGACAGCCAGCGCCGGGTGTGGGGACAGTACGGCCTCGATCCCCGCATCTCCACGCGGTTCGCGGTCACCGACGCGTTCCTGGTCAAGGGCGCGACCGGCCTGTACACGCAGCCGCCCCAGCCGTACCAGTCGATCGGCTTCGGGCAGGACGTGAAGCTGTCGTTCGAGCGCGCGCTGAACTCGTCGGTCGGCTTCGAGCATCGGCTCTCGCAGGCTGTCCGCTGGGACGTCGAGCTGTTCCATCGGCAGATGTACGACCTCGTCGTGTTCAACCCGGGCTTCGAGGGCTACGGCGACCAGAACTGGATCAACGGCGGCCAGGGGCGCGCCTACGGCGCCGAGGTGATCGTCCGCCACGCGCCGGTGAAGCGCTTCTTCGGCTGGATCAGCTACACGCTGTCGAAGTCCGAGCGCAGGGACTCCCCCACCCAGGCGTGGTTCCCGTTCGACTTCGATCAGACCCACATCCTCTCGGCTCAGGGCGGCTACGAGCTGCCGCTGGGCTTCGACGTCTCGGCGCAGGTCCAGTACGTCACCGGCAACCCGACCTCGCTGTACAACGCGGGCGTCTACGATCTCGACACCGACAGCTACGCCGGCTTCCGGATCGGCGCGCCGAACGCCGACCGCCTCCCGAGCTTCCTGCAGACCAGCGTGCGGCTCGACAAGCTGTGGACCTTCAAGCGCTGGCAGCTCGACACCTACGTCGAGCTGATCAACCTGATCCGCGGGGTCAACCCCGAGTTCACGCTGTACGCCTACGACTACAGCGAGTACGCGTACGTCCGCGGCCTGCCGTTCATCCCCAACATCGGCATCGAGCTGAGGTTCTGGCCATGACCCGCCTGCTGCCGCTGCTGCTGCTCGCCGGCTGCGTGCTGGGGAGTGATCGCTACGCCCGCCCGCGTGACCTCCCGAGCGCGTGGCACATCGATCGCGTGCGCGTGCTCGCGGTGGCCCCCGAGCCCCCCGAGGCCGCGCCCGGCGACACCGTCACCTTCACCGCGCTGATCGCCGACCCCGAGGAGGAGGTGCAGACGGTCGTGTGGCTCGCGTGCGACCCGGGCTCCGCGAGCGGCTTCGGCTGCAGCCCGGACTTCGCCGACCTCCCGGAGGACCCCACCCGGGAGGATCTCGAGGAGCGCGGCGTGATCGGGATCAGCCCGTTCCTTCCCCCCGTGTACGAGGTGCCCGAGGACCTGCTCGACGGGCTGAGCGAAGCCGAGGCCCGAGCCGGGCTCCAGGTCACCGTGCAGGTGCTCGCGCTGCCCGCGCTCGAGGACGACGAGCTCGACGACTTCGACTTCAACGAGGTCGAGGCCGCGTTCAAGCGCCTCGTGGTCAGCGACAAGGCCGTCCGCAACCAGAACCCGGTGGTCACCGGCGTCGTCGTGAGCGGCACCGCCGTGCCCGCCGGCGCGGTGATCGAGCTCGATCGGGGCTTGGAGTACGCCGTCACCGTCAGCCTCCAGCCCGAGAGCATCGAGGCGTACACCTACATCAACAGCGACGGCGAGCTCGAGGATCGCGTCGAGGAGCCCTACGTCACCCTGTTCGCGACCGACGGGCAGATGGCGGAACAGTACGGGCTGTACCGCGACGATCCCGTCCTGCACGGCCCGCGCTGGCAGGCCCCAGACGAGGCGGACGCCGAGGGGACGCTGTATCTCGTCGTCCGCGACCGCCGCGGCGGCATGGCGTTCACGCAGCAGTCGTACCGGGTCCGGTGACGCGCGCGAGGCCCCCGCGGCACCGCCTCTCAAAGTTCCCGTCAACACCGCCCTGACAGCGCGCTGACACGCTTGACACCCCCCCCGCTGCGCAGGTACTTCCCCCGCTCGTTTTGCATCGTCCTGCGTCGGACTCATCGGCCCAGGCAGGTTCGCGGGAGCGGGGATGCCCTTTTCCAAGTCGTTGTTGCTCGCCGCCGGCCTCGGGGTCGTGGGGGTCGTCGGAGGGTTGTCCGACGCCCACGCGGCCGATCCGGGGCTGGAGGCCGTCGAGGACTTCCGGCGCGGCGGGAAGCCACGGGACGCGATCGAGAACCGCTTCTTCCTCAAGGAAGGCCGGTTCGAGATCACGCCGATGTTCGGCTACGTGCCGAACAATCCCTTCGCGAAGCGGTTCCTCGGGGGCGTGTTCCTCGGCTACCACTTCAACGAGGACTTCTCGGTCCAGGCCACGATCGGGTATTCGCCCGACCTGAAGGAGTCCGACCTCAAGTCGCTCACGTCCGCGCTGGTCGTGATCGCACACGGCGGGCCGGGCGGCGCCAACTTCCAGCAGCCGCTCGACAAGCTGGCGCTGTGGGCGGCGTTCGGCGGCACGTGGTCCCCGTTCTACGGGAAGATCAACCTGATCGGCGAGACGGTCGTCAACTTCGACCTCTACCTGAGCGCCGGCGTGGGCATCATCTCCACGGTCCACTACAACGCCACGTACGACGACATCCCACCGGACTACACCGCGCTCGATGCAGGCCAGGTCGAGGTCGAGTTCTCTCCGAACCTCGGGTTCGGGATGAACTTCTTCCTCAACCAGTTCATGGCGCTCAAGATCGACGGTCGGTTCGCGTTCTGGGTCGACGAGCAGCCCCAGTACTGCACTGGGGGGCCCAACTGCGATCCGATCACCTCCCAGCGCCTCTACAACAACTTCGTGGTCTCGGTGGGCCTCGGGTTCTTCTTCCCGAACATGAAGCCCCGCCTGTACGACTTCTGATGCGAGGACCCACGACCATGGCACTGCCCCTGCTCAAGCCCGTGGCGCGGATCCTCGTCGCAGCGAGCCTCGCGCTCGCCGCCGCGCCCGCGCTCGCCCAGTCCGACGACTTCGATCTGGACGACATCCTCGGCACCACCCCCGAGAAGCCCCCGTCCGACACCATCCGATCCGAGCGCGAAGACGTCCTCCGCGGCGATCTGAACGACCGCCCCGGCGACGAGTCCACCGGCCTCGAGACGCCCGACGAGCGCCGCGGAAGGCTCCGCCCGATCAAGGTGTTGCAGCCCAAGAACTTCCTGAAGATCGGACGTTGGGAGGCCGCGCCGCACATCGGCTTCGTCACCAGCGACCCGTTCCTGAACCGCTACCTGATCGGAGCCGGGCTGACGTACCACGTCACCGAGATCCTGGGCGTCGAGCTCTCGGGCACGTTCTCTCCCGACCTCGGCGAGGGCGACTACAAGGCGATCACCAAGCAGCTGATCAACGAAAACCAGGTCAGCCCGGACATCTCCCGGGTGATGTGGTTCCTCGAGCTCGGCCTCGTGTTCTCGCCGATCTACGGCAAGGTCGCGATCGGCGGCAAGTCGATCGGCAACTACGACATCTACGGCGTGTTCGGCACCGGGGTCACCCAGACCCGCGAAGATCTCGACGCGCTGCAGAGCCCCGACGACCCGATCACGCTCGCCACCGCCACCCAGATCCATCCGACCAGCAACATCGGCGGCGGCATCCGCATGGTGTTCGGACCCAGCATCGCGGTGAAGGTCGACGCGCGCTCGATGATCTACGTCGAGACGGTCAACTCCACGGTGCTGGAGCTGAAGAACGTGTTCATGCTGAAGGGCGCCGTGTCCTTCTACTTCCCCGGGATGAAGTGATGGCCAAGCCTTCCATGAAGTTCGGCGCCTCGCTGCTCGGGGCCGCCGTGTGCGCGGCAGGCCTCTCGTTCGCGACCCCGGCGTGGGCGCTGACCTGCGACGAGATCATCAGCATGGTCGGGTTCAACATCCCGACGCACATCATCGTGCAGACGATGGACGGGTCCGGCACGCGGTTCACCGCAGCCGACATCCGCTGTCTCACCGACAAGGGCGCGCCGGGCGAGATCCTGCTCGCCGCCACGCGCCTCGCGGCCGAGGCGCCGCCAGCGGCCCCGGCCCCGGCGCCCACCACGATGACCCGTCCCCCGCCAGAGCCCGAGTCCGACCCGGGCGTCGACCTGTTCGAGCGCGTCGACACCACCCGCGACATGGCCGAGGTCGAGGAGGTCGACGAGGTCGCCGGGCCCGAGCGCATCGAGGAGATGGTCCGCCTGTACCGGGCGCGCAAGATGCTCACCTCGTCCAAGGGTCTGCACGACCTGCTCGTCGAGGGCGCCTACCCCGAGTACGAGGACAAGATTCAGTACTACCTGGCGAAGTCGCTGTTCGACCTCCAGATGTACCACGGTGCCCAGCACTACTTCATGGAGGTGGTGCGCAAGGGCCCGAGTCGTCCCTACTTCAAGTACGCGCTGCCGAAGATGGTCGCGATCGCCGAGCTCACCGGCAACGACACCGAGCTGCTGCGCATCGTGCACCGCATCCCGCCCGAGGCGTTCCCGCGCCAGGCGAAGAACCACCTGCACTACCTGATGGGCCGCAAGCTCTACGAGAGCGACGAGCTCGCAGCCTCCGCACGCTACTTCCAGCAGATCTCGCCGCGCTCCGACCTGTTCGTGCGCAGCAAGTACTTCGAGGGCGTGATCCACAACGAGCGCGGCAAGCTGAAGAGCTCGGTCACCGCGTTCCGCGACGTCTACCAGGCCCAGGTCGAGACGAACGATCCGCGCATCCGCAAGGAGGTGAGCGATCTCAAGGAGCTCGCCCTGATGGACATCGCGCGCATCTACTACGGGCTCGAGCGCTACGACACGGCGTCCGAGTACTACGGCATGGTCGACCGCCAGAGCTCGTACTGGGCGCAGAGCGTGTTCGAGCGCAGCTGGGCGACGTTCATGGAGAACGACCTGAACGGCACCCTCGGGCTGCTGCTCACCACCCGCACGCCCTACTACGCCGAGAACGAGTTCCTGCCCGAGGCCACGCTGCTCCGCGCGCTCACGTTCTTCCAGCTCTGCCAGTACGACGACGTCGAGGGCATCCTCATCGACTTCGAGGCCCAGTACGGCCCGATGCGCCGCGAGCTGCGCGGCTTCCTCGACCAGTACGGCACCGAGGAGGGCCGCCAGCTCTCCGATCAGGCCTACGAGGCCTACTTCGAGCGTCAGCACGCCGGCAGCGCGCTCGAGAAGGCGCTGTTCACCAAGGTGCTCCGCGCCCGCGACCTCGCCGCCCTCGTCCGCCACCTGGACCTGATGGACGCCGAGACCGCGCTCCTCGACGCGCAGCGCGGCGTGTGGAAGGACACGGTCGGCGCCGCGGTGAAGGAGGTCATCGAGCGTGACCGCCTCCGCTACAAGAAGCGGGCCGGTCTGCTGCTGCTCCAGCAGCTCGCGCGCCAGCACGAGTACCTCAACGACCTGCTCACCCAGTCCGAGATCATCCGGTTCGAGGTCGTGGACGCGCAGCGCCTCGACTACGAGTACAAGATGCAGAACCCGTTGGTCGAGTCCGAGGCCTATCGGAACGTCGACTACGGCACGCAGAAGACCATGATCTACTGGCCGTTCAACGGGGAGTTCTGGAAGGACGAGCTCGGATACTACCGGTACGCCGAGTCCCCCTCCTGCAAGTAGGCATCGAGCGGCGCTCGGCGCCCCGTGGAGAACCATTGCGCACCCAGCTGCTTCACCGAATCGCACTGCTCGGCCTCGTCTTCTCGGGGCCGGCCCTGTTCGCTCCCGTCGACGCGTACGCCCAGGACGACAACCGTCGCGTCCTCCGCGCTCGCCACATGGAGGAGACGGACGTCAGCGAAGAGTACGCCCGCATGGCCGAGGCGAAGCGGCTGGAGTCCATCCGCTTCCTCCGCGAGCTGCTCGCCGAGGGCAGCGCCGAGGGCGATCGCAAGGCCGAGATGATGCTTCGTCTGGCCGACATGTACTTCCAGCAGGGCCGCGCGATCTTCCTCCGCGAGATGAAGGCGTTCGACATCGAGTTCGACCGGTGCTTCAACACCGAGGGCTGTGACACCGCCCTGCTCAAGGCCAACAACGTGGAGTCGCGCGACTGGCAGGAGAAGTCGATCCGGCTCTACGAGCACATCCTGACGCAGTACCCGCGCTACAACCGCGCCGACGAGGCCACCTTCTACCTCGGCTCCGCGCTGTCCGACCTCGGGCGCCGCGACCAGGGCGTCGAGTACTTCGGCAAGCTCGTCAAGCTCTATCCGGACTCCGGGTTCGTGCCCGACGCCTACGTGCAGATCGGCGAGTACTACTTCGACAACGACAACGCCTACAAGGCGCTGCTCGCCTACAAGAAGGCCACCGCCTACCCCGATCACGAGAAGTACGGCTTCGCGCTCTACAAGCTCGCGTGGACCTACTACAACGTCGGTGAGTACGGCAACGCGATCACGACGATGAAGTCGGTCGTCACCTACTCCACCGCCACCTCCGACGGGCAGCAGGGCAGCCGCTTCCAGCTCGGCGAGGAGGCGCTGAAGGATCTCGTGCGGTTCTTCGCGGACGCCGGCGAGCTCGACGAGGCCTACGAGTACTTCACGAAGCTCGGCAAGAAGGACCTCATCCACGCGATGCTGCGTCGCCTCGCCTCGACGTATACCGAGCAGGGCAAGTGGGAGGAGGCCGTCCAGACCTACCGGCGCCTGATCGCCGAGGATCCCCAGGCGGCGAAGAACCCGAGCTATCAGCACGAGATCGTGCAGGCCTACCGCAAGATGGGCAACTCGGAGGCCACGTTCTCCGAGATCGACCGGATGATCAAGACCTACGGGTCGAACACCGCGTGGGCCCGCGCGAACGCGAGCGACCGTCAGGCGCTCGACGACGCCAAGCAGCAGATCGAGCGCGACCTGCTGCAGGTCGCCACTGAGCACCACGACCGCGGCCGCAAGCTGCACGGCGCCGCCCAGGTCGCCAGCTTCGACCTCGCTTCGCGCGCCTACGGCGTCTACCTCGAGGAGTTCCCGACCTCCGAGAGCAGCTACGAGGTGCACTACCAGTACGCCGAGCTGCTCTACCGCACCAAGCAGTTCGCCAAGGCCTACGACCACTACGTCGCCGTGGTCAACGCCGATCCGAACGGCAAGCACAGCAAGTTCTGCGCCGAGTCCGCGATCTTCGCCGCCGAAGAGATGATCAAGCAGGAGCAGGCGGCGAACCCGCAGCCGAAGTCCTCGAGCATCGAGGCCATCCCGCTGACCTCGTGGGAGGAGCGGCTGGTCGAGTCCTGCGACCGCTACGCCAAGCTGTACGCCGGCGACGCCAAGGTCCGGAACATCATCTACAAGTCCGCGTACATGCTCTACCACAAGCACCAGCTCGAGCGGGCGGCGGAGCGCTTCCGCACCGTCATCGAGATGGATCCGACCAGCTCCGAGGCCGAGCAGGCGGCGCACCTCATCCTCGACTCGTTCGTCATCCGCGAGGACTGGGCGAACCTGTCCCGCAACGCGAAGTTCTTCTACGAGCAGGAGCGCCTCGGCTCGAAGAAGTTCAAGCGCGAGGTCTACGAGATCTACCAGAACGCGTCGCTCAAGCTGATCGAGGTCGACTACGCGGCGACGAAGGACCACGGCAAGGCAGCCGATGCCTACGTCGGCTTCTACGAGGCGTTCCCCGAGTCCACCGAGCTTCCTCGCGTGCTGAACAACGCGGCGCTGTACTACCGCGAGGCCGGCCGCGTCGGCGACTCGATGAAGGTCCGCCGCATCCTCGTCGAGGATCCGAAGTTCGGCCCGGCGACCCGCTACTACTACACGCAGGTCGGAGCGCTCGGCTACGACTACGAGACGATCGCCGACTTCAACCAGGCGGCGTTCTACTACGAGAAGCTGTTCTCGCTCTATCCGAAGGAGCGGGAGAGCCAGCGGCGCGGCGGCGCCACCGAAGAGACGCTCGCGTCCCTCGATCAGGCCGCGTCGGACGCGATCTACTCCGCCGCGGTGTTCCGCCGCGCGCTCGGGGACTGGAAGACCGCCATCGCGAACTACAAGTCGCTCGTGGCCACCTTCCCGAGCGATGCGCGGGTCGATGACATCAACATCGGCATCGGCACGATCTACGCCGAGCAGGGCGACCCGGTGCAGGCCGGCACGGTGTTCTTCAACTTCTACTCGAAGGCCACCCCGACCACCGACGCGAACCTCGTCTACTACGCGCGGCTCCACGGCGGAAAGGCGCTCGAGGCGCAGGGTCAGGGCGCGCGCGCCAAGCGGCTCTACGACGAGACCATCGCGATGTACAAGAAGTTCATCGCCGGCGGCGGCCAGCCAGGGCCCTACACCGACTACGTCGCGCAGATGCTGTTCGAGCAGGCCGAGACCACCTACGAGACGTTCAAGGGTCGCCAGATCACTGGCTGCAAGTGCACCTCGCGCCAGCGCGAGGACAAGGTGCTCGGCGACAACCTCACGGCGAAGGCCAAGGGGCTGATCGAGGTCGAGAAGGTCTACAAGGAGATCATCGCCACCGGCTCGGGCAAGTGGGGCCTCGCCGCGCTCACCCGCCTCGGGATGGCCTACGAGGAGATGGGGCGCGCGCTCAAGGAGTCCGACGTGCCGTTCTACCTCACCGACGATCAGCGCGAGATCTACCTGATGCGCCTCGAGGACAAGGTCTACCCGCAGACCCAGAAGGCGATCTCCGTGTACCGCGAGGCCATGGAGAAGTCGTGGGAGCTGACGCTGTACGACGACGCCACGGCGTTCGCGACGCGGCGGCTGGGCGTGCTCGCCCCTGACGAGTTCCCGGGTCTGGAGGAGACGGTCCCCGTCCCCGCCCTGCCCTCTCGCACCACCCGGAACTACGCCTTCGAGACGGAGCTGTGATGCGCCCGATGACGCTGCTCAACCGCACCACGCTGACCCTCGCGCTCCTCGGCGCCCTCTCGCTCGGCGCCTGTGGCCCGAAGAAGGGCCCGGTGCAGTCGTACTCCGAGGAGCAGCTCGCCACCGATCCGGTCGCGAACTTCCGCCTCGGCGTGCACCTGCTCGAGACGCCCCGCAAGGACGGCTCGATCGACTACGAGGGCGCATACCGGCGGTTCCGCAACGCCGCCGAGCTCGGCGGTAGCGCGAAGGCGCACTTCAACGCGGGATGGACCGCCGAGAAGCTGCTCAAGGCCGACGACGCGGCGCGGCACTACGGGCGCGCGTTCGAAGCGGATCCGGCCTATCCCGCCGCGATGCACTCCTACGCCCGGGTGCTCGTCGAGACCGGCAACGCCGCGCAGGCCGTCGAAGTCTATCGCGCGCACCTCGGTCGCAGCCCGAAGGACAAGGACATCCGCATCGAGCTGGTCGGCGTGCTCGGCGCGGCCGGCCTGTACGACGAGGCCCTCACCGAGGCCCAGCAGGTGTTGCTGACGGATCCGAACAGCGCGAAGACCTACCGCGCGCTCGCGTCGCTCTACTTTGCGCAGGGCAACTACGGCATGAGCCTGCTGTGCAGCGAGAAGGCGCTGCAGCTCGACGAGGCCGACGGCGGCACCTACAACAACATGGCGGTGACCTACCTCGGGCTCGGCGAGGATGGCGCGGCGATCGGTCAGCTCCAGGACGCGCTGAAGGTCGATCCGAACAACTTCGAGGCGAACACCAACCTCGGCTACATCGCGCTGAACTCGGGCGACTACGGACTCGCGGTGTCCACGCTCGAGACCGCGGTCCGCGTGAACCCGGAGAGCACCATCGCGCGCCTCGGACTGGCCGTCGCCTACCGCGGCGTCGGCGAGTACGACAAGGCCGACGCCCTCTACCGGGCGCTGTCCACGTCGAACCCGACCAGCCAGCCCGTGTTCTTCAACGCCTCGACCCTCCACGAGAAGTACACCCGCGACTTCGACAAGGCGCTCGGCTACCTCCAGACCTACGTGACGAACAGCGGCGTCGGGCCTTCCGACGAGGCGTTCGCCCGGATGGAGCGGGTCAAGGCGACCAAGGCCGAGGTCGAGCGGGTCAAGGCCGAGGAGGAGGCGAAGCGGAAGGCCGAGGAGGACCGCCGCAAGCGCAACGAGGAGCTCCTCGCCGGCATGGCCACGAAGATCGAGGCGTTCTCCGCCAAGGTCGAGGCCAACGCGGCGTGCCTGGGTCCCGACCTGGTCGAGGAGGCGTCCATGCTCATCGAGCAGGCCGGCATGGTCATCGAGTCGCAGGAGGCTTCGATGGCGCCCGACATCCAGTCGATGCTCGACGAGTACTACGGCCCGATGATCGACGAGGCGATCGCCACGCAGTGCGGCGGCGGCGGCTCCGAAGAGGGCGCCGAGTAGCCCCGTGGTCGGGCGAGCGGACTTGACGCGACGCTGACGCATTCGAGGGAACCCGGAAGGTCCCTCGGTGGGTCAGACGTTGCAGGTACGCCCGACGCGCCGTCGGGTCGCCCTGTCAGGTAAACGTGGAAAGCGCCCTGATGGTGTTGTCCACGCACCCGCGCCAGATCACAATGCACGCACCTCGCTGGGAGATCGCCATGGCCCGAACCCTTCCCCTCGCCCTCCTCGGTCTGCTGTTCGCCGCCCCCGCACTCGCCCAGGACGAGGTCGAGGGGCGCGAGGTCCGCTACCAGGAGCGCACCGAGATCGACTTCGAGTCGGTCGACGTCTCCGCCGAGCTCCAGAAGCCCGAGGGGCAGTTGCTGCTCGAGCGCAAGAAGGCGAGCTTCAACCCACTGATCCGCTTCCGCGAGGACTTCAACCTCGAGATGAAGCAGTCCATCGACGAAGTGCAGTAGCCCCCCTTCATCGAGCTACGGAGTCCGTTCATGAGCGAGTCCACCACGGGTCGGGCGCTGCAGTTCGAGGTCCATCGAGGTGACGCCCTCGTGCAGACCGCGCGCTTCACGGGCGAGAGCGTCACCGTCGGCAGCGGTGAGGCCGCGATGCTGCGGATCGACGATCCCTCGGTCGCCGACCTGCACGCCGTCGTCAACGTCGACGACGATGGCCGCGTGCACGTGCTCGACCTCGGCTCCGAGACAGGTGTGAAGATCGACGGCGAGGCCGTCTCGAATCGAGCGCTGGCCGATGGCGATGCCATCGAGCTCGGCAATGTGCGTGTGATCGTGAAGCAGGAGCAACGGGAGGCCCGCGTGACCGACGAAGAGTCCACCCTGGTCGGGGCGCGTCCCGCCAACGCCGCAGCGTCGATCGACGCGCCGACCGATCCGAGCGGCGTGGCGACGCTCGACGACCCCATGGCCGACGTCCGCGCCGAGGAGGCGCAGGTCGAGGACGTGATGGCGTTCATCATGCGCTCGGGCACGTCGCAGTCCAACCTGGGCATCGACCGCAAGCGCCCGAAGGTGCTCGAGGTCAACCAGCTGTGGGAGAGCACGCTGCTCGACACCAAGCACTACCCGCGCGGCGGCAAGCCCATCACGGTGGGCAGCTCGGTCGGTTGGCGCTGGGAGTTCCTCGGGGTGAACATGGGCTGGGTGCCTGCCCCGCTCAACACGGTGCTCCGCTACACCCCGCCGATGTGGTCGGATGTCGTCAGCGACTGGCGCAACGACTTCTACGCGCCCGACGACCAGTTCTCGGGCCGCGAGCACGAGCTGTTCTTCTGGGACGGCGAGCACTGGGTCGCGCGGATCAAGAAGGGGTGGGACGGCTTCGTCGACATCGGCGACGAGCGCCACACCTTCGACGACCTGCTCGCGTCCGGTCAGGCGTCCATCGAGGACGACCGCATCCTGGTGCCGATCACCGAGGATGCCCGGATGATGATCGACATCAGCGGCATCATCTTCTTCACGCACATGGTCGCGCCCGGCGCCCGCGTGCTGACCCGCATGTCCGACGGCATCGACTACCCGTTCCTCGCCGTGTTCTCGCTGGTCGCGTTCATCGGCCTGATGTTCGGCATCCTGATGTTCACGCTCCCGCCACCGCCGTCGAACGAGATGGTCGAGATCCCCGATCGCTTCGCGAAGGTCCTGTTCGAGAAGCCCGAGGTGAAGCAGGAGCAGAAGCAGTCCGGCGGCAACCCCGACGCGGGCGAGGGCGAGAAGGCCAAGCGCGAGGAGGGAGAGGTCGGCAAGAAGGACGCCGAGATGGAGAAGGCCAAGGGCAACAAGGTCGAGATGCAGAAGCAGGAGCGCGACCGCGAGATCGCCGAGAACGCCGGCGTGCTCGGCGCGGACCTCGGCGGCGCCGAGCTCGAGGGCGTGTTCGGCAGCAACGCGGTCGACTCCAGCCTCACCGGCGGCATCGGCGGCGTGGCGGGCGCGAAGGGCGTGCAGCGCGGGTCGGGCGGGCTCGGCTCGCGCGGCTCGGGCCTCGGCGGCGGCGGCTCGGCCGAGGGCCTCGGCGGCCTCGGCACGAAGGGCACCGGCTCGGGCGCGTCCGGCTACGGCCAGGGCGGCGGCGACTTCGGCTCCAAGGGCGAAGGCGCCATCGGCACGGTGGGCGGCGACCCGATCATCCTCGGCGCGCTCGACCGCTCGCTGATCGACGAGGTCGTCAAGCGGCACATGGCGCAGATCCGCTACTGCTACCAGCGCGAGCTCACCAAGGATCCGACGCTGGCGGGCAAGATCGTGGTCCGCTTCACCATCGCCAAGGATGGCTCGGTGTCGGCCGCGAGCGTGAAGACCACGACGATGAACAACTCCGCGGTCGAGTCCTGCGTGTCCGGGCGCTTCCTGCGGATGCAGTTCCCGCAGCCCAAGGGCGGCGGCATCGTCATCGTCTCCTACCCGTTCCTGTTCAGCCCGGGCTGATCCCCACACGCCCCGGTCCCCCGACGCCGCCACGACCGCAGGGTCCTGGCGGCGTCGCTGCGTTCGGGCGCGACGTCGTGGCCTCGGCTAGGGACATGCCCACACCGGAGGCGCACATGCTTCGCACGGTCGCGTTCCTCGTACTCGTGGCGTGTTCCCGCCCTCCGCTCGACAGCGCGCTCGGCGACAGCCCGGCGCCGCTCCCCCAGCCGACAGGCGACGGGGTGGCGACCAACGTGATCCTGGTGATCGGCGACGGCATGGGCCCAGCCCAGATCCACGCCGCAGCGACCGCGAGCGGGGGGCGCCTGGCGCTCGACCGCCTGCCCTACACCGGCATCAGCCGCACGGCCTCGGCCAACGACTGGGTCACCGACTCCGCCGCGGCGGCCACCGCGATGGCGTCCGGGCACAAGACGCGGAACTACTGGGTGGGGGTGGACGCCTCGGGGCAGCCCGTGCCGTCGCTCATCGCGCTCGCCGAGGCGACCGGCCGCAGCACCGGCATGGTGGTGACCTGCGACATCACGCACGCGACCCCCGCGGCGTTCGTCGCGCACGTACCCGACCGTAGGAGGTACGCCGAGATCGCGACGTACTGGCCCACCGCCGGTGTCGACGTCGTGATCGGCGGCGGGGCCCGGCGCTTCGACGGCAAGCTCGGTGCGGAGTGGCGCGCCGAGGGGGCCACGTTCGTCTCCAGCCTCGACGAGGTCGCAGCGGCGACCTCGACGCCGCTCGTCGCGCTGCTCGCCGACGAGCACCTCCCCCCCGTGAGCGAGCGCGGCGTCGACTGGTTGTCGCGCGCGGTCACCGAGGCCGTCCGACTGCTCGAACAAGACGAGGACGGCTACCTGTTGGTGGTGGAGGGCGCCCAGATCGACTGGGGCGGGCACGGCAACGACGCCTCGCGGATGATCACCGAGACGATCGACCTCGATCGCGCGGTGGGTGCGCTGCTCGATCGCGTCGCGCCCGCAGGCGACACGCTCCTGATCGTCACCGCCGATCACGAGACCGGCGGCTTCGCGATCACCCAGGGCAACCCGAGCACGGGGCTCGTCGAAGGCGCCTTCGTCACCGAGCACCACACCGCGATCCCGGTCGCCGTCTACGCGCATGGCCCCGGAGCCGAGGCGTTCACCGGCACCTACGAGAACACCGCGATCTTCGGGAAGATCCTCGACGCGCTCGGGCTCGACGCGCCCGCGACCACGCCCTGAGACCCGCCCGCTGCTGCGAATCCCTACGCTTTCTTGGCGTACCCCTGACTTCCAGCCCCCCCTGCCGCGTGCTAATCACCCCCGTCCTGCGGCCTACGGGCCGGTTGCTCACGAGGTCCCTGCCATGACGCGGCTCCTGTTCGGGCTCGCCTCCCTGATCCTCCTGGCCCCGCCGGTGGCCCTGCCGTCTGTCGCCCACGCGCAGGAGGTCGAGGATCTCGACAGCCAGCGCAGCGGCCGCGGCGGCTCGCGGCGCGACCGCCAGTCCGTGATGGCCCAGCTCGAGAGCGAGGTCGTGCGCGAGATCGTCCGCGGCTTCTACGTGAAGGGTGGTGCCGGCGGCGGCGGCTAGATCGGCCGCTACCAGCGCTCGCTCACCACCGTCATCACCACGCCGCTCACCTTCGGGCAGGACTTCGTCGACAAGGAGCGCTCGTCGATGGCGTGGGAGATCTCGATCACCCAGGCGGTCTACAACGGCTCCGACTACCGCACGCAGGCCGCGCGCGGCGAGCCCTCGTTCATCCAGGGCGACACCCGGATGTTCAGCTTCCTCGCGAGCTACGAGTACAGCGCCTACCCCACCCGCCGCCTCGGCATCGGCGTGCGCGTCGGCGGCGGGGTGATGGTCGCTCCGCTGCTCATGGGTCGCGAGGCCTACGATCGCGACGTCGTGAACGGCACCTGGGGCGGTCGCCCCTCCACCGCGCACGATCGTCCGCATCCCGTCGTGTTCGCCGGGCCGACGCTCGAGTACTACACGAAGCTGTCGCACTTCTCGATCGGCGTCGACGTCGACGTCGCCTACCAGCTCGACTTCGACCTGAACATCGCAGGCGTGGGCTTCTTCAAGTACACGTTCTGATTCCCCCACTTCGGACGCGCCCCTTGCCCCGACGGCCCCGCCGCGGTTAAGGGGCCATTTCCGCTCAACCCGTACGACGACCCGCGCGTCGTCCAATGCGAGGAACATCATGGTGCAGAACATGGGCCTGCTGGGCCGCAAGCTCGGTATGACGCAGATCTTCGACGACGAGGGCAACGTCATCCCCGTCACCGTCATCGAGGCCGCCGGCAACACGGTGGTGCAGGTCAAGACCCAGGACGGGCCCGACGGCTACGACGCGATCCAGCTCGGCTACGCCGAGAAGAAGGCGTCGCGCACCACCAAGGGTGAGCAGGGCCACTTCGACAAGGCGGGCGTCACCCCCAAGCGCCACGTCAACGAGATCCGCCTCACCGCCGACGCGGTCAAGGCCTACGCGCCGGGCCAGGAGATCCAGGTCGCCGAGGTGTTCGCGCAGGGCGAGTTCTGCGACGTCGTCGGCACCTCCAAGGGCCGTGGGTTCAGCGGCGTCATGCGTCGCTACAACTTCGGTGGCTTCGAGAGCTCGCACGGCGTGCACGAGTACTTCCGGCACGGCGGCTCCATCGGCACCCGCCTGACGCCCGGTCACGTGCTCAAGGGCAAGAAGATGCCCGGCCAGATGGGCAACGAGCGGGTCACCGTGCAGAACCTCGAGGTCGCGCGCGTCGACGCCGAGCGCGGTCTGGTGTTCGTGCGAGGCGGCGTGCCCGGCCCGAAGGGAGCCGTGGTCATCGTCCGCAAGGCTGCCAAGAAGGGTTGATCCCGTGACGAAGCCGTTGTGGACGCCGTCGCCCGAGCGGGTCGAGGCGGCCCGCATCACCGGCTTCATGCGGCGGGTGAGCGAGGCCCGTGGCCTCGCGCTCGCCGACTATGACGACCTGTGGCGCTGGTCCGTCGACGACATCGCCGGCTTCTGGGAGGAGGTGTTCAACGACGCCTCCCCCGTGGTCAGCGCGCCGCCGACGGCGGTCGTGGAGCACGCCGACCAGATGCCTGGCGCGCGCTTCTTCCCCGGCGCGAAGCTCAGCTTCGCGGAGAACCTCCTCCGCCACCGCTCCGATCGCGTCGCCATCCACTGGCGCGACGAGATCGGCCGGGAGCAGAAGGTCACCTACGCCGAGCTCTACGACGAGGTCGCGCGCATGGCGGCGTTCCTCGACGACCAGGGCGTGTTCGAGGGCGACGTCGTCGCCGCCTACCTCCCGAACCGCATCGAGGCGATCGTCACGATGCTCGCCGCGTCCGCGATCGGGGCCACGTTCACCTCGTGCAGCCCCGACTTCGGCTATCAGGGCGTGCTCGATCGGTTCGGTCAGACCGAGCCCAAGGTGCTCGTCACCTGCGACGGCTACTACTACAACGGCCAGCGCTACGACATCCTGAAGAAGGTCCAGGAGCTCCTCCTGGACATCTACACGATCGAGCGCGTGGTCCTCGTCCCGGTCATCCACGAGAACCCGAGCCGCGCGGGGCTGCGCGGCGCGCTGATGTGGAAGGAGGCGATGGAGCGCGAGCCGGAGCCGATCCGCTTCGCCCAGCTCCCGTTCGACCACCCGCTCTACATCCTGTACTCGTCGGGCACCACGGGCAAGCCGAAGTGCATCGTGCACGGCCAGGGCGGCACGCTGCTCCAGCACTACAAGGAGCACGCGCTCCTGTGCGATATCGGTCCCGACGACCGCGTGTTCTACTTCACCACCACCGGGTGGATGATGTGGAACTGGCTCGCGAGTGTGCTCCAGCTCGGCGCCACGCTCGTGCTGTTCGACGGCAGCCCGTCACACCCCGATCTCGGCGCGCTGTGGCAGCTCGCCGAGGACGCTGGCGTGACCGTGTTCGGCACCAGTCCGAAGTTCCTCGGGGCATGCCAGAAGGCCGGCCTCGACCCGGCGGCCACCTACGATCTGTCGTCGATCAAGGCGGTGCTGTCCACCGGCGCGCCGCTGCCCGCCGAGCTGTTCGAGTGGGTCTATGCGCACGTCGGCAGCGACGTGCAGCTCTCCTCGATCTCCGGCGGCACCGACATCGTGTCGTGCTTCATGGGCGGCTCACCGATCGACCCGGTCTATGCGGGTGAGATCCAGAAGCGCGCGCTCGGCATGGCGGTCGAGGCGTGGAACCCCGACGGCACGCCCGCCCCGATCGGCACCCAGGGCGAGCTGGTGTGCACCAAGCCGTTCGTGTCGATGCCCGTCGGCTTCTGGCAGGATCCGAAGGGCAAGAAGTACCGCGCGGCCTACTTCGAGCACTTTCCGGGCGTGTGGCGCCACGGCGACTGGATCACGCTGACCGAGCACGGCGGGGTCATCGTCTACGGCCGCTCCGACGCCACCCTCAACCCGGGCGGCGTCCGCATCGGCACCGCCGAGATCTACGGCCCGGTCGAGCGGCTCGACGAGGTGGTCGAGGCCGTGGTCGTCGGGCAGGACCTCGGCGACGACACCCGCGTCATCCTGTTCGTCGCGCTCCGCACCGGACTCGAGCTCGACGACGCACTGCGTCAGCGCATCCGCGGCGTGATCAAGGCCGAGGCCACGCCGCGGCACATCCCCGCGCGGATCGTCCAGTGCCCCGAGGTCCCGCGCACCCTGTCCGGCAAGAAGGTCGAGATCGCGGTCACCGCGATGATCCATGGCCGGCCGGTCGACAACCGCGAGGCCCTCGCCAACCCGAAGGCCCTCGACTTCTTCGCGACCGTCGACCTCACATAGGAGCCCGTCGCGCACAGCGCGCGGTGCTCCTCCCCTGCCCCTGCCCCTGCCCCTTCGGGGCGCTCGCCGGGCTGCGTCGCGCGCACCGCGTTCTGTGTGTCCAACCGCGGCGAGGCGGCGAACCGCCGGGCGGTATGACGGCCAGCCACGCCCATCCACCACGGAGCCACGGAGGAGGCACGGAGGAGAGGATGCCGCTGCATGACGAGGCGCTCACCGAGGTCATCATCGGAGCGGCCATCAAGGTGCATCGGCATCGCGGCCCTGGCCTCCTCGAGTGCGCCTATCGGAGGTGCGGTTGTCAGGTCGCAAGGCAGGACTCCTCCTGAACTTCAAGGCGAAGCTGCTCAAAGACGGCATCACCCGTCGGGTGCTCTGAAACGTCGAGCCCACCTTGGTGGTCTCCCCACGGGTTCCGGATCCATCAGAACGTCGACCGAAAGCTGGATGATGACCACAGACGTGTCGGGCGGGTCAGGCCCGTGAGCGCCTTGACGGCCCGCCTGCTCGCAGCAGGCTCGCCAAACGACCGTACCGGCCCGAAGCGCCCGAGCTCCACCACAGAGGATCACCAAGGTCCACAGAGGTCAGCGGGTCGGATCTCTGGAGACGAGGCACTCGATCTTGAAGGCTCGTAGGCAAGACGCGCTCCGAAAAGGCGACGAGGACCGCAATATCGATGCGGCTCGCTCTGCGGACCCCTGGCGTGCAGACCCAAAATCTACGGCGGAACAGCGGTCTCATAGAACCGAATCCCGTGGGGTCTCCGCCCACCCTTCGTGACGCTCCGTAGCTCCGTGGTGGAGCGACGCCACTACCCGATCCGACGTCCGCCAGCGGCACATCGGATCGCCATCTACGCCGCGGTCATCTAGTTGACGCGGTAGTTGGGCGCTTCCTGGGTGATGATCACGTCGTGGACGTGGCTCTCGCGCAGGCCCGCTGAGGTGATCCGCACGAAGCGGGCGTCGCGCTGCATCGACGGGATGTCGGGCGCGCCGCAGTAGCCCATCGACGCACGCAGACCGCCGACGAGCTGGTAGACGACCTCGGTGAGCGGCCCCTTGTAGGGCACCCGCCCGACGATGCCCTCGGGAACCAGCTTGCGGGTCTCGGACTCGGGATCGCCCGCCGCGTCGTCCTGGAAGTAGCGGTCGGACGAGCCGGCGCGCATCGCGTCGATCGAGCCCATGCCGCGGTACTGCTTGTAGCGCCGCCCCTGGTAGAGCACCGTCTCGCCGGGCGACTCGTCCGTGCCGGCGAACATCGACCCCATCATCACCGCGTCGGCGCCCGCGGCGATCGCCTTCGCGACGTCGCCGGAGCTCTTCACGCCACCATCCGCGATGATCGTCCGCCCGTGCTCGTGCGCGACCCGCGCACAGTCGCGCACCGCGCTGAGCTGGGGCACGCCGACGCCCGCGACCACGCGGGTGGTGCAGATCGAGCCCGGCCCGATGCCGACCTTCACCACGTCGGCGCCCGCGTCGATGCACGCGCGCGTGGCCTCGGCGGTGGCGACGTTGCCGATGATCAGCGTGACGCCAGGATGGGCCGCCTTCACCGCAACCGCCGCGTCGAGCACGCCGCGCGAGTGGCCGTGCGCGGTGTCGATGACGAGCACGTCGACGCCGGCCTCGACCAGCGCCGCAGCCCGCTCGTCGCGATCGCCGCCGACCCCGATCGCCGCGCCGCAGACCAGGCGCCCGGACTCGTCGCGCACCGAGAGCGGGTGGCGCGCGAGGTTCTCGATGTCCTTGATCGTGATCAAGCCGCGCAGCATCCCCTCGGCGTCCACCACGAGCAGCTTCTCGATCTTGTGCTCCTGCAGCAGATCCTTCGCGGCCTCGAGGCGCGTGCCCGGCGGCACCGTGATCAGTCGCGTGCTCATCACCGCGCTGACCTGCCGATCGAGGCGCTTCTCGAAGCGCAGATCGCGGTTCGTCAGGATGCCGACGGCCTTGCCGCCGACCGTGACCGGCACGCCCGAGATGTCGTGCTGGCGCATGATCCGGCGGGCCTCGCCGATGGACACCTCGGGCGAGACGGTGATCGGGTCGCGGATGGTGCCGGTGACCGCGCGCTTGACCTTGCGCACCTCGGCCGCCTGCGCCTCGAGGCTGAGGTTCTTGTGCACGATGCCCAAGCCCCCCTGCCGCGACATCGCGATCGCCATCTGCGCCTCGGTCACCGTGTCCATCGCGGCGGACAGCAGCGGGACGTCGAGCCGCAGCGTCGGGCCGAGCCGGGTCGAGACGTCGACGTCGCGCGGCAGCACGTCACTCTCCCGCGGCACCAGCAGGACGTCGTCGAACGTGTACGCGAGCGGGATCTCGTCTTGCAGCACCGGTCACCTCGGCGGCAGAGGGGGGCTGCCCTCCCCTAGTCCGAGCCCCATCCCCTAGCAATCGGCCAGCAAGCCCGTTCGCCGAAACGGGAACAACGCCGCCGCCTCGCGCGTTGACAAACACCGCCAGAGCCCGTAAAAGGCGCCTTCTGCGTACCCACCCGGCGCACCCGGACGACCGAAGGAGGCCCCCCATGAAGCTTCATCACCTCGCGCTGCTCGCGGCCCTGACCGCTTGCGGAAAGCACCCCGGCACCTACACCGTCGGCTCGGCCGCCTCGAACGTCAGCGAGGCCGACCTGCTGCTCTCGAAGGCCGACAGCGCCTGGGACGACCGCGTCGACGAGGAGAAGCTGGTCCTGGCGCTGGGCAGCTACGCCACCGTCCTCGAGAAGGATCCGACCAACCGCCACGCGCTCGAGCGCCTCGTGCGCGGCTGGTACTTCCACGGCGACGCGTTCACCTCGGACACCACCGTGGCCGTCGAGCGCTGGGGCAAGGCCATCGAGTACGGCACCCAGTGCCTCGCGCTGAACGAGGCGTTCGCCAAGGCGATCGCGGACGGCGGCAAGGAGAAGGACGCGGTCGCGCACGCGACCAAGGACGACGTGGCGTGCCTGTACTGGACCGCCACCGCGCTCGGCAAGTGGGCCAAGGCCCAGAGCCTGTCCAAGACCCTGAAGTTCCTGCCGACCGTCAAGGCGTACATCTCGAAGGCCGAAGAGCTCGAGCCCGAGTACTGGCACTTCGGCCCGGCCCGCTACTGGGGCGCCTACTACGCGGCGCTGCCGTCGTTCGCCGGCCAGGACTTCGACAAGTCTGGCGCCTACTTCGCCGCCTCGATCGAGGGCGCGCCCGACTACCTCGGCACCTACGTGCTGCGCGCCGAGTTCCTCTCGGTCCCGCTCGGTAAGGTGGCCGAGTTCGACGCCGATCTCAAGCGCGTCCTCGACGCCGATCCGAACAAGGATCCCGAGACGGCGCCCGAGAACACGATGGAGCAGGCGAAGGCCAAGCGCCTGATCGAGAAGCGGTCCGAGCTGTTCACCAAGAAGGCCCTCGCCACCGGAGAGTGATCATGAAGCGCGCCCTCGCCCTCGCAGTCGCGGCCTGCACGGTCGCCCTCGCCCTCGCCACGTCCACCACCGGTCAGGCCCAGGGGCCGTTCGAGCTGAACATCGGCTCGCTCGCACCCAAGGGCACGCCGTGGTGGGACATGCTCGAGACGTTCGAGAAGAACGTCGAGGAGGGCTCTGCCGGCAAGATCAACGTGATCATCCGACCGGCCGGGCAGCTCGGCGAGGTCGAGATGGTCCGCGAGACCCGCCGCGGCGAGCGCCTGCAGGGCTGCGGCGTCACCACCGCGGCGATCGCCGAGGGCGGCGCGCTCAAGGAGCTCCAGACCGTCGAGCTCCCCTACCTGTTCAACAACAACGACGAGGCCGACTACATCCTCGACAACGTGCTGTGGGCGCCGATGAGCGACCTGCTCGCGCGCCGCGGCTTCGTGCTCGGGATCTGGTCGGAGAACGGGTGGCGGTCGTTCGGCACCAAGCGCCGCGCGATCCGCACGCCGGACGACCTGAAGGCGTTCAAGATGCGCAGCCAGGAGTCCGACGTGCACATGGCGATGTACGCCCTGTACGGCGCTCAGGCCGTGCAGAAGCCGATGACCGAGGTGCTCACGTCGCTGCAGTCCAACGTCGTGGACGGCCTCGACAACACCGCGCTGTACATCATGAGCGGCGGGCTCGGCGACGCGCTCGAGTACTACACGCTCACGCGGCACATCTACCAGCCCGCGGCGGTCATCTTCTCGAAGCGCTGGTTCGACACGCTGACGCCCGACCTCCAGAAGCTGCTCATGGACCAGCGCTCGCTCGCGACCCAGGGCCGCGCCGCGATCCGCACCGAGGACGAGGCGATCGTCGAGCTGATGAAGGAGTCGCTCCAGGTCGTGGAGCTCACGCCAGCCGAGCGCGAGGCGTTCGCGACGATGGCGCGGGGAATGCACCGCTCGTTCGCCGAGGGGATCGGCGCCACCGCGCTGTACGAGACCATCGACAAGGCGCTGATCGCGTATCGCGCCCGCTAGGCGGGTCCGCGTCGTGTAGGGTGTCGCGCGGCCAAGCGGGCCGCGCACGCTAGGAGGGGCGCGTGACCAGCATCGGGCGGGTGTTCGGAGGCATCGACGCCTTCTTCCGTGGGATTGGCAACGCCTTCCGTGGCATCGGGCGTTGGTTCGTCTCGGGGCCCGGACAGAACATCGGGCTCGCCCTGGTGCTGTTCGTCGTGGGCCTCGTCATCGTCGTCGAGGACACCGCCCGGCTGCTCGACCGCGTCGTAGACAAGATCGAGCGCTTCGTGCTCGTCGTCGCCACCCTCTCGATGACGCTGCTCGCGTTCAACGAGTACCTGGCGCGCGACTTCCGCCCGATGCTCGGCACGGACCTCGGCGGGCTGTGGACGATCACCGGCCAGATGAACCTCGCGCTGTTCATGCTGGTGCTGGTCGGGTTCGTCGGCGCTTCCGTCGCCACGCGCGAGGGCGGTCACCTCTCGGTCGACGTCTCCGAGCGGCTGCTGAGCCGCCCGTCGGCCCGCTTCGTGAAGCGCTTTGCCGGTCTGGTGTCCGCGGGGCTGTGCTTCGTGCTCGGGCGCGCCGCGTGGCACTCCATCTACGAGAACGCCGATCTGCCGTTCGGCGGTGTCACGCTGTGGCCCGGCATGGCACCAGCGGTCAACCTGATCGTCGCGCTGATGCCCGGCGAGAAGTACGGCCCCGGCACCACCTACGCCGACCGCTACGCGTGGGAAGACGCGCAGTTCGAGGCCGGGCTCGAGTTCGACGCCTTGCCGCACGCACTCGGCTTCGTCGCCCCCGGCGGCGACTTCCCGCTGTGGGTCGCGAACCTCGTGCTCGCGGTCACGTTCGGCGTGATGGCGCTGCGGTTCCTCGGTCGCCTGTGGACGCCGCCGATCGACGAGAGCGTCCCGCCGCCCGCCGCGGTCGGCCGCAGGCTGCCCGACGTGATCCTCGCGGGGATCGTGCCCGGCGCGCTGCTCACGATGGCGCTCGGGCTGTGGCTCGGCACCGGGTGGATGATCCTGCTCGCGAGCATCCTGCTCGTGTTCGTCGGCGCGCCGCTGTTCGTCGCCGTCGGCGTCGGCACCGTGGCGGCGTGGACGCTCATCCAGACGAAGTCGGTCGAGCTGGTCGTCGAGGACATGCTCGGGGCGACGAAGAAGCAGGAGCTGCTCGCCATCCCGTTCTTCGTGCTCGCCGGCAACCTGATGACGCAAGGCACGATGGCGAAGAAGCTGATCGCGTTCGCGCGGGCGCTCATCGGGCATCTCCCCGGAGGCCTGGGCGTCGGCGCCGTCGTCGCGTGCGGGATCTTCGCGGCGATCAGCGGCAGCTCGCCGGTCACGGTCATCGCGATCGGCTCGCTGATGTTCCCGATGATGATCCGCGACGGCTACTCCGAGAGCTACTCGATGGGCGTACTGTCCACCGCGGGCGGCCTCGGCATCATCATCCCGCCGTCGATCCCGATGATCGTCTACAGCATCGTCGTGGGCTTCGTCCCGTCGGTGCAGCAGGCGGGCGGCGTCGACGTCACCGAGATGTTCAAGGCGGGCATCCTGCCCGGCCTGCTCATCGCGTTCGCGCTCGCGGTCTACACGCTCTACGTCAACTGGCCGCGCCCGGGCATGGTGTCCACGCTCCGCAACAGCCTCACCGACGATCCCGACATGCAGGGCAGCTGGGCCGGAAACGTCGGCCGCACCTTCGCGCGCGGGTTCCTGAGCCTGATGTTGCCCGTGGTCGTGCTCGGCGGCATCTACGGCCTCTTCGATCTCCGCCCGCTCGGCCTGAACGTCCACATCGCGTTCACCGTCACCGAGGCCGCGGCCGTCGCCGTCGTCTACGCGCTGTTCATCGAGCTCGTCGTCTACCGGGAGCTCTCGCCGCGCGACATCCCGAAGATCATCACCGACAGCGCGGTGATGATGGGCTCGCTGTTCCTGATCCTGGTGCTCGCCATCTCGCTGAACCTGTTCTTCAGCTGGGAGCAGCTCCCCGAGAAGGCCACCGAGTGGATGATGGCCAACGTCGACAGCAAGCTCGGCTTCCTGATCATGGTGAACATCTTCCTGCTGTTGCTCGGCACGGTGATGGACATCCTGTCGGCCATCCTGATCGTCGCTCCCCTGCTCGCGCCGATCGCGGTGGCCTATGACATCCATCCCATCCACTTCGGGATCATGTTCATCGTGAACCTCGAGATGGGCTACCTGACGCCACCGATGGGCATCAACCTGTTCGTCGCGTCCACGGTGTTCGAGCGCCCGCTGGTCGACGTGATCAAGAGCGTGGTCCCCTTCCTGCTGGTCATGCTCGTCTGCCTGATCCTGATCGTGTGGATCCCCGAGCTCTCGCTCGCGTTGCTCTCCAAGGAGTAGCCCCTGGAACGCCTCACCCTGCGCTCGGCGGACGGCACCGAGCTCGCCACCTACCGGTGGTCCCCGGACGGTCCCCCGCGCGGCGACGTCCTGCTCGTGCACGGCCTCGCCGAGCACATGGGGCGCTACGTCCACGTCGCCGACGCGCTCACCGCGGCCGGCTTCCGCGCCACCGGCCTCGAGCTGCGTGGGCACGGCCACTCGGGCGGCAAGCGCGGGCACGTCGACAGCTGGGAGCAGTACGTCGACGACGTGCGCGCTGCGGCGCGGTCGATCGGGGGTCCCCACGCCATCCTGTGCCACTCGATGGGCGGCCTGGTCACGCTGGACCACCTGCGTGACGGCGAGGCGTGGGCGGTGTTCGCGTCGGCGCCGCTGCTCGGCGTCGGCGTGGAGGCCCCGGCGTGGAAGCTCGCGGCGGCCCGGACGCTGTCGCGCTGGCTGCCGCGCCTGTCGATGGCCAACGAGATCGACAGCCGCCTGATCTGCTCGGATCCGGCGGTCGTCGCGGCCTACGACGTCGATCCCCTCGTGTACGGGACGATCACCCCGCGCTGGTTCACCGAGGCGCTCGCGACGATGGCGCGCGTGCACGCGATGGCCGAGAGCGGCACGATCCCGCTGCACGTCGCCTACGGCACCGGCGATCGGATCGTCAACACCGCGGCGATCGAGCGCTTCGTGGCGGCGTATGGCGGCCCATGCGAGCTGCGGCGCTGGGAGGGGCTCTACCACGAGATCCTCAACGAGCCGGCGCAGGCCGACATCCTCGCGCAGGCCGTGGCGTTCTTCGCGCGCCACGTGCCGGGGGCCTGATGTCCGACGACCACGCGCGGCTCGTCGCGCTGCTCCGCGAGCGCTCGGTGAAGTGGGGGCGGTTCGTGCTCGCTTCCGGGCGAGAGAGCGACTTCTACGTCGACGCACGCCAGACGACGCTACACGGCGAGGGCGCCCACTGTGTCGCGCGCCTCCTGCTCGCGCACCTCGATCCCGACGTGGTCGGGGTGGGCGGGCTGACGCTCGGCGCAGATCCGATCGCGTGCGCGACCGCCGCCGTCGCTTGGGGCCAGGGCCGTACGCTGCACGCGTTCCTGATCCGCAAAGAGGCGAAGGGGCATGGCACCGCCGGGCGGGTCGAGGGCCTCGCGAACCTGCCGCCAGGCTCGCGCGTCGCCGTGGTCGAGGACACGACGACCACCGGGGGCTCGCTGCTCGCCGCCGTCGAGGCGGCGCGCGCCGCAGGCCTCGAGGTGGTGCAGTGCATCACCGTGGTCGAGCGCGAGGAGGGCGCCGCGGCGCGCATCGCCGAGGCGGGTCTCACGCTCCACGCGCTCACCCGGCGGTCCGACCTGCTGTGAGCGGATACGCTCAGACCATGCACACCGACGTCTTCCGCCGCCGCCGCGCGTCGCTTCTCCACGAGGTCTCCGGGCCGATCCTGCTCCTCGGCAACGCCGAGCGGGCGCGCAACCTGCCGATGACCCCGCTGCCCTTTCGTCAGGACAGCACCTTCCTCTACCTGATCGGTTGCGCGCTCCCGGGCGCCGCCGCGCTGCTCGACGCCGACGGCTGCACGCTGTTCTTGCCCGAGCCACATCCGGACGACGCGCTGTGGCACGGCGAGATGCCGTCGCTCGACGACCTGCGCGCGGTCTACGGCGTCGACGCGGTACGCCCGGATCACGCGCTCGAGGCGTCGGTGCCGCGCGGCGCGCGGGTGCTCGCGGTTCCCGACGAGGAGCGCAACCGGCTGGGGACGCGCCTGACCGGCACCCCGCTCCGCTTCGGCGAGGCGCACGGCGACGAGGCGTTGATGGACGCGGTGATCGCGATGCGTCGCGCCAAGGACGCCGACGAGATCGCCGCCATGCGGCGCGCGGCCGAGCACTCCGACGCCGCGCACCGCGCCGTGATCCGCGCGACGCACCCCGGCGGCTCCGAGCGCGCGCTCGCCGCGCTGTTCGAAGGGGTGCTCGCCGCGCGCGGCTGCGTGCCCGGCTACGGCACGATCCTCACGCAGCGCGGTGAGGTGCTGCACAACCACCACCACGAGGGCACGCTCGACGCGGGCCGCCTGCTGCTGCTCGACGGCGGCGGCGAGGTCGACAGCGGCCATGGCGTCGACATCACCCGCACCTGGCCGGTCTCGGGCCGGTTCGACCCACGACAGCGCGCCGCCTACGACGCCGTGCTCGAGGCACAGCGGGTCGCCATCGACCGGTGCCGTGCCGACGTGCGCTACCGCGCGGTGCACGACGCCGCGAGCCGCGTCCTCGCGACCTGGCTGCGCGACGAGGGCCTGCTGACCTGCGCGCCCGACGACGCGCTCGAGACGGGCGCGCACGGCGTGTTCTTCCCGCCCGGCGTCGGCCACCTGCTCGGCCTCGACGTGCACGACCTCGAGAACTTCGGCGATCGACCGGCGTATCCGCCGGGCGCCGGCCGCCCTTCCCAGTTCGGAACCCGCTACCTCCGCCTCGACCTGCCGCTGCAGCCCGGGTGGGTGGTCACGATCGAGCCCGGGTTCTACGTCGTGCCCGCCATCCTGCGTGACGCTGCGCTCCGCGAGCGGTTCGCCGGGCAGGTCGACTTCGACCGCGCTGCCGCCTGGCTCGGGTTCGGCGGGATCCGCATCGAGGACGACGTGCTGGTCACCGAGGGCGAACCCGACGTGCTCACCCAGGTCGAGAAGGAGCCCGACGCGCTCGAGGCCCTCATCGGGACGGGGCCGTCCGCGGAGGTCCTCCTCTCGTGCACCTGATCGCGCTGCTGGGGCTGACGGTGCTGCTCGCCGTGGGGATCACCACCGCGATGCGGCTGGTGCTCGGTCACAGCCGGACCTGTCCGGCGTGCGAGGGCGCGCTCGACGTGATCGCGCCGAGCACGCCGGCGCACACCTACGAGGTGCTCGAGTGCCCGAAGTGCCTCGTCGCCGTCACCCTCGCCGGCGGGCGCCGCGACCGGTTCGCGTGGTGCCCGCGCTGCAAGCAGCGCGCGCTCGCGCTGTCGTCGCGGCACCTCGGCAACGGGCGCGTCGCGGTGCACGAGGCGTGCTCGCTGTGCACGCACGAGGCGGAGCGCGACTTCACCCGGCCGCCGCCGCCCCCGTCGAGCCGCGGCCTCGTCCTCCCGTTCCGGCGCCCGCAGTAGCGCGGCTCAGAACCGGGGCAGCTTCAGCACCGTGTCGCGCAGGAAGTGCGGATCGGCCTCGGGGAAGTCGAGCGTGTAGTGCAGCCCGCGGCTCTCGCGGCGACGCAGCGCGCTCTCGACGACGAGCTCGGCCACGGTGGCGAGGTTTCGCAGCTCGATCAGGTCGGCGGTGAGCTTGAAGTCCCAGTAGTACCGCTGGATCTCGCGCTGCACGAGCTGAATACGGTGCTGCGCGCGCTTCAGCCGGCGATGCGTGCGCACGATGCCGACAAAGTTCCACATGAACCGCCGGATCTCCTCCCAGGTCTGGGTGATCACCACCAGCTCGTCGGAGTCCTTCGCCGAGCCGGTGTCCCACTCGGGCACGCCATCGACGATCGGCAGTGCCGGGAGCCGCTCGGCCAGCCGCTCGACCGCCTTGTGCGCGAACACCACCGCCTCGAGCAGCGAGTTGGACGCGAGGCGGTTGGCGCCGTGCAGCCCGGTGCAGGCCACCTCGCCCACCGCGAACAGGTTCTCGATCGACGACTCGCCCCACAGGTCGGTCTGCACCCCCCCGCAGAAGTAGTGGGCCGCGGGCACCACCGGGATCGGGTCGCGGTCCATGTACAGGCCGAGGCTCGTGAGCCGCGCGTCGATGTTCGGGAACATCCGCTCGGCGTCCGCACGCGAGAGGTGCCGCATGTCGAGGTACACGCACTCGATGCCGCGACGCTTCAGCTCCGCGTCGATCGCGCGAGCCACGATGTCGCGCGGCGCGAGATCCGCGCGCGCGTCGTAGTCCTTCATGAACGCGCGGCCGTCCGGCAGGATCAGCTTGCCGCCCTCCCCGCGCAGCGCCTCGCTGATGAGGAAGCTCAGCTCGGTGGGGTGGTGCAGGCACGTCGGGTGGAACTGCACGAACTCCATGTTCGCCATCGCCGCGCCCGCCCGGTACGCCATCGCCATCCCGTCGCCGGTCGCCACGCGCGGGTTCGTCGTGTACAGGTAGACCTTGCCCGCCCCCCCCGTGGCGAGCACGACCGCGCGCGCCGAGTACGCGCGCACCTCGTCGGTCAAGAGGTCGAGCACGTAGGCACCGAGGACCCGGTCGTCCTCGCGCGGGATCCCGCCGCTTCGCCGCGCGAGCCAGTTCTCGGTGATCAGGTTCACCGCGACGTGGTGCTCGCAGATCGTGATGTTCGGCTCGGCCTCGCACGCCTCGCCGAGCGCGCGCACCAGCTCGGCGCCGGTGAGATCGGCGGCGTGCAGGATGCGCCGGTGGCTGTGGCCGCCCTCGCGGTGCAGGCTGTAGCTGTCGGGCTCGCCGACGACCGTGGTGAACCGCGTGCCGAACGCGATCAGGTCGTGGATGCGCGCGGGGCCCTCGCGCACCGTCTGCTCGACCGCGTCGCGGCGGCACAGCCCCGCGCCGGCCACCAGCGTGTCCTCGATGTGGTTGTCGTAGTCGTCGTCATCGGACCAGACCGCCGCGATGCCGCCCTGCGCGTAGCGGCTGTTGCTCTCCTCGCGGAGCGCCTTCGTGATGATCGTGACCCGCCCGAGGCGCGCGGCCTGCAGCGCGAACCACATGCCCGCCACGCCGCTCCCGACCACGAGAAAATCGGTCTGCTCTGCCATGGGGCCGCTCCGATGCAAGAGGAGCAGCCTATCGCGCGTCCCGTCGCCACGCCCGACGCGATAGGAGGCCGCGGTGATTCGCGCGATCCCGAACCTGCTCACCGCGAGCCGCGGCCTCGCCGGCCTCGTGGTGGTGTGGATCCTGGTGGGGCCCCTCCCCGACCGACTCGCGTTCTGGGTGTTCGTCGCTGCCGTGTTCACCGATCTCATCGACGGCTGGCTCGCGCGCGTGCTCAGCGCGACGAGCAACGTGGGCAAGTGGCTCGATCCGCTGTCCGACAAGGTGCTGACCGACGCGTGCTGGGTCGCGCTGTGGTGGGTCGGCTGGGCCCCCGGCTGGCTCGCGTGGACGATCCTCGCGCGCGACCTGATCGTGTCCGCGGGGTTCAGCGTGGCGTGGCGCCGCGGGCTGACCTACGCGCCGAACCGGGCGGGTAGGCTGATGGTCTCGTTCGAGGGTATCGCGCTCGCCGTGCTGCTGTTCCACGGACCCTGGATCGCGCTCGACTGGCAGGCGGTCGGGGTCGCGCTCGGCGCGCTCACGCTGGCCCTGTCGCTCGGCTCCGCGCTGGAGTACCTTGCGGAGGGGCCCGCGCCACGCGCGCCGTACTCGGGCCCGGAGAGCCTCGCGTGATGGTGAAGATCCGCGCCCCGATCGATCCGAACGTGATCACCTCGCTGCGGCTGCCGATGGCGCCCGTCGCGGTGGCCTTCCTGGTCACCGAGACGCTCTGGGGCACCGTGATCGCCGCGATCCTCGCGCTGGGACTCGAGGCCTCGGACCTGCTCGACGGCTGGGTCGCGCGCAAGTACGGCCAGGTCACCGACTTCGGCAAGCTCTACGACCCGTTCTCGGATGCGTTCACCCGCTACACGCTGTTCCTCGGGCTGTACGCGATCGACGTCGCCGCGCTGTGGATGGTGATCGCCATCTTCTACCGCGACGCGGCGATCAGCTTCTTCCGCACGGTGGCGGCCACGCGCGAGGTCGTCGTCGCCGCGCGCCCGTCCGGCAAGATCAAGGCCGTCGTGCAGGGTGTCGGCACGCAGATCATCCTGCTCTTCCTGGTCCTGGGCAAGCTCTACCCGGGCTGGACCGCGATCCAGGACGTGCCCTACTGGACGATGCTCGTGGTCACGCTGGTGACGATGGCCTCGTTCTTCGACTACTTCCGCGGCAACCTCCCGACGCTTCGCGACGCGTGGACGAACCGCCCGCTGCGACGCAAGGCGCGCAAGGAGAAGCAGGAGGGGTCGTGAGCGCGCTCTACCCCCTCACCCGCGCGGCGCTGTTCCGGCTCGACGCCGAGCGCGCGCACACCTGGGCGCTGAAGACGGTGTCCGCGGGCGGACGCCCGCTCGCGGCGCTCGCCCGCGCCGCGCTCGGCGCCCCCTCGCCCGCGCAGGCGCGCGACGTCGCGGGGGTTCGCTGGGCCGGACCGGTCGGCCTCGCGGCGGGCCTCGACAAGGACGGCCTGGCCATCCCGTTCTGGGCGGCGCTGGGCTTCGGCTCGATCGAGGTGGGGACGGTCACCGCGCACCCGCAGCCGGGCAACCCGCGGCCGCGCCTGTTCCGTCTGCCGGCGGATCGCGCGGTGATCAACCGGATGGGCTTCAACAACCACGGCAGCGAGGCGCTGGCCGGGCAGCTCCGCGCGCTGCGCGAGCGCGGCCGATGGCCCGCGGTGCCGGTTGGCGCGAACCTCGGAAAGAGCAAGATCACCCCGCTCGAGGACGCGCCCGCCGACTACGCGACCTCTGCGCGGCGGCTGCACGGGCTGGCGGACTGGTTCACCGTCAACGTCTCGTCGCCGAACACCCCGGGCCTGC
The DNA here is from genome assembly GCA_964419905.1 of uncultured Enterobacteriaceae bacterium. Taxonomy (GTDB): domain Bacteria; phylum Myxococcota_A; class UBA796; order UBA796; genus JAFDJI01. Next base: position 82,059 of record CAYQSE010000001.1, read on the forward strand.
GCTCGCTCCAGGACTCCGACGCGCTCGCGCGCGTGCTCGACGCGGTGCTCGCCGAGGCGGACGCGACGCCGGTGCTGCTGAAGCTGGCGCCGGACCTCGCGCCGGACGCGCTCGCCGAGGCGGTCGAGCTGGCGTGCCGTCACGGCGTCGCAGGCATCGTCGCGACGAACACCACGATCCGCCGCGACGGGCTGAGCCGGGATCCGGGCGAGGCCGGCGGGCTGTCCGGGCGACCGCTGTGGCCGCTGGCGCGCGCGCGGATCGGCGTCGCGGTCGAGGCGGCGGGCGGCCGGGTGCCGGTGGTGGGTGTCGGCGGGATCGAGCGAGCGGACCAGGTCGCCGAGCTGCTGGCGCTGGGGTGCGCCGCGGTGCAGCTCTACACGGCGCTGATCTACGAGGGGCCGGGGCTCCCGTCACGCCTGCACCGGGCGCTCCGCGATGCGTGACCCCCGCTTGCTGCTGCTGCTGGCGCTCGCAGGCTGCCCACGCGCGCCCCTGCCGGCGCACCTGCAGCCCGAGTCGGCGGAGGTCGTCGCGTCCCGCCCGGTGACCAGCCGCGACGACCTGCTCGCGGCGCTGCTGCGCGGTGATCCGCTCGCGCGATCCCAGCCCCGCGTCGATCTGGACACCGCGGCCCGCTTCGACCCGGACCTCGCGGCCTGGCTCGCCGCCGCCGCGGGGCCCGACGCCGAGGAGCGCGCGCGCCAGCTCGGCCACGGCGAGGCGAGCGTGCGCGGGACCGCCGCCGTGGCCCTCGGTCGCGGTCGACGCCTCGCGCGCGCGGAACGGCTGCTCGCCGACCCCACCGCCGACGAGCAGACGGCGCGCCAGATCACGGCGCTGCTCACCCCGCTGACGGATCCCGACCGCGGCGCCGCGCAGGTGGTGCGCTCGCCGCTGGACGTGTTCGCCGGGCAGGGGTCCGCGCGCTCCCGCGCGCTCGCCGCGGCCGATCCGTGGGTGCTGGCCGGCTGGCTCGACGGCCCGGGCATCCCGTTGGGACCGGTCGCGGACGCGCTCGACGCGCCGATGCACGACCGCCTCCGCCTGATGCCGCTCGGTGCGCTGATCCAGGCCCGCGCGCGCAACGCCGATGGGCCCGCCGAGGCCGGCTGGGCCGACCTGGAGCGCGCGACCACCCTCGCGCTCGCCCAGGCCGCCGCCGATCGCGACAAGGAGCAGGCCGCGTGGCGTGAACGGCGCGCCTCGGTCGCCGCCGAGCTGGGCGCGGAGGATCCAGTCCGTGCGCTGCTGTCGCGCGCGCGACCCGCGCTGACCGCGGCCGCGCAGGACGACCGGGCGGCGGGCGGCGCCGTGGTGGCGATCCACGCCGAGCGCCTCGCGGAGTCGTGCGCGACGTGCGGCGGGCTCGACCGCGTGGATGGCCTCGGCGCGGCGGCGCGGTGGCACCCCGACGCGGGGCGCCTGGGGGCGCTGTGGCAGGTCGTCGCGACCAAGCAGGCCCTGGACCACCTCGACGTCGCCCTGCACCGACCGACCTTCCCACAGGCCCTGCTCGACCTCCTCGACGCCCTGCTCGGCGTCGGCGCCGGGCCGTTCCCCGTGGCCGTGGTCGAGCGGGGCTCACCGGGGCCCGCCCTGTGGCTGGATCTGTCGCGGGGGCTCGACCTCGAGAGCACCGACGAGGCCGAGGTGCGTGCCGCGCTCGGCGCCCACCTGCGCACGCTGGCCGAGCTTGCGCTTTCGACCGAGGACGATCCCGAGCGACGCGAGATCCTGACGCGGATCGCGCGCCGGGCGGGTTGATCGCCTGCCCGCTTTCCTTGACACCCAACCCGGGACGGTTAACAGACGGCCGCTGCTGCGGGTGTAGCTCAGTTGGTAGAGCGCCAGCTTGCCATGCTGGTTGTCGCGAGTTCGACTCTCGTCACCCGCTCCATTCCTCGACATGCCGCCCTCCGTTCACGGAGGGCGGCATGTTTCGTTTCCACGATCCGTCCCCAGAGTTATCCACAGGGCGACAGACGGCGGACGCTGTCACGCTGCCTCGTGTCCGTGGCGCGCGCAACCCCCGCATCGTGATCTGACGCGGATCTTGACCGTGTTCAAACTTTGAACACCTGCTCGGAGGGGCAGCTCACCCCCTCACCACGGGCGTCTAGCCGAGAAACCCACAGAAGTTATCCACAGGTCGCGCTGTCGCGATCACGCGGGTGGCATCGCCTCGGTGATCGCCCGCGCGGCGCGGAATCCGTCGAGGGCGCACGACACGATGCCGCCGCCATAGCCGGCGCCCTCGCCGACCGGGTACAGCTCGGTCACCCCGATCGCGCAGGAGCGCTCGTCGCGCAGGAAGCGCACCGGCGACGTCGTGCGCGTCTCGGGCGCGATCAGCACCGCGTCCGGCCCCGCGAAGCCGGGCAGCGTCTCGTCGAAGTGTCGGATGGCCGCGATCATGCCCTCGATCACCGGCGCGGGCAGCACCGCGCGGAGATCCACGGGCGTGACGCCCTGCGGGAAGCTGGTGCGCGGCAGCTCGGTGGACGCGCGGCCCGCGAGCAGGTCGACGACCCGCTGCGCCGGCGCGCGATAGTCGCCGCCCGCCGCCTCGAAGCACGCCCGCTCGATCGCGTCCTGCCACGCGTAGCCCGCGAGCGGGCCGTCCCCGCCGTAGTCCTCGGGGCCGACCTCGACGATGATCGCCGAGTTGGCCCAGAACGCGCGCCGCGCGGCGAACGACATCCCGTTCACCACGACGCGTCCGGGGTGGTTCGTCGCCGGGACGACCATGCCGCCGGGACACATGCAGAAGGTGTGCGCGCGGCGCCCGTCGGGGGGATTGAACGCGAGGCGGTAGCTCGCTGGCGGCAGATCGCCCCGCTCGCCCTTGTAGCGGGCGGCGTCCACGAGCCCTTGGGGGTGCTCGATCCGCGCGCCGACGGCGATCGGACGCGCCTCGGCGTGCACGCCGGCGCGCAGCAGCGCCTCGGCCGTGTCACGCGCAGAGTGGCCCGCCGCGACGATCACCGGGTGTCCGCGCTCGACGGTGCCGTCCGCGAGCACGACGCCCCGGCACGCGCCGTCCTCGACGACCAGATCGCGCACCTGCGCGCGGAACCGGATCTCCGCGCCCAGCGCGAGCAGCCGCTCGCGAAACCGCGGCAGGATGGCGCGGACCTTGTCGGTGCCGAGGTGCGCCCACGACTCCTGGAGGATGCCGGGATCGGCGCCGAAGTCGACGAGGCGTCGAAAGATGTAGCCGAGGTCGCCGTCACGCCGCCGCGTGTAGATCTTCCCGTCGCTGAACGTGCCCGCGCCGCCCTCGCCGAACACGACGTTGCTCTGCGGATCGAGCGGCGCCCGCCCCCGCCAGTTGTCGTTGACCGTGCGCACGCGGTCCTCGACCGGCTCGCCGCGCTCGAGCACCAGCACGCGCGCCCCGCTCTCGGCGAGCACGAGCGCGGCGAACAGCCCCGCCGGCCCCGCACCGACCACGATCGGCCGCGCGTCGCCCCACGCGCGCGGCGCCGGGTGCCAGTCGACCCGGCCATAGCGGAGGTCGTCGCGCTCGTTCCAGGCGCGCACCGAGGCGGGGGCGCGGTGCAGGACCTCAGCCTCGTCCTCGACCTCGACGCGGTACAGCGCGAACCACGTCGGCTCGGCCCGGCGCGCGTCCAGGCTCTTCTTGATCAGCGACGACGCGACGATCGCGTCCGGCGCGATCTCGAGGCGCGCGGCCAGCGCGGGCGTGGGATCGCCCTCCTCTCCCGGCCACGGGACGTTCCCGACGAGCAAAGCCACGGCACCCTCCGCGCGCCCCTGGTAACCCGGCGGCGGCCGTCCGATCCGCGCGCGATGCCGTCGTCGGGCGGCTTGTTCCCCCCTGTCCGGCGCGGTATGCCCACTCCTTCCCCGAACCCCAGAGGACCATCATGGCACTTCGTATCGGCATCAACGGCTTCGGCCGCATCGGTCGCAACATCGTCCGCGCCGCGTGGGACCGCGACGACGTCGAGTTCGTCCACGTCAACGACCTCACCTCCAACGAGATGCTGGCCTACCTCCTCGGGCACGACACCGTGTTCGGTCGTTGGAAGACGGTGACGCACGACGAGGACGCGCTCTACATCGACGGCAAGCGCCTCGGCTCGTCCGCCGAGCGCGATCCGAGCAAGCTCCCCTGGGGCGAGCTCGGCGTCGACGTCGTGCTCGAGTGCACCGGCATCTTCCGCGACAAGGCCAAGGCCGGGATGCACCTCGAGGCTGG
>CAYQSE010000002.1:0-76860 GCA_964419905.1 uncultured Enterobacteriaceae bacterium
GGCCAGCCCCTTGTCGCGCAGGTTGCGGATGCGTCCCGCGAGTCGGACCAGCGCGCGCGCGATGTCCGGCGCCACGCGGCTCTCGTGCGCGACGATCGCCGCCTCGATCTCCGGCGACGGGAAGTCGAAGTCGAGCGTGACGAAGCGCTGGCGCGTGCTCGGCTTCAGGTCCTTCATCGCGTGCTGATAGCCGGGGTTGAACGAGACCACGAGCTGAAAGCCGGGCGCGGCCTCGACCACCTCGCCCGTCTTCTCGACCGGCAGGATCCGGCGGTCGTCCGCGAGCGGATGGATCACGACGACCGTGTCCTGCCGCGCCTCGACCACCTCGTCGAGGTAGCAGATCGCGCCGTGGCGGGCGGCGGCGGTGAGCGGACCGTCCCGCCACCGGGTCTGCCCGTCCTCGATCAGGTAGCGTCCGGTCAGATCGCTCGCCGACAGGTCGTCGTGGCACGCGACGGTCACGATCGGGCGCTTCAGCCGCCACGCCATGTGCTCGACGAAGCGCGTCTTCCCGCAGCCGGTCGGCCCGCGCAGCAGGACGGCGTGCCCGCACGCGTGGGCTGCGAGGAACACCTCGAGCTCGTCGCCGAGCGGGTGGTAGTACGGCTCCCGCGCGAGCCACCGGAGCCCGTCGGTGTGGGCAGACGTCGGATCCGTGGGGTCGCCCGTCGCCTGATCCATCCGGCTCAGGCCACGGCCGCGGCGTCGTCCTCGGACGCCTCGGCGAGGGCTACCGGGACCGGCGCGTAGCGGAAGAACTCGAAGACGAACAGCGCCACCCCGAGCGTGAAGATCGTGCCCGCGCCGATCAGCATCATGAAGTGGACCTGGATCTGGTGCTGCGTCTCGATGTAGCCCTGTCCGAGGATGCGCTCGAGGTAGACCTGAGCCACGCCGGCCACGGCGAACGCGAGGGTCATCCCGAACATCCCGGCCACCTGGAGCCAGAACGCCGCCATGCCGACCGCGCTGGTGGGCTTGTCTTCGCGCCCGGTGATGACCGGCATCATGTAGGTGATCACCGCGAGCACGATCATCACGTACGCGCCGAAGAACGCCGCGTGGCCGTGCATCGGGGTGATCAGCGTGCCGTGCGTCCACTGGTTCACGGACGGCCACGTGTGCGCGAGCCCGAGGAGACCGGCGCCGAACGCGGTGAACACCGCGCTGCCGACGGTCCAGTGCAGCGCCAGGCTGTTCGGGTGCTGCAGGCCCGAGCGCCGCATCGCGTAGTAGGCGTACATCGCCATCCCGAACAGCGCGAGCGGCTCGAGCGCGCTGAACATTCCGCCGATCGGCAGCCAGTACCGGGGCACCCCGATCCAGTAGTAGTGGTGCGCGGTCCCGAGGATGCCGGCGATGAACACCAGGCCGACGATCACGTACAGCCACTTCTCCATCACCTCGCGATCGGCGCCCGACAGGCGGATCAGCAGGTAGGCGAGCAGGGAGGCCTGGACCATCTCCCATACGCCCTCGACCCACAGGTGGATCGTCCACCACCGGTAGAACGTGGCGATCGTGTAGTTGTCCCACGCCACGAGCGCCGGGAGGTAGAGGAGGGCCGCGCAGAACAGCCCCGCGAACAGCACCAGCTCCGTCGTGGTCCACCGCCCGCCCTTTCGGATGGTCATCCCGATGTTGAACAGGAACAGCAGCATCACCGCGACGATGATCAGCTTCATCGGGTAGGGCTGCTCGAGGAGCTTGTTGCCGGCCGTCCACCCGAACGCGTAGCCGACGACGGTGACGAGCCCCATCAGCGACCACACCACGAGCTGCAGGTAGGCGAGCTTCACGCTGTAGATTTCGGTGCGGGACTCCTCGGGGACGACCCAGTAGGCCGCGCCCATGAAGCCGGTGAGCACCCACACGATCAGCAGGTTCGTGTGCATCGCCTTTGCGCGGTCGAACGGCAGCCACTCGAGGAGCGGGTCGGGGCCGAGGTACTTCGAGGCGATCAGCAGCCCGAAGACGATCTGCAGGGCGAACAGGATCATCGCCACCGCGAAGTACGGATACGCGACCAGTTGCGTGCGAAAGCGCATGGGAGGCCCCTACCGGAGGGTGAGGAGGTATGCGACCAGCGCGTCGATCTGCTCGGACGCGAGGGTCTCACCGTAGTTGGCGGGCATGAGCGACACGTCGCCGCTGCGGAAGTTGGCGACATCGGGGATGTGCGCGCTCGGCGCGAGGATGGACTCGCGGATGAAGCCCTCGACCGTGGTGGCTTCGCCGGCGTAGGCGCCGCTCGCGAGGACCGCCTCGGCGCGACCGACCAGCCCCGCCATCGACGGCCCCGCGAGCACCACGCCCGGCTGGGTGGAGTGGCACGCGACGCAGCCGGGCGGGACGGCGCCGAACAGCGCCTCGCCCTTCGCCACCGGATCGTCGGACGCGGACGCGCTCGCCGTCGCCGCGTGCGCGCCCTGGAGCGAGCCAGTGACGCGGATCGGGCGCGGCGGCCACCCCTGGTTGTCGACCGCCGCCGACCACTTCAGGAACGCGATCACCTGGGCGATCTCGTCGTCGCTGAGGTTGGGGTTCGGCATCAGCCGGCGGTGGACCTCCTCGGAGTAGAAGCGCGCGGGGTCCTTCAGGAACGCGGTGAGGTAGGCGTCCCCGCGCTGATCGGTGATCTTGGTGAGATCGGGCGCGTAGTAGGCGCCCTCGCCGAACAGCGTGTGGCAGTTGATGCAGTTGCCCGCGTGCCACACGTGCTGACCCGCGATCACCTCGGGCGTGATGTTCTCGGCGTTGGTCAACGTCGGGATCTGCCGGTGCGTGTCGATGGTGAGCCCGATGAACACGAGCGCGAACAGCAGCGTGCCGATCAGGAAGAAGAAGCGGGTGTGTTGCTTGGTCACGTTCGTTCCCTCGAGCGGGGTCCCGCAGGCCCGGTGCGTGGGGTGAGTCGGTCAGACGCCGACGGTGTTCCAGTTCCCGACCACCATCGCGAGCGCGAACAGGACCGAGCCGAGCAGCGAGAGCAGGACGACCCAGGTGGCGACCTGCCCCCCACGGTGGACGGCGATGGCGACGGTGCTCGGGTCCATGGTTCCGATCCTCGGTTCAGGCGGTGGAGCGTTGATAGCATAATGCGATACCGATGTCGCTTGAATCGATGCGGAACGGCCGTGCGAGGTGATCACCAAGGTTCTTGCTTCGCAAAGCGTGTGGTGCGCGACCGGAGCGTCGGCGGTGCGAGCGTCGCTCCCAGGTGGTGTGCTCGGGCCGACGCCCCGAACGGGGCGCTACGCGACGTCGGCGTCGAGGGCGCGCAGGGAGTCGTCGAGCGAGCGTCCGCGCACGGCCTCCTGGAGGAGCGGGGCGAAGCGACCGACGAGGTAGATCACCATCAACGCGGTGGTGACGGCGCCGTCCAGATCGTCGCCGGGGCAGACGCGGACGTGGCGGTAGTACAGGAGCTTGCGGGCCTCGGAGAGCTCGAAGCCCGGGACCGGCAGGTGCGGGTTGAGGACGTGGACGAAGCGGCCCAGGTTGCCGTCGTCCTCCACCTCGGTCGCGATCTGCACGAAGAACTGGAGCAGCGCCGGATCCTGCGTGTCGGGCAGGTAGAGCAACTGGAGGTGCAGCGGCGTCGGCAGCGCGTCGATCGTGAAGGCGACGAAGAGCTGGTCGGGGCGGTCCGCGTGACCCGGCTGAAGCAGGATCTCGTGGCCCGCCTCCTGCAGCGCGGCGCCGACCTCGGCGAGGGGTGTCACCTCACAGCCCCGAGACGGCGCTTAGCTTGTTCTCGACCAGCTCCTGGCCCGACTCGCTGGCGGCCTGGTCCTCGGTGACGTCCAGCACGCCGAGGACGATCAGGGCGTCGCGGTACTCGGCGATCTCGTCGGGCGATGAGGCGGCGGCCGCATGGAAGTTGCGGAACGCCTTTTGACCCTTGCCGACGGCACCGCGCATCTCCCGGGCGATCGCCGCGTTGGTCGAGCACAGGGCGGCTGCCTCGTCGGCCATGCCGCGCACCCGCTTGCGCTTGGGGTCGTCGATGGCGTCGGCAGACGGCAGCCCCTCCTTCTCGGCCGGGTTCTTGTCCTCCTCCGCCTTCTTCGCGTCGACCTTCTTCGCGGCCTGCTTCTGGTCGTACGCGCGCTTGACCTTGCCCCCGAGCTTGCCGAGCGCGATCGCGCCCATCGTGACGGCGGCGGCGATGCCGATGGCCCACCCGACCGGGTTGGACACCAGCGCCAACACCCCCGCGGCGACGCCGATGGCGGCAGCGGCCAGCTTCACGCCCTGCAGCGCGGTCTTGGCCTGGGCGCGGTTCACCGCGCGCTGGTGCCACCGCTGCCCCGCCGCGGTCTTGATGTCCTTGGCCGCGGCCGCCGCGGCCTTCCAGGTGCCGATCGCCTTGCCGCCGTGGTAGGCGGCCTGGACGAAGCTGACGGCGCTGCCGGCGATGCCGGTGGCCGCGCCCGCGACGCTGAGCGCGTTGCCCGCGGCCGCCGAGAGATCCGCGGCGTTCTGGGTCGCCCCGAGCACCTTGCCCCCGGCCTGCACGGTCGCGATGTCGACGCCGGACTTCGCGGCGCCGAGACCGCCCGCCGCGACGCCCCAGCCGGACTCTTCCATCTTCTCCTGGCCGAGCCGCTCGCCGGCCTTGTCGCCCGACTTCCGCGCGGCCGCCTTCCTGCCGTAGCCGGAGCGGATGCCCATCGCCGCGTCGCCCATGCTGGCCGCGCCGAGGAACCCGGTGGCGCCGCCCCCTCCATAGGCCTGGGCGCCGCCGAGGCCCGCCCCGCTCTGCAGGCCCGCGCCGGTCCCGAACGAGGCGCCTGCGATGCCGAGCACCGTGCCGTACTTCGCGGCGCCGGTCGAGTCGGGCAGGCGCTCGGCGGCGCCCGGGACGGCAGCCGCGTCCTGCGGCTTGAGGGGGCCCGCCTTTTGTCGGTCGAAGCTGAACAGCTCGTCGGCGTCGGCGTCCATGCCCGCGTTCGCGAAGCCTCGTGCCGGGGCCGCGAGGGGATCGACGAGGGCGTCCCCACCCAGGGGGTCGTGCATCGCGCTGCCGAGGGGATCGGCGCGGCGCTGGACACCCACCTCCGCTTGCGACACGCCTCTCCCACGGACCGCATTCACACCCATGGCCGGACCCCTTCGACGTGTGCCGAGCATAGGCGAGGCCTCTCCTATATGCAAGCATGGACCGTAGGATTGGCCGGGTGACGCTTCCGGCGCCGACGCGTCCGTCGTGCGCGTGGCACGTTTCCCGAAGTTGTGCCGGCACGCTCGCGAGAGTTGGATACGGCGTGAGCAGGAGGGTACCCCGGTGCCGAACCCCATCTTGCTCCTGGCCCTCGCTGAGATCCTGGATCGGCGGGAGTTGCCTGGATCCCGCTCGGGGAGCGAGGGGCCGCCCGTCCGATCAGACCCCGTAGCGACGTCGCTTGCGCCACAGCGTCGAGCGACTCATGCCCAGGGCGTCAGCGGCCAGGGTCACGCGCCCGTCGTGGTCGCGCAGCGCTTGCTCGATCTGGCGCCGCTCGCGATCATCTGCGACGGTCGCGTCCGGGTGCCAGCTCGGGCCGCCGTCGCGCACCGCCGCCGGTAGCTCGTCGAGGCGGAGCGTCGTCGAGCTCCCCATGTGGAGCGCGTACTCGATCGCGGCCCGCAGCTCGAACTCGTTGCCGGGCCAGCAGTAAGCGAGCAAGGCCTCGCACGCGGCCGGTTCCACGCGCAGGACCTGACGGCCACTCCGGGCGCTCGCCTCGACGAGCGCGTGCTGCACCACCGCCTTGACGTCGTCGGGGCGCTCGCGCAGCGGCGGCAGCGCGACCATCGCGGGACCCAGCACCCGGTGGAGCTCCGGCGACAGCCGCCCGGCGCGGACCTCCTCGGTCAGCGACCGGGGGCCGCTGGAGATGAACCGGGGCGTCGCGGCGTCCGGGTCGTAGGCATCGGTGAGGATCGACGCGAGCACGCCCTGCAGGGACGGCGCGACGTGCGCGAGCTCCTCGATGTAGAGGGTGGCGCTCGCCTGCCGACGCTCGAGGTGCGCCAGCCCGACCTGGGCGCCGTGCAGGTGCACGAATGCGCCCTCCTGGCCACTGTGTCGGTGGATCAGGCGCGCGATCCGGTTGCGCTCCGTTCCCGGCTCGGCCTCGATGTGGACGGGCAGTCGCGTGCCGGCGATCGCCCGTGCCACGGCGAGCGCCTCGAGCATCGCCTCGGACCGCGCCGCGACCGAGGGGGCCGCCTGCTCCGCCCGGGACGCGAGGACCAGCGGAGCGGGCTCGGTGAGCACCTCGACGCCCCCGAGGAACACGGGCCGCTCCTCGTCGCTCCACACCGGGTAGAGCGTCCGCGCCAGCTCGACGACGGCCCCTCCCGATCGCGTCACCCGCACCGTGTCATGGACGACGCGACGCGTCGTGCGGAGCGGACACTGGCCGAGGCACTGCTGAGCGGGAACGCCCCGCAGGCAGTGGTGCCCGAGCACGTCGTCGCCCGCGCGACCGAACACCCGACGCGCCCCCTCGCTCCACAGGACCACGCGTTGCTCGTGGTCCACGGCGAACAAGATCGCGTCGGGGAGGTCACGCACTGCATGCATGAGCGCATGCAGGTGCTCCTCCATGAACCGCTGGGTCGAGATCACGCCTCCGTTGGCCTGGGCTCCCAATCGATAGCTGAAGCCCGTCGACGCGCGCCTTAACCAGCCTTGCGGATCAGGTTCTCCACCAGCTTCCGACTCATCCCTGTAATCGACGACATCCGATCCAGGCGCTCCTCGGCGTACGCCAGGTTGATGATCAGCAGGTCGAGATCGAGGATCTTCACCAAGCTGCGGTACAGATCGGCGGCGCGTGCCTTGTCGCTCACCTCGGCCTGGATCGCCTCGAGCCCGCCCGCGCGGATCACCGACATGACGACCTCGACATAGTAGGGAGGGAGGCCGATCTTCACGTGGACCTTCCCGACGCGCATGCGGGACTCGAGGTATTCCGGGCCATAGTCGCCGGCGAAGAGCTCGCCCATCCACCGCGCGTGGGTCTGCTTCAGACCGTCGATTCGCCCCTCGATGAGGGCAGCCGTGGTCGGGAACCGAGCGAGGGTGGCGTAGAACGCGTCGGTGATCTCGGGTCCGTGCTTCGCGAACACGGGCACGAGCGCGCTCAGGTTCGCCACATCGTCGTCACCGAAGTCGAGGAACTGCTTCATCTCGTCGAACACAGCGGATGGCTGGGTCATGCACACTCCATGAGGTTGGGGGGTAGGGAAAATGGGGGCTCCGGGCGTCACGAAACGCCGCACCCGGAGCCACGCTGGCGCCAATCAGGCGGCCCAGCGCCTGCGGGCGGCTTGCGCCAGGTAGTCGACCTCCGCGCGCACCTGCTCGGGCACGCCCTGTCCGAGGGCGCGACGCGCGCCGTCCCACAGCGCGCCGAAGGCCGCGCGACAGCGCGCGTCGACCTGGGCGTCGGGGAGCTCGGGGTCGAGGTCGCGCGGAGCGCGCTCGCGGTGGTACATCGCGAGGTCGGAGATGAGCGTCTCGGCGAGCCGCCACGCCGACTGATGCGCCTCGGAGCGCCAGTGCTGGGGCGTGCGTGCGGCGACCTGCTGCTTGAGCCCCCGCGAGGGCTGGAAGCGGACCGTGTAGCGCCCGCCGATCAGCATCCGGCGCTCGTGGTGGATCGACCGGACCACCTGCTGCGCGCGCCACGTCGTCTTCAGGGTGCCCAGGCGACGCAGGTTCACCTCTTCGCCGCGCGCCAGCGCCGCGACCGACACCTCCATGGCGACGCCGAGCACGTCCCGGATCAGCTGAGGATCCAGGCCAGAGGTCGTCGACACCTGCGCGATCAGCTCACTCCACTTCATCATCGCTCCTGTGTGAGGATTCCACTCGGGCCAACGCGGCGCGCAGGTCCTCGAGCGCCGCCCGCGCCTCGCCGACCAGCTCCGAGGACATGTCTGGGAGTCCACCGCGCGCTGCCAGCAGGTGGCCGATCTCGGAGGCGTGCCGACGCAGCTCGGAGACACAGCGACGACGCTCTTCGTCTGCAAAGCGGATCGCGCCCTCGACGACGCGATGGGCGAGCGGTCTCGGCAGCCCGGTCACCTGGGCCACCTCGTGGGGGTCGGCGGCACCCACCGCCTCCACGGTGAACAGGCCCGCGCAGTAGAGGCGCTCGAGTCGCTTGGGTCCGATCCCGTGGAGCTTGGCGAGCTCGTCGAGGAGCGGCAGCGACCGGCGGTCGTACACGACCATGTCGTGCAGCCGCGCGGCGTCCTCGGGCGGCAGCAGCGCGGCGAACGCGAGCACCCACTCCCGAAGCGCGCGCATGAACCTGCGGCGCGCGTGTGCGCCGCGGACGTCGTGCTCGGGGACGAGGACGCTCAGGCGCTCGAGCATCGCCGCGAGCTCGACGTCACCGGCTGACGTCGCGAGACGCCGCAGCGCGTCGACCGCGGCGGTGACCTGCTGCACCATGCTCGCGCTCGCGGCGCCGCCGAACGCCTGCCGGCTGAAGCCGGCGAGGACGTCCGCGTACTGTGCGCTGATGCGCCGCGAGAGGCGGTGGAGCTCGAGGTTCTCTTGCTCCTGATCCACCTCGCCGAACGCGATCAGCGCGTCGAAGTCCGACTCGGAGAACCCGGTGTCGACCGCTCGGCTCATGCCGTCTCCTCGAGATCGACGAGGGGCTGCAGCAGGTCGACGAGCAGCCTGCAGAGCGTGTTCGTGTTGCGACGCCACGCCCGATCGGACGGCGCACGCACCACGAGGAAGAACCGCCCGTGCGAACCGGCCAGCAGCGGCCGGACCACCAGCCGACCACGACCGGGATCGTGCAGCGTGACCTCGTCGACGCGACGGACCGCCAGATCGCGCTCCGCTCGTCGAACGATGTCGTCGAAGAGGCTGGTGAAGCCAGCGACTTCCTCGCCGCGGACTGGATCGCCGGCGCACGCGACCAGGAGACCCTGATCGGTGCACACGAGCGACATGACGTAGCCACCCAGCTCGTTGGTGGCCGACAGCAGGCCCGTGACCCGCCGCTCGATACCCCGGTCGTCCATGTCGATCAGCCGAGCAACCGGGCCACTTCCTTGGCGGCCCGCGCGGTGTCGAGGAAGATCAGACCCAGCTTCGCGCCCTTGTCGGCGAGGACGGAGAGGACCGCGTCCGGGCCACAGCGGGCGAGGATGACGTAGCCGGCGTCGCCGCGCAGCGAGACCAGCTCGAAGGTGCCGCGCTTCAGCTCGCCGACGATGCGCTCACCGAGTCCGAGCATCGCCGCCGACATCGCCGCGACGGAGTCCTCGTCGACGTCCTGGGGCAGCGCCGACGCGATCATCAGCCCGTCGTTGTCGATGACCGCGGCGGCTTGGACGTCGGGCGTGTTGGTGGAGAGGGTTCGGATGGTCTTGGCGATCTGTTCAGCGCGACTCATGGAGACTCCTTGCGAGCGTTGGGGGGATGGGGTGCACGACGCACCCCCTAGGTTCGGGCTCGAAACCAGCGCAGGAGGCCCCCATCGGAGCCCTCCTGCACCTGTCGGACCCGGCGAAGGTTCTGCAGCGCGACCCGGTCGTTCGGGCGCGCGCGCAGCGCGGCCTCGAACGCGGCGAGCGCCGCGTCGAAGGACCCGTCTCTGAGGAGCGCGCGACCGCGCTCCATCGCGACGTAGTAGTCGGGCTTCGGCGCCGCCTCGACGCGTGTGGGCGCAGGCGGACGCGTGCGCTCGCGCAGGTGACCGCGGTGGAGCAGGTCGAGGAGCGGGTCGATCGAGTTCGCGCGCGCGACGCCCGCCCGCAGCACCGCATGCTCGACCGACGGCTCGGACGCGAGGTAGGGGAGCACGCGATCCATCGGAGCCGGCACCGGCTCGTGTGCTGCCTCCTCCACCGCGGCGAGCGGAAGCGCCGCGATGCGGCGCCACTCGTCGGCGAGGCGGCAGCCCTCCATGATCAGCCCCACCACGGCCCCGAGCGGCCTGCCCTCGACGCCCGGGTCGGCTACGACCCGGAACGACTCGGAGGGCAGCAGGAAGATCTCGAGGAACGCGCTCAGTCCGTCGAGCGACGCGCACCGGGCCTGCACCGGCTGGCCCTCCCAGACGTCGATCACGCCACAGCCCTCGACCTCGATGCGCCCGGTGACCGACTCGGCCTCCGCGAGCTGCAGGACCGAGGGGATGCCGATGCGGCGCAGGTCGCCTCGGAGCAGCTCAGCCATGCGCGCGCCCCTGACGCGCGCGGGCCCGCAGGTCGTCGAGGACGTCCTTGAGGATGGCCGACTGCGTCTCCCACACGCCCGTTCCCTGGGCTGCCATCGCGGCAACCGCTGGACGCCCGCTCGGGTTGAGCAGCTTCTGCAGCCGCCGCTCGGGCGTCGCGCCGGGCACGTCACGCTTGTTCCACTGGAACACGAGCGGGATCGTCTCGAGCGTCCGGCCCATGCGCTCGAGGTTGTCGCGCAGGTTCTCCAGCGCGACCACGTTCGCCTCCTCGCGCTCGGGGAGGGAGTCCGCGACGAACACGATCCCGTCGACCGACTCGAGCACCGCACGCCGGGTCGCGTTGTAGAACGACTGCCCGGGCACGGTGAACAGATCCGCCTTGAGGCGATAGCCCGCGATCTCGCCGAGCTCCGCGGGGAAGTAGTCGAAGAAGAGCGTGCGCTCGGTCTCGGTGTCGAGCTTGACCAGCTCGCCGCGCAGCGCCGAGGGGTAGGCGGCGTGCAGGCAGAGCAGGTTCGTGGTCTTCCCGGACAGACCGGGGCCGTAGTAGACCACCTTCACGGTCATCTGGCGCTTTGCTGCGTTGATGCGGGCCATGCGAACTCCGGGTCTCAGGCGCTGCGCTGGGAGAGGATGGGTTGGAGGGGGAGGTCGCTCTCGCGCCACAGCTCGAGGCCTCCGATCAGGCGGTAGACCCAGGTGAAGCCCATGTGTTGGAGCATCCGGCTGGCTGTCTCGCAGCGCATGCCCGTCTCCGAGACCACGAGGATCGGCCGATCGCGCGGCCAGTCGCCCGCGACCTTGGGGATCTCCTGGGTGCGGATCGAGCACGCCCCGGGGATCCGGTGGGTCGCCGCACGGGGGTCACTGATGTCGATCACCACCAGCCGAGACAGCGCCGCGCGCGCCGCGTCGGGGTCGATCTCGCGAAACCCACCGGGATGCGGCGTACCGTCGGGGAGGGGGGCGGGGGCGTCGACCGCGGGCTGGTCGAGCGTGGTGATCTGACCGAGCGAGGCCACGCGGAGCCCGGCCTCGACGCGGCCCGGATACACCAGCGTCTCGTCCGGGAGCGTGGACGCCCACTGTGGCACGCGCGCGCGCACCACGCCGGCCACCGAGCCCCCGTTGAACAGGCGATCGCGCCAGCGATAGACGAGGGCGCCCGGGCTCCGAGGGCACGCGATGCCGTCGATGATCTCGTTGCCCAGGAGCACCCGGATCCCGTCGTAGGCGATCCGGATCGGAGAGGCGAAGGCCCCGCCCGCATCGGTGACGAACCACTCCATTCCCTGCGCGATCGCGGTTCGCGCTCGGATCTCGAACAGCGAGCGGTCGACCTGCACGAGCGTCGGTGCGCCTCCGGCGTTCGACTCGTCGGGGATCCAGCTGCTCCGCGGGCCGATACGGGGACAGCCGAGCCGCTCCCACAGCGCGTCGCGGTGGGCCGCGAGCGCCTGATCCGGCGCGATACGCAGCCCGAGGGACGCTGCCAGGTCGGCGTAGCGGTCGGAGGTCGCGGCGATCCCGCCCGAGTCCGCCGTGATTCGGGTGTGGAGGACGTAGGCGATTCGCAGCCGGTGCTCGTGCGCCAGCTCGACGTACGCCGCCTCGAGCGATGCCACCGGATCGACGAGGGCAGCGATGCCAGTCGCCTCGTCGATCAACGCATACGAGAGGCTCCCTCCCGCATCGACCCACTGCCGAAACCGCATCCCATCCCCCAAGGACCAAGCCCGATGCCGCCCCCTTCAGGCGACGGGTCAACGCTAGGGGGGCCTCGTCCGAAATTTTTTGCTCGGGACGAAAAAGGAACCGCGTGTTGCACCGTCGCGCGAGGTGCAACGCCGGGCGTGCTCCCGCGGGCTCCGTCCGATGGCCGATGCGCGAACAGGTCGCGCGACGCGTTGCACGACGTGTTCACGAGTGTCGCGCGACGTCGCGGGTGTCGCCCGCGACCGCCCACCCGGTGCGCGGGCCGCGGCTCACCCGGTAGGCGAGGGCTCGCTGCGTCAGTCGCCTGTGCGGTGATCGCGTCCCTGAGGTGGAGAGAATCAGCGGATTGACAGGCACGATCGAGCGGCTCTAGGCTCCGGCAATCCAGAGGCATGTCCATGCACTTCCCTTGGTCCCTCGTGTTCCTGGGCTTCGCTGCGTGCCAGGGTGGCGGCGGCGGCGGCGGATGGCCGGCCGTGCCCGACGTCTCGACCGATGGCGACTTCGCCTGGACGATGGAGGATCCGCCGGAGGACGGTGAGCACGTCCGCCGCGCGACGCGGATCGATGACGAGATCTGGGTCCTCGGCTACGACATCCGCCGTTACGACGGCGCCACCTGGAGCGACGTCCCCCGACCGGACGACGCCCCGTTGAACGAGTTCTTCCGCGGCGCCGCGCGTGACGGCACCACCGTGTGGACGGCGGGCCGGACGCTCCGCGCCTTCGACGGGACGACGTGGGCCGACGTGTCCGACCGCATCCCGAGCCCGCCGGAGCCCGGCTTCGGCGTCGCCTACGACGTGGTCGGGGCGCCAGACGGCGCCATCTGGGCCTACCGCCGAGAGTCCTTCGACCACACGCTGGTGCGCGACCTCGCCGGCACACCCGCCGAGGTCGCGGTCTCCAACCGCCTCGCGTATCCCTTCGACTTCCTGTCCGACGGCACGCTCCTCCAGGGCGCGCACTTCGGCGGCGACGCCACCGCGTTCGCGCCGGGCGCTTGGGAGCAACAGGTCGCCTACGTCGACACACCCTGGGTCGAGGTGGCGGGTGACGTCGTGTCCTGGAACCTCTACGGCGAGGGGCGCGTCTCCCTCGTCCGCGGGGATCCTCTCGTCCAGGGTGGCATGACCGAGTTCGCCGCGGTGCCCGCCGAGGACTTCGGCGTGTCGCCCCCGGAGGACTTCACCACAGGCACCCGCCAGTTCGAAGGCGACGCGACCGCCGACCAGATGACGTTCGCCGAGGTGGTCGACATCGAGACCTTCGGCGATGGGCTCGTCGTGCTGCTCTGGGTCGACCGCCCCCGCTACGACGACTACGCCGCGCTGATCGTCTGGGACGGCGCCGAGGCGCGCCTCGCCGCGGACCGCTTCGCGTGGCCTCCCGCCGCCGTGCTCGCAGACGACGACGAGCTCCTCGTGGTCGCCCGAAATGGCGCCGTCTTCCGGGGGACCCCATGATCGCGCTCCTCCTCCTCGCGGCCTGCGCGTCGGACGGGAGGCTCGCCGTCCCCGTCGAGATCATCGGCGGCCGCCCCATCGGGACGTCTGCAGGCGACGTCTGGTGGATGGCCTGCGACGACGCCGGGAACCTCGCGCCGTTCCGCGGGACGCAGCGGATCGTGACCGGCCTGCCGTGCGAGCCGGTCAGCGCCACGCCCGCAGGTCCGAACGCCCTGTGGATCGCGGGCTCGACCGCACTCATCCGCCTCGACGCGAGCGGCGCCGAGGAGGACCACACCGCCGAGGTCCACGTGGACGGTGGGTACAGCCCGGTGCGCGTCGCGTCCCACGGCGAGCACGCCTACGCCCTCGTCGTCGACGACCCCGAGGGCCGCATGTTCGCCCTCGACGGCGACCGCTTCGTCCCCGCCGCGCCGTCCGGCATCGCCGCGGTGCCGGTCACCGTCCACGCGGACGGGTCGATGTGGGCCCAGGCCACCGTCGAGAGCGACTGCGGTGCGACCGACGACGGAGCGGACGGGTGGTTCTGTGGCGAGCACGCGGCGAGCGGCGGGCTGCGGTGGGACGGCGCGGCCTGGCACAGGTCCTCGCTCGGGTTCACCGTGGAGATCGACTTCCGCTACCCCGGCCTGCGTCCCGTCTCCGGCTCCTTCGCATCCGACGACGTCTGGATGCTGGCGAGCACCCTCCAGACGGACGGGCTCGTCTTGCACCACTGGGATGGCCTGGCGTGGCGTCTCATCGAGCTTCCCGCGGCGCCGATTCAGGTCGACCGGGTCGTCGCGGGACCGAGCGGGCTCGTCGCGTTCGGCGCTACCAACATCGGGGGCGGCGCCGACCTGTTCGGCAACCAGATCATCGAGCACGACATCGCTGTCACGCGGTGGCAGCACGACGGCTGGGGCAGCGCGCGCATCGTCGGCTTCTACCAGGCCATCGCGGGGCCCACCGCCTGGGTGGGCGAGCTCGAGGACGGCACCTGGGTCACCACCGCGGGCGACAGCGACCGGAAGCTCTACCCGATCGCGATCGCGCCTTGAGCGTGGCCCTGACGCGCGAGGTCGCGGGCCGCGAGGGGGTGTTCAGTCCGCGGAGAGGAACAGGCCCACTTCCGGCCGCGGGCCCCGGCTCTGCACCTCGACGACGAACGCGTCGCCATCGAGGGTGAAGGCGCGGCCAAAGAGGGAGGACGGGCATCGGTCCTCCTCGCAGCCGTCGAACAGGGTGGCGAGCGTCACGGGCTCTCCGAGGACCGCTCCGTCCCAGGGAAGCGCGGTGACACTCACCTGGTCGAGGAAGTCCGAGCCCTGGATCCGAGCGCTGATCGCGAGCAGCGCAGGCGCGCCCTCGTGCAGGATCATGCGCAGCCCCTGGTGCGCGCCCTCCGACCACGCGGCGGGCACAGGCATCGGCGTGAGGCGCCATTCGCCGTCCTCGAAGGTGGCCACCGTCCCCGGACGGTCGAGGAACCCCGAGGATGGGCCCAGCACGCCATCCACGCCGATGGGGGGCTCGACCAGCAGCGTCCACGTACCGTCGATGTGGGCCAGGCCCGGGGTGTGTTCGAGGGCAGCGAAGGTGACGGGGTGCGTCGTCCACGCCGTACCGTCGTAGTGGGCCATCGTGTGGCCGAAGTCCACCATCCCGCCCCAGGCGTCGTCGGGCGAACCCACGATGTGGAACATGGCGCCGCCCGGCGTGCCGAGGTCCTGCCATGCTTCGTCACGCCACGCATGGACGCTGCCGCTGATGTGGCTGCTGGCCCAGATCTCACCGCCGACCGCCGACAGGTAGATCGGGGACGCTTCAGGGGCTGGCAGCACCTCCGCATCGTCGCCATCGAGGCGAACGACCCCGCCCGGACTCACTGCCCAGACCGCCCCCGCCCCGTCGACGGCGAAGTCCTCGGTGGGCACCCCGTACCGTGCGCGCCAGTGCTCGCCATCCCAGTGGGAGACCACATGGCGAGGGCGCCAGTCCTCGCCGTCCCACCAGGTGCTTCCTGCTCCGAGCGTGTACAGGTCGTGGGGCGCGCCGACGTAGACCTCCCCGCCGGACCACGGGCGGGGGAGTCGCTCGAGCTGCCCGTCGAGCGGGCCTGGGTCGGCGCACCCCCAGAGGACGATCAGCGCGAGCCAGGTCATGGTACCCCCACGTACAGGACCGCGCGCCCGGCGGCGAGCCTCCCGAAGACCGCGATCTCTCCGCTGTCGAGCGAACCGACGCTCGTGAGGATCGGTTGCCTGCAGCTGGCCGTGTCGGCGCAGCCACCCTCGACGGGCGAGAACGGCGCGGGGCCGTCGTCCTGGATCGAGGCGAAGGTGCGCGGCGCGCCGAGCTGTTCGCCGTCCCAGATCTGCAGCACGATGTCGTGCCAGGGCACGTCGAACCACCTCCGGAGCCGCATCCGCTCGCTCACCGCGACCGGCCCCGTCGCGCCCACGGCGAACGGCCCGGACCACCCGGAGCCCTCGCCCTCGATGAGCCGCACCAACCACTCGACGCCGTCGAACCAGGTCACCATGCCGGGGGCGAACGGTGTCGTGGCCCCACCGACGACGAACCCCTCGGGCGCGCTGACCGTGGCGTAGCGGAGGCCCCCGTCGGCGAGGAGCGGAGGCAGGGCCTCCAGCGGGAAGTTGTGCTCGGCCCAGTCGACCCCGTCCCAGCGGGCCACGCGGCTGGCGGGATCCCAGGGACCGATCGGCACGCTGGCCCAGAGCTCGTCGGCCGTGGCCGCCGAGATGTGGGTGGGTCCGAACGGGGCGCTCGGAGGCAGGGGGATCGTGGTCCATGCGCCCGCGGAGAGGCGTCCGAGCCATGCGGGGCTGTCCTCCCACGCCGTCATCGACGCGAAGACGGTGCCCTGTCGACCCGAGAGGGTCACGGCCCCCCGCAGGGGCACCGGCGTGGGGTTCTCTGTGACCGATCCGTCGGAACCCAGGGTCACGACCTTCAGGTCATGGGTCAGCGCGACCGCCTCGCCGAAGGCTGTCGGCACCAGGGCGTCGAGGACGCCAGGCGGGGTGGTCCACGCCTCGCCATCCCAATGCCACGCGGTCTGGTCGCCGAACAGCGGGGCGTCCAACACCCACAGATCGTCCCCCGACGTCCCGCCGATCAGGACCGCCGAGGTCGGCCCCTGCCCCGGCTCCACCACGATGGCCGCGGCAGAGCCGCCGGGACCACAGGCGACCGCCCCCAGGGCGGCGGCCAACCAGAAGCTCGACTCGACACTGAGCCCACGGGTCATCGAAGCACCATTCCCTGTTCGGGCCAGCCGTCGTTCGCGCCTTGCAGGCGGGTTCGTACCACATCGCCATCACGCCGTCTACGAGCGCGGTACCCGGAGGGGTGCCATTCGGGCGCGCGCTCCTGGCGCGGCGTGGGGGAGGTGGCGTAGCGTGCGTCCAGGAGGCGCCATGCCGAGCGACCTGTACGACCTCGCTTACCGCGACCAACCCGAGGAGCATGCGTTCCAGGTAGACCGCGTGAGCGGCACGATCCCGCCGGGCCTCCAGGGCACCCTGCTCCGGTCCGGGCCCGGACGGATGCGGCTCGGAGCGGCCAGCCTGAACTTCTTCGACGGGCACGCGCTGATCGCCGGACTCACGTTTGCGGAGGGGCGGGCCACGTTCCGGTCGCGCTTCGTCCGCACGCCGCTGTACGAGCGGGAGACCGCCGCGGACGCGATCCTCCAGCGTCGGGTGTTCACGAACCACCCCTCGCGGTGGTCCAACCTGTTCGCGTTGTCCCTCGGGAACTCGGCGATGCACGACGTCTACGCATGGGGCGAGGGGGACGCGCTCCGGATCGTGGCTGGAAACGACCCCGGCCACTTCGCGCTCGACGCCCGCACGCTCGCCACACTGGGTCCAGAGCGATTCGGTGGGGCCGTGAAGCAGGGCGAGGAGGCCTCCCCGATGCCGTACCCGGACCCGACGACCGGGCGCCTGGTGGGGTGGATCAAGACCCCCGGCGGCCTCTCGCCGGACAAGCTCCGCTTCGTCGAGGTGGACGGCGCCTGGAACGTCGTGAAGCAGACGCCCGCGTATGCGCTCGGTGCCTCGCCGGTCCTCGTGCACGACCAGCGTGCCACCGCGCGATGGTACGTCGCGACCGAGGCGGCCCTGCGCCTGTCGCCGGCGAAGGCGCTGTGGGGTGCGGGCACCGTGTACGACGCGCTCGCCACGCCCGCGGGACAGACGGCCACGCTGCTGCTGGCACCCCGCGAGGGGGACGGGCCGCTGGTCCGGATCCCGCTCCCCGCGCCGCTCGAGGTCGCCTTTCACGTGATCAACGCCTTCGATGACGGCGAGGCCGTGGTGGTCGATCTGGTGACGTACTCGGGGCGGATCCGCTTCGATCTCGCCTTCTCGGGGGAGGAGGTGCGGCGGCGGGGCCTGGCGCCCGGACCGAGTCCGCTCCCGACGCCGACCCGCTTCCGCGTGGACCCGCGCAGCGGAACGATCCTGGAGAGCGCGCCGCTCGGTGCGGTCGCGGGCGAGGCGCCCGAGGTCGCGGACGCGGTGATGGGGCGACCGTATCGCTTCGCGTGGTTCCCCACGCCGGCGGTGGACGAAGGCCGCCTGGACCCTGGCGCCTACCCGACCTACGACGCGATCTGTCGACTCGAGGTCGCGACCGGGGAGACGCGGATCTGGCGCTCGGGCGGGCTGGTGTCCCCGATCGCGTTCGTCGGGCGACCGGGGGCGACCGACGAGGACGACGGCTGGGCGCTGGCCTGGGTGCTCCGACGCGACGGCGCCTCCGTGCACGTGTTCGACGCGCGGGCGCCCCAGGACGGGCCGGTGGCGGTCTGCGACCTCGGCGTGCACCTCCCGGGCATCAGCCATGTTCGGTGGGCGCCGAACGTCCGGCTCGATGGCTGATCGGGGGCTGAGCCGTGGTAGTCTCTCCCGCGAGGGGGAGAACGAAATGCGACAGCGTGCGTTTGTGGTGTGTGTGGCCCTGGCAGCATGCAGCGGTGGCGTGGACATCGAGG
The DNA here is from genome assembly GCA_964419905.1 of uncultured Enterobacteriaceae bacterium. Classification (GTDB taxonomy): domain Bacteria; phylum Myxococcota_A; class UBA796; order UBA796; genus JAFDJI01. Next base: position 18,399 of record CAYQSE010000002.1, read on the forward strand.
GGAACGTCTACGTGCTCGACCTGGACGACATGCAGATCACGGGGGCCGATCCCGATCTGGCCCCGGTGCTGGCCTTGTTCTTCAACAGCCCCGTGCTGTTGCAGACCTTCGACGCCAGCGCCGACGGCTTCTCGACGCGGATGGGCTACGCGACCGTCGAGGGAGACCTGCAAGACGAGTGCGTCGGCACCAGCCCATTTCCCGCGGCAACGCTGGTCGACGGAACCTTCACGATGGGCCCCGAGTCCACCGAGATCCTGACCACGACCAGCAGCTTCACGATCGGCGAGCTGGAGGCCGCGGGCACGTTCTCCGACGATTACGAGGGCATGGGCTCCGTGTCACTCTCGGGCTCGGTCGACCTGCGCCAGGCGGTCGGGTTCGCGGGCATCACCTCGGGCGAGGGCGCGTGCAACACGTTCGAGGGGCTCGGGCTGCCGTGCGGCCCCTGTGCCGACGCACAGCCCTTCTGCGCGGACCTCGAGATCACCGGCCTCACGACCACCACGGTCGAGCTCGCGATGGTCCCGATCACCGCCGCAGAGGCCGCGGCGAACTGCCCCTGAACCGCGGCGGACCGCGGGGGAGCGTGGAGACGCGGCCCCGGCGGGATAGCCGAGGCGCCCCACCCGGAGCCGAACGATGTTGCGCCGTGATCCCCTTCTGCGCTCGCTGACCGCGCTCCTCGTGGCCTGCTCCGCAGGCGCGCCCATGCCCGCCTCCGACTCGGGCGACGAGGATCCGCTCAACGAGTGCGAGACCCTCTGCGACGCGCTCGAGTGTGGGCTCGATCCTTGCGGCTTCGACTGCGGGACGTGCGCGAGCGGTCAGACGTGCACCGACGAGGGGCAGTGTGCGCCGGTTCCGCAGGTCTGTGGCGACGGACTCGTCACGGGCGACGAGACCTGCGATCCGGGTCCGGCCGGTGGCGTCGTCGGCTGTACATCCGACTGTCAGGTGCTCCATGGGTATACCTGCGACGGGGAGCCCTCCGAGTGCACGCATCGCGACCTCGAGGAGGACGGCACGCTGTGCAGCCGCCCGATCGTGATCGAGGGCGGCAAGCTCTACGCTCGCTTGAGCGTCGCGGGGCAGTTCAACAGCTACACGCCGTTCTTCGGGGAGTGCCTCGACAGCGGCTACGGCACGGCATCCTATGGGCCCGATCTCACGTTCTCCGTCCGACTCGGGGAAGGCGAGACCGCGCGCGCACGCATGCGCTCGAACGTGATGCCGGTGACGGTCGCGTTCTCCACCGCGTGCGGCGCCGACGATCCGGAGGACTACGTCCTGAACGAGTCCTGCGTCGCGATCGACCAGCAGGTGGCCGGCGTGTGGGCCGAGGTCGAGTGGACCGCGCCCCAGTCGACCACGCTCTACATCATCACCGGCACGCCGAGCAGCACCAGCGCTGGCCCGTTCGACTTCCAGCTGGTCGTCCTGCCCTGATCCGAGGTGGGGAGGGTGGCGCCGCGGTGTGCGACGTCACCCGTCACGATGCGGCGATCACGTCCCGCGCGTGGACGGCGTTCGCGCAAGCGCCGGACACCTCGACGTCGCGGACGTTCGCGAGCGTCATCGTCGCGATGTTCGTTAGCGCTTCGGCGGTGAAGAAGGCCTGGTGTCCGGTGATGATCACGTTCGGGAAGGTCAGCAGGCGGGCGAAGACGTCGTCGGTCAGCACGCGGTCGGAGAGATCGCGGAAGAACAGGTCGCCCTCCTCCTCGTAGACATCGAGGGCGAGGTGGCCGATGTGGCCGGACTTCAGCCCGTCGATCACCGCCCGGGTGTCGACGAGGCCCCCGCGGCTCGTGTTCACGAGCAGGACGCCGGGCTTCATCGTAGCGATCGCCGCGCCGTCGATCAGGTGGTGGGTCGCGGGCGACAGCGGGCAGTGCAGCGTGACGAGGTCGCTCTCGCGGAACAGCGTGCCCAGGTCGACGTACCGCGCGCCGAGGGCCTCGCAGGCTGGGTTCGGGTAGGGGTCGTGCACGAGGAGGCGGCAGCCGATGCCCGAGAGCACGCGCACGACCTCGAGGCCGATCCGGCCCGTCCCGACGACGCCGGCGACCTTGCCGTGGAGGTCGAAGCCGAGGAGCCCGTCGAGGGCGAAGTTCCCCTCGCGGACCCGGTTGTAGGCGCGGTGGAGCCGACGGTTCAGCGCGAGGATCAGCGCCAGGGTGTGCTCGGCGACCGCGTGCGGTGAGTAGGCGGGCACGCGGACGACGACGAGACCGAGCGCCTCGGCGGCGGCGAGATCGACGTGGTTGAAGCCCGCGGACCGGAGGGCCACCACGCGGGTGCCGCCTGCGTGCAGCGCCTCGAGGACCGGCCGTGGAAGCTGGTCGTTGACGAAGACACACACCGCCTCGAAGCCTTGGGCGAGCGACGCGGTGGCTTCGGTGAGGCGGGGCTCGAAGAACACGAGGTCGTGGCCGAAGTCGACGTTCGCCAGCTCGAGGAACCGGCGATCGTAGGCCTGGGTGCTGAAGACGGCGACGCGCATGGGGTAGGGGAGTATCCGACGCCCCGAGGGACCGCACCTCAAGCGCGAGGCGCCGTAAGGTCCCAGTCCTCGAACCACACGAGGAAGTCTTCGGCCGCCGCCGTCGCGGCCACGATGGGGTCCGCGCCGACCGCGGCCAGCGCCGCGCCCGCTGCCGGATCGAAGACCCTCGCCCACACCGGCTTGCCCCCGGCGATCTGGACCAGACGCTGCGTGTCGGCACGGTCGGGCAGCGTCGACACGAACGCGCGGGCCGAGGCGGCCCCGGCCCGCGCGAGGTCCCGCGCGGAGCGGCCGTCCCCGCGAACGCAGGCGATCCCGAGCGCCTCGAGCCGCGCGATGACGTCGGGGTCGTGGTCGACGACGACGACCCCGATGCCCTCCGCGTGCAGCCGCTCCACGAAGGTGCGCGTGTGCGCCCCGCACCCGATGACGACGACATGCCCGGACAGCGCAGGGTCGATCGCCACGGCTCGGGAGGGCACGGCCTCGACGATGCCCCGGACGATCGCGCGCGAGGAGGTCCACGGCAGCAGGCCCATGGTCACCACGGCGACCGCCGCGACGACCCGTAAGCTCGCGTCGTCGATGCGGCCCTCCGCGGTCCCGGTGATCGCGACGATGAGCGCCAGCTCGCCGCTCGTCGCGAGGAGCAACGACCCCTCCACGGCCTCGTGCAGCGTCAGGCCGGCGCGACGACCCAGCGGGACCATGAGCATCGGCTGCACGATCAGGATCGCCACGACGGCGACGATCACGACCAACAGCTCGCCCCGCTCCGGCAGGGTCACCAATGTGCCCAGCGAGGCGAGGAACAGCGGCAGGAAGAAGTCCCGGAACGCGCCGACGTGCCCCCGGACGATGCCGCCGGAGGGGAACGGCGCCAACGACAGCCCCGCGAAGAACGCTCCGGTGACGAGCGGCAGCCCAGCGAGCAGGGCCGCCGCGAGGAACGCGGCCAGGACGGCCAGCACGGTGAGGAGCTGCTGTTCGTCGTCGGCGTCCCGCGCGTAGAGCAGGGCTGGGGCGATCCACCGCGTCGTGACCGACGCGAGCCCGGCCAGGGCCGCGAAACCGAGGGCAGCGCCGCCCAAGTCCATCACACCGCGCGCGCCGACGACGAGCAGCGAGAGGAGCACCACGGTGGCACCGTCGTGCGCGAGCAACCCCCCGGTCAGGATCCGACCTACGGGCTCGTAGGCGCGCTCACGACGCCGCAGCATCTCCGTCGCGGTCATCGAGGACGACGAGGCCAGCGCGAGGCCCATCCACAGCGCCGACTGCGCGTCGAACCCGGCCGCGAGCGAGGCCGCGGTGGCGAGCCCGCCGAGCACGACGAGCTTGCCCAGGACCAGCAGGGCCGGCTGCCCACGTGCGGCGCCCCGGGGGTCGACCCACGCGCCGAGCGCGAACACGAGGAAGGTGGCGGAGAGGACCAGCGCCGTCTCTACGTCGGCCGCCTCCAGCGGCAGCGGGAGCAGCCTGCAGAGCAGGGCCGTCAGCAGCACGGCTGGCGCGAGCGGCAGGCGCACCCAGCGCGAGAGGCCGGTGCCGAGCGCGGCGATGGCGACGATCAGGGCGAACGTCGTCATGTCGAGGTGCCGATGAGCTCCTCGGCGCGCGCGAGGAGCCGCGCGCCCGCCGCGCGCTTCGAGTCGAGGACCAGCTCGGGTCCGAGCCGCATGGCGAGGGCGACCGCCTCTTCGTCGGCACCGTGGACCACGACCGGCACGCCCATCCGCCGAGCGCGCCACACCAGGAGCTGGTTCGTGTCGTCCACGCGCAGCGCCGAGACCCACAGGCGCGCCTCGGCGCCGCGCGCCGCCTCCAGCGTCGCTCGCTGGTCGATGTCGCCGATCATCGTCTTCGCGGGCAGCTCGGCGAGCTTGCGCGGGTCGGTGTCGATCGCGAGGACGCGCTCCCCACGGGCTGCGAGCGCGATCACGATCGCCCGACCGAGCGCGTTCATCCCGACGACGACGACGTGTCCCGAGAGGGGCGCTTCGTGAGGCGCCTCTTCGTCCTCGGTGCGTCGTGAGACGCCCAGCCAGGGGAACACGCCACGGGCGTCCAGCCACGCGAACAGCTGGTGGTTGTAGAGGATGAGGTAGACCGAGCCCACCATCGTCACGACGCCGACGACGCCGACGAGCGACAGGATGCTCGAGTCGACCAGACCGGCCTGGATGCTCATCGCCACGAACAGCAGTGAGAACTCGCTGATCTGCGCGACGGTGACGCCGGCCTGGAACGCCGTTCGGGCCGAGAAACCGCCGGCGGCGATGATCCACAGGAACACCAGCGGGTTCCCGAGCAGCACGAAGAGCGAGAGCACGACCGCGGCGCCCAGGTGCTGCTGCGCTTCACCCACGGGCATCTCGGCGCCCAGGGCCACGAAGAACACGATCAAGAACACGGACATCAGCGGGTGGACGCGGCGCCGGATGTCCTCCGCGACGTCGATCTGAGCCAGCGAGAAGCCGGCGAGGAGGCCGCCGATCTCGGCCGAGAGGCCGACCGTCGTGGCGAGGGCGACCAGCGCGAAGCACCACGCGAGGCTCCACACCACGAGCGCCGAGCCCGAGCCGGCGACCCAGCCGAATGGCCGCGGCAGCAGGTAGCGCGACGCGACGACGCTGCCCGTCATCAGTCCGAGCATCGCAGCGAACGCCCACACGACGCTCCCCGTCACCGAACCCAACGAGACGTCGCCTCCCGCGGCCGCGAGCCCCGCCAGGATCGTGAGCGCGACGATCACGACGAGGTCCTGGACGAGGAAGATCCCGACCGCGATGCGTCCGTAGAGCGTGTCGAGCTCTCGCTTGTCGTCGAGGACCTTCACGACGATCACGGTGCTGCTGAACGTCAGCGCGATCCCGATGATCGCTGCCTCGATCATCGGGTAGTCGAGCAGCCACGCGATGCCCGTGCCGCCGATGGCCGTGAACACGACCTGCCCGAGACCGGCCGCGACAGCGACCTTGCCCACGTCGCGGATGCGATCGAGGCTGAGCTCGAGCCCGACGACGAACATCAGCATCACGATGCCCACCTGGCCCATCAGGTGCGCTGCGTCCTTCGTCTCGCCGATCGGTGCGACCACGCCGCTCAGCGGGCCGAGCGCGAGGCCGGCGACGAGGTAGGCCACGATGGCTGGCAAGCGTACCCGTCGCCCCACCAGCGCGAGCACCGCGGCGGCGAGGACGAAGACGACGAAGAGCTCGATGGTGGGGACCTTGAGCATCGCGACAGTCTCTCACCCCGTGCGCGGCGGTGCCAGGCGTCGCCGCGCCACGAGCACCAGCAGGACGAACGCCCAGGCGGGACCGCCCGAGGGCGAGGTGGCGCAGCCGCACCCCAGCAGCGCGTCGTCCTGCGACGGCGGCGCGGTCGCGGTGTCCAGCGCGTCGGTGTCCGGTGGATCGGCGTCCGGGTCGTCGGTGTCCGGTGCGTCGGTGTCGGGGAGGGGCTCGCTCCAGTCGTCGGGCGCCTCGCCGACCTCGCAGCCGGTCGGGACGAGACCGCCCGCCCGCGCGGCGAGCGCCGCGAGCTCGGCGCGGGTCACCGTCCGGTCGGGGCAGAACGTGTCCGGCCCGCAGCCGCCGACCACGCACGCCGCGACGAGCGCCGCGATCGGGCCCGCGGCGGCGTGCGACGCCGGGACGTCGCTGAACGGCTCGGCGTCGGGCGCTGGTGTCGACAGGCCGAGCGCGCGGGCGGCGAAGATCGCAGCAGTCGCGCGGGACGCCGGATCGTCGGGGCAGAAGCGCCCGCCTCCGCAGCCCGCGGTCATCCCGATCCGCGCGGCGGTCTCGATCTCGGCGAACAGCGGGTGCGTGGTCGGGACATCCGAGAAGGTCGGCGTCACCGGCGGCGTGAGGTCGTGATCGGTGGCGCGCACCAGGAACGCCACCGCCGCGGCCCGGGTGCCGCGGCAGGACGGACAGAAGAACGGCGGATCGGACTGGCACCCGCGCGTCACCCCGGCGTCGGCGACCGCCTCGATCGCGCCGAACGCCCAGTGCCCGTCCGAGACGTCCTCGAACGCGCCGTTCGCGCCATGGACCGCAGCGGGTCGGCAGCAGCGCGATGGCTCGCCGGCCGGCACCGGGATCCGCACCACGCCGAGGTGGTTGGCCACCGTTCGCTCGCTGCCGCCGCTCGGCCGGTTCACGACGCCGTGATCGGCGAGCCAGAGGGTGCTCGAGCCGCCGCCGTCGAGGTTCAATCCCACCTCTGCGCCGAGGTCGTACAGGATCTCGCCGACCGTTCGCGTCGTCGCGCCGACCGACCCGCCCGGCCACCGCCCGTCGACGACGACGAGGGTGAGCGTCCGCCCGTCCGCGCTGATCCCGACCCCGCTGCGCGGGTGGAGCTGGGCGTGGTGGCTCGCGCTGCTCGACCGCGGCGTGCCGCCTTCGAGGCACGCCGGGTTGCCGCCGACGATGTCGCGCATCCACGGCTCGGGGGCCGCCCCGAGCGAGGTCCCTGGCGGTCGCACCTCGACGCGCCCGTCGCGTCCTCCGGCGATCAGCCCCCAGCCCACGGTGTCGCTCGTCCCAGGCCAGTGCGCTCCGGCGCCCATCGCCAGCCCGACCGTCTGGAACGTAGACGTGTTGTAGAAGTCACCGTTGATCGCGACGCGCGCGTCGACGAGCGCGCCCCACGCGCTCGTCCGACGTTGGCCCTCGCTCGGTCGTGTCGCGCGCACCTCCAGCGACGGATCGCACAGGTCGACCTGCACCGCATGGATCGACAGCGGCGCCGAGGTCGTCCGATGCAGGCGCGCGATGCCCGGCTCGACCTCCGACCAGGGTTCGGCGGCGGCCACGAGCGCGAACATCGCTGCGAGGAGTCCGACCACGCCGCCCCCGGAGAGCGCCTCGCATACCACGATGGCGCCTTATGATCCTCAGCGCGCTGCCCCGGCTGCTCCGCACAATCGCCGCGATGACCTGCGAACCCAGCGCGCAGCGGGTAACCTCTCTAGCGAGCGGATCCGCGGAGGCAGCTTGAAGCGCTCGATCACCCTGTTCCTCGTCCTCGCGGGCTGCGTGGAGCGCGACGCGGCCGGTGTGCCGATGAACCGCGGGAGCGCCTTGTGCGAGAACGTCGCCGGCGCCGAGGCGATCGCGTGGGACTACTACAACGGCGTGCCTGTCACCGACTCGGTGATCCCACCGCCGCTCCCGCTCGGTGGGCAGTACATCCACCCGTCCTTCCCGCTGCTCGGCTTCCTGCACCCGGCGGGCTTCGAGCCGTTCACCTACAACGACGCGTTCACGGTCGGGGTGGATCTTGTACGCAACGATCAGCGCGCGGTCTGGCGGTATCTGTACATGACGCTGAACAGCCAGCCGACCGCCTCGGAGATGCTGAACATCGAGCTGGATCTGGTCCGCAGCTTCTTCGGCACCAACAACCTCACGGTGGTGTGTCAGCGGCGGGCGAGCGGCGATCCCGGCACGGGCACGATCGCCACCTCGGCGAGCGTCCTCGTGCGCTCCGCCGACCAGACGGCCCTCGTCGCGCTGTACGTGACCCCGCTCCCGGGGCTGAACAGCGCGGGGTTGTACCTGCGCACCATGGCCGCGCCGACGGTGGAGTTCCCCGAGCGGGCCCTGGACACGTTCATCGCGATCGACTGGCAGTTCCTCGTGGGCGACTCCGTCGACCCCATCGACTCGGACGGGGACGGTTGGTTCGACGACCTCGACGAGTTCCCGAACGACCCGACCCGTCACTGAGCGGGCACGGGCTCCTACGGCGCGTAGTCCGGGTAGCAGACGGTGACGTCGCCGCCGACGACTCGGAAGCGCAGCCCCGCTTCGTCCGCGGCGCGGTGGGCGTAGCGGACCGTGAGCGGGTACTGCCCGGGTGAGACGTCGACCGCGAACACCTGCGCCTCGAGCCACTCGGCGCCGCGCACGCTCGCGACGACCTCGTCGCCGCGCAGCACCCACGCGTCGTCGGCGGCGCCGAGGAGGATCTGCAGCGAGGTGCGCGCGTGGACGCGGACCCACGCGGCCCAGGTCACGGTGTAGTACGCGGGGTCGTCCTCGATGCCCTCGTCGACGGGCCACCAGTTCGCGCCGAAGTCCAGCGAGGGGTCGAAGCGGGTGAAGGTCAGCGTGTCCTGGGCCCACCAGTCGACGTCGTCGGGGTGCTCGGGCGCGGGCTCGGCGTCGACGCCCACCATCGGATCGGCGGGGCCGAGGTTGTGGTAGCGGCCCGCGTAGCCTGCGCCGCAGGTGTTCCAGTCCGGTGGGCTGCCGTGCAGACCCGGCAGGCTCGGCGGTGGATCGGCAGGTGGCACGCGCGGCCCGTCGTCGACCCGGTACTCCGAGCACGCCGCGAGGAGGAGCGCCAGCGTCAGCGTGCTCACGGTCCGAACCAGTAGCGGTCGTTGTCGGGCATGACCTCGCACGCCAGCCACTCCGCGAACAGCGCGATCTCGGCGGCGGTGGGGCCACCGCCGGGCGGCATCTCGCCGTCGACCACCGGTCGCTCCATCTTGTCGGCCCAGTACACGACCCCCTCGTAGGTGTCGAAGTTGTAGTCTTCTGGGGCGCCCTCGCGCTGCGACGGCGGGATCAGCGACGAGTGGCAGCCGGCGCAGAACTGCATCGTGAACCCGTGGCCGAAGTTCTCCCAGGTCAGCGGGGGCTCGCGGCTGCAGCGCGGATCGGCCTCCTCGGCGCACGCGAGCAGCAGCAGCAGGGGTGCCAGGCGGGTCATCCGGCGTCCCGGAGCATCGCATCGAGCGGCTGCACGCCCTGAAGGTGCTGGTCGGGATCGAGCCCGCCGAGCTTCAGCAGCGCGGTGCCCACGTTCTCGGTGCCGATGATCGCGCCGGATGCGCGCTGCTCCCCGGTGACCAGATCGGTGGGCTCGGCGATCAGCCCGGGGTCGGTCGCCCCGATGACCCGGTTGCCGCGGATGCCGGCGCCGAGCACGAGCATCGAGGTGTAGGGCCAGTGGTCGCGGCCGCGCGCGCCGTTGAAGCGTGGCGTGCGCCCCAGCTCGGAGGTGCACACGACGGTCACCTCGTCGATCATCCACGGCGCCACCGTGCCCGGCGTCGACGCGAGGCGGGCCATCAGCGTGTCGAGGTCGGCGAAGAAGCGGTCCAGCTGCCCGCCGACCGCCTGGTTGCCGCCGTGCGTGTCCCAGCCGCCGGGGATGCCCACCATCGCGCACCGCGACAGCCCCAGGCGCATCACCTCGAGCGCCATCGTCGCCTGGTCGAGCATCGAGCGCCCACGGGCGTCGAGCCCCGCCTCGAAGCGCCGGCCCTCCAGCGCGAACGAGCGCTCGAGGTTGCCGAGCAGGTCGTCGGCGCGCGCGCGCCCCAGCCCGTCGAGCGACCCGGCATAGCGGCGGGCGCGCTCGTGGACGAACGCGTCCATCATCCTGTCCATCGGGGTCGCGACGACCGGGGCCGGGCGATCGGTGGTGCCGTTGAAGCTGCCGTCGATCAGCTGCAGCAGCGTGCCCCCGCCGCCGCGGACCACCGCGGCGCCCAGCGTGCCGGGGTAGCTGGGCCCGGAGAACACGAGGTGCGGCATCGGGTACTCGACCGCGCCGTGGCTCGCGAGGATCGTGGGCCAGTCCGGCGTCGAGGAGGCGGACGTGCCGGTCATCATCCACTGCATCCCCGACTCGTGGCCGGCGCTGTGGACGTTGATGCCGCGGAGGATGCAGGCGTGGCCGCCCCAGCGGGCGAAGAACCGGTCCATCGACGGGCGGTCGGGGCCCGAGGACCACGACAGGTTGCCGATCGACCCGCGCTGCGTGCCCGGGTCCATGTCGGTGCCGCCGACGGGCGACACGCCGTCGACGTCGAACTTCGGGTCGAGCGGGGTGGAATCCCAGCCGCCGCTCGCGAAGAAGAACAGGAACTTCCGGTCGCCAGAGGCGGCGTGGGCCTGACGGCTCACGGCGGTCATGGAGCCCAGCGTGCCCAGCGCGGCGGCGCCGGCGATGCGGCGGAGCAGGTCGCGGCGGGAGGGCCCGGTGTCGGGATGTCGCGGCATGGGGCCTCCGATCAGTAGAAGATCACGGTGGGATCGCGGAGCACGACCGAGACGACGCCCGCCCACGCGGCCACCGGCGAGCGGTTCACCGAGTACAGCCGCGCCCACAGCGCGGCGAGCTCGGCGGGCTCGGGCGCGTCGTCGGGGAGGGGGAGCCCGGTGATGTCGAGGTACAGGGTGCGGATCTGCGCGTCGAAGGCTTCGGGCGCGCTCTCGGGGGTGTCGGTCGGCGCGACGAGGTGGAGCAGGATCGGGTCCGCCTCGCGCCCCGCGGCGAGGTCGTGCGCGGCGACGTGCCAGCCCGCTGCCTGCGCGAGGCGCTCCTGCACCAGCACCAGGCCCACCGACGGGTCATGGCTCGGCGAGGTCACCGAGCGGCCGTCGATCCCGCCCGACAGGACGGCCAGCCCGCGCTCGTTCAGCGCGAGCGCGTCCGCGCCCTGCAGGGTCCAGCGGTAGTCGGTGGCGTCGGCGACGACCTGCGAGAGCACGTCGGGCGAGACGAGCTTGATCGTGGGCACGCGGGCGTCGAGCCCCGGCGCGGTGACGACGCCCGCGCGGTAGGTGTCGGAGCGCACGATCGAGCGCACCAGCGCGCGGATCCGGGTGCCGCCCTCGTCGAACGCCGCCCGGTGGACGGCGAGCTCGGACCAGTCGTCCGGGTCGAGCTGGCGCTGGGTCAGCCCCTCGAACACGGTCTTCGTGGCGCAGGTGTAGAAGCGGTCGTCCTGGGCGAGCGCGTGCGCCAGCTCGCGGAGATCGGTGGTGGGCAGGCCGAAGTAGCCGGGGGACTTGCCGCTGACCTCGCGCCACAGCGGCTCGTCCTCGGGGCGGTACGTCGTCTGGTCGACGAGGTCGCCGTCGATCTCCCACCAGAAGCCGAAGAAGTGGGAGGAGAGCGGGTCGAGGCTGCTGTGGCACGACTGGCACGCCGGCGTGTCGCGGATCACGTCCTCGGGATCACCCGAGACCAGCGCGTCGATCTGGGTGCGGCTGAAGCTCACCGGGCGGGCGAGGTAGTCGTCGCACAGCAGGATGCGGCTGACCGTGTTCGCGCGGTGGCGGTTGCCGTTCGCGCCCGCGGAGGGGTAGCGCGTCCACAGCGTCGTGCTCGACAGCACGCCGGCCATCGGGCGGCCGTCGTCGTAGGCGGTCTGAACCCAGCCGGTCGCGTCGTCGGGGTAGGGCAGCCCCCACATCCGCGCGACCGCCTCGTCGGCCATCGTGTAGTCGGCGAGCACCACCTCCGACCACGGCAGGTCGGCCTCGATCACGTGGCGGACCAGCTTCAGCGGCTCGTCGCCGAGACTGCGCGCGAGCCGCCGTCGGTCCACACCCCCCAGCCCGGCCTCGGACGGATCGAAGAAGGTCTCGCCGGTGCGGGTGAGGAAGGTGCCGTTGAACAGCGCCTCCATCCGGTCGCCGAAGCGCGGATCGTGCAGGTACTGGTCGACGAACGCGTCGTAGCGGCTCGGGTCCTCCTCGATCGCGCGCAGCGCCTCCTCGGACGGGCGAACGCCGCGCAGGTCTATCGACAGGCGGATCAGCTGCCGGCGCGGCGCGAGCAGCTCGACGCCCTCGGTGGTCGAGGTGCCGGGCGGGGGCTCGGGCGCGCAGGCGGCGAGCACGACGAGGAAGAGCAGGGGGCGGGTCATGGGATCTCCCGTAGCAGCGTCCGCAGATCGAGCACGAACTCGTGGGGCGCGGGGTGCGTGAGCGCGCCGTCCCACACGAACGAGAGGTCGGGGCACACGGTGACGCCTTGCTGCTCGATGCCGCGGACGTACAGGCTGCCGCAGCCGTCGCACGGCCCGCGCTCGACGTCCGCGTAGGCCTCGCCGGTCGGGTCGTCGTCGAAGCGCGGCTGGAACACCACGTCGAGCCACGCGGCGTCCTCGTCACGGACGCCGATCCACCCGCGCGGCTCGAGGTCACATGCGTCGGGTCCCTGAGCGCCCGGCTCGCCCCAGGCGAGGTTCACGTCCACGCTGTCGAAGCGTCCGGCGATGCGGTGCGCGAACAGGTAGAGGTTGCCGCGGAGCTCGAGCGTCTGCGTGTCGCCGCCGGTGGCGCGCAGGTACATGTCGGCGCGCCAGCCGCCGGGGATCCCGCTCGTGTCGGGGTCGAACGGGAGGAGCCCGGTGAGGGTGCCGCGGAGCACGCTGTTGTACGTCCACTCCGCGTAGTCGGGGCCCTCGGTGAGCAGCAGCGAGTCGGTCGCCTCGCCGTTGAGCTCCCACCACGGCGCGCCGTCGACATCCGCCATCACACCGGCGGCGCGCAGGGCGCGGCTCGCGTCGACGGTGCGGCCCGCGGGCGCTGCGGCGTCGCCGGAGGCGAGCAGGCGATCCTCCCACCACGCGTACCCACCGAAGGTGTCGCCGGCCGGGGTGCGACAGTGATCCGACCACGACAGCCCGCGATCGGGGACGTCTCGGTCGTCGAGGTCGAAGCTGCCCGCGTAGAGGTCCGGGCAGCCCGGCGAGGCGGCGCCGAGGCCCAGCGCGTGGCCGTCCCAGGCCGTGCGTGCGTCGGCGCGCAGCGCGACCGTCAGGGCGTCCGCGAACGCCGCATCGAGGTCGACGCCGTCCAGGTCGGGGAGGGGAAGCTCGGGCGCCGGGTCGCGGAGGTCGAGCGGCTCGTCGTCACCCGCACAGCCGACGAGCCAGATCAGCAGCAGCGCCTTCATCGATCCTCCTCGTCGTCGTCCACGGCGACGCCGACGTCCGCCTCGTGCTCGAAGGTCAGGGTGGCGTCCTCGAGGGTCGCGTCGGCGTACCAGCGGAGCCACAGCCCAGCGTCGCCGTAGTCGCGCAGCACGTGGCCGTCGGGGTGGAACGCGAGCGTCCACGCGCCCGCGTCGGCGGGGAGCTTCGGGTCGTGGCAGCCAGCGGGCTCGCCGTCGATCAGCGTGAACGTGACACGGGCGGCGAGCGTGCAGCCGGCGCAGTCCGCCGGGGCGAGGACCTCGGCGTCGAGGGAGAGGAGGAGATCACAGTCGAGCACGACCTCGGGCAGGCCGGTGTCTCCGGTGTCTCCGGTGTCTCCGGTGTCTCCGGTGTCTCCGGTGTCGTCCGTGTCTCCGGTGTCTTCCACAGGGCGCAGCCCGTCGACATACTCGCGGACCACGAGCGTCCCCGTGCCGGTGGTGAACGGGCCCTCCGCGGGCGCGAAGGTCAACGTCCCGCGTTGGTGCAGCGTGAGCACATGGTCTGGCGCCTCGTCGGGGAACGCGCCGCCCCCCGAGTCGTCGAACTCCCACGGGTCCGAGGCGTCGACGACGCCGGTGTCGTCGGTCGGGATGTCGGTGGACGAGTCGGTCTCTGCGCCCTGATTACAAGCGACGAATAGATAGATTGAAAGCGTGATCAAGGCGGCGCGCATTTCGCCCTCGCGGGATTCTGTCCCTATGCTAGTGTAGGTTCGATGAAAGTCGATGAAAAATTTTCCGCAGTCCGAGGGCCCATGCGTCGCTTCTCGTTGCTGTTCCTCTACGCGCTCGCGGCGCCCGCTTGGGCGGTCGATCTGAGCCTCTCGCCCGGCGACCCCATCGCGCAGCTCGCGGTCGAGCTCACGCCGGGGTCCACCGTCACCCTCGCCGATGGCGTCTACGATCTGACGCAACAGCTCGACTGGGGTGGGATGGGCACCGAGTCCGAGCCGATTCGCTTTCAGGCGGCCTCGGGTGCGCGCCCGGTGCTCCGCTTCGAGAGCGGCGGCAGCGGGTTGCGGGTCGCTGGCGCGGCGTGGGTCGAGATCCGCGGGCTCACCATCGAGAACACCGACACGCGCTACGCGGAGGCGCGACAGACCGGTATCGTGATCGCCGACTCGTCGAACGTCACCCTCGAGGACGTCGAGGTCCGGCACATCGGCGGCACGGGCGTCCACCTCGCGGGGAACAACGCCGGGCTCGTGCTGCGCCGCGTGCACGTCCACGACACGCGCGACGGCAGCGGGATGTACGTCGGCTGCGGCAACGCCTCGTGCTGGACCGAGGCGAGCGTGATCGAGAACTGCTGGCTGCACGACCTGAAGGGCCCGGGCAGCCGCGGGATCCTGGTCGAGCACGGGGGGCAGGGGATCGAGATCGTCGACAACGTCGTCCACGACGTCGAGCACGGGGGGATCCGCGTCGGGAGCACCGAGTTCGGTGATCCGAACGTGGTGGAGCGCAACGCGGTGTGGCGGACGGGGCAGGGCGGGCTGCAGGTGTACGGCGCCGCCATCGTCCGAAACAACCTCGTCTTCGATGTGCAGGGCGTCGGGATCTACTCCGACGACAACGACCGCGGCGCGTTCGGCGACGTGATCGTCTCGCACAACACGGTCGCGAACACGACCTCGTGGGGCATCCAGATCGACGGCTGGGCGGGCCACGCGGGCCTCGTGCTCGCGAACAACGTCGTCGCGAACCCGGTCGGGCGCGCGTTCGAGGCGGGCGAGCTCGATCTCGACGGGGCGGTGCACGTCGCCGGCAACGTGCTCAGCGGGCTGGTCGAGGCGCCGCTGCTCGACGCGACGCTAGGAGACTTTCAGGCGGGCGGGGGCTGGGCGGACTTCGTGGACTTCGAAGCGGGTGACCTCTACCCCACCTGGGACGCGTCGTTCCTCGCGGTCGGGGATCCGAGCGCCGAGGCGTGGGTGCCCGCCGACGACTTCAACGGGGCCCCGCGCGACGGCACGGCGCCCGACGCGGGCGCCTACGAGCTGTCGACGCGGGACAACCCCGGCTGGGTGCCCACGGAGGGGTTCAAGGAGCCGGGTTACCGCGAGGCGGGAGGCGAGACGGTCGGCGGCTGCGGGTGCGCGAGCACGGGGGGCTCGCGGTCGGGCGCAGCGGCATGGCCGCTGCTGTTCGCCCTCGCTGGCCTCCGTCGGCGGTCGAGGCGCGCGACCTGATCCGCCTCAGTGCGCAGCCGGACGGCGGGACGGCGGCACGGGGATCAGTCGACGGGCCAGCGGCTCGTAGACCCACCACGGGAGCAGCCGCACGGCGCCCATGAACCACTGCATGCGGCGCGGGAAGTCGATGCGGCGGCGGCGACGCTCCAGCCCGTCGGCGATCACGCGCGCCGCGGTGTCGGCGTCGATGAGGAACGGCGTCGGGTGCTCGTTGCCCTCGATCATCGGGGTGGCGACGAAGCCCGGGTGGATGGTGGTGATCGCAATGCCGTGCGCGTGCAGCTCGACGGACCAGGCCTCGAGGAAGATCGACAGGGCCGACTTCGCGGCGGAGTAGGGGCTCGACGACGGCACGCCGCGCCAGCCGGCGACCGACGACACCGCCGCGAGGTGCCCCGAGCCGCGCGCCACCATCGCCGGAAGGACCGCGGTGAACGCGTCGATGACCCCGTGGAAGTTGAGGTCCATGATCCATCGGGTGAGGTCGCTGTCGACCTCGACCGCGCGCGTGGGCTGCCCGCCGCCAGCGTTCGCGACCAGGCAGTCGGTGGGGCCGAGCACCGCCTCGAGCGCGATGATGGCTGCTTGCAGGGCGCCGCGGTCGGTGACGTCGGCTACGGCCCACGCGGTGTGTCCGCCGGCGGCCTCGACCTGGGCGGCGACGTCGCGGAGCGCGCTCTCGCGTCGGGCCATCAGCCCGACCCGATGGCCGCGTCGCCCGAGCTCGACGGCCAGCGCGGCGCCGATGCCGCTGGACGCGCCGGTGATGAGGTACGTGGCCACGGGAGCCTCCTTGGCGGGAGGGCGCCAGCATAGCGCGGCCGCACGGGGTGCGTGCCCCGGCTGTGGGGCCATCGGGGTGCTACTTCCTCTGTTGCATGGACGGGCCCGGTTCGTCCGCGGCGGTGCCGAGACAGCCGGCGCGCCTGCGCCCCCGCGCGCGAATCAGGGCGAGTCGTCGCCGTAGACGAAGCCGTCGCTGCCGTTCGTGGTCGTGACGATCACGAGGGTGTCGCCCTTGGTGCCCGTGGTCACGTTCCCGCCGCTCCACGCGGCTTGGAGGCTCGTGGTGTGCGCTGGGCTGTAGGACAGGACATACAGGATCGAGCGGGTCCAGGCGTGCTCGTCGCCGACGTTGGCGGCCGCGAGCGGGATGTCCGCGAGCTTGTCGTTGAGCAGGTCTTCGGCCTGTCCGACGGTGTACTCGGCGTCGCGGGGCCACCCGACCGCGCGGGTGACGCTGACACCGACCGTGTGTCCATCGATCTCGACCACGAGGTCGGTCTTCTTGCCCTCGACGTCGTAGACGACCTCGCCCTCCGTCGCCACGAGGGCCGCGAGCTCGCAGCGGGCGAGCAGGTCCATCGCGATCGCCTCGGACTCCACGCTGCTGCCGCCGAGGTTGCCGTCGGCGATGACCTCCTGGCCCTCTTCGGTGAGCAGCGCGGCGTCGAAGGCGACGTCGAAGTCGATCGCCGAGACGAACAGGAACGGACTGTTGTTCGACCACTCGGAGTCGTCGAGGACGCCGCAGTCACCGCTGATCGCACCGTATCCGTCGAGTGGTACGGCGATGGCGTCGGTGTCGGTGTCGGTGTCCGTGTCGTCGGGCACGTCGGTGTCATGGATCGCGGTGTCGGTGTCGTCGACTCCGCTGTCGAGCGGAGCGTCGCACGCCACGAGAGCGGCGAGGGCAGGCAGCCACGGGATCCAGCGTGTCACGGTCGACCTCCTTGCGCGCGCCAGACTACCCCAGCGACCGCTCACCCGCGATCCGCTCGTGCTCACGCACACGAGCGGATCGCGACGGCGACGCGTCCGCGCCGCGCGAGGTGGGCTCGGTGTCGGGGGCTCACGCCAGTCAGCGCGCGCCGGGCGTCCGGCGGGTTCGATACTCCGACTCGCGATCCGCCTCACGCTCCTCGGCGGCCCGATCGGCCTGCTGGGCGGTCTTCTTCGCCATCGCCTGGTCTCGGCTCCATGGCGTCCCCAGGTGCACCGTGAGCGCGTTGTTCGGGGCGAACGCGTCGTACCAGCGCACCTGCGCGCGGAACGTGAACGCCTCGGCCACGCGACCGGTCGCGTGGCCGTCCGTCACCTTGTCGCCCTCGGTGAGGCCGTGCTTCGCTCCCCTGTCGATGATCGCCTCCCACTCGCGGTCCATCGCGTAGGGCCCGGTGCTCACCTCGCTCGTCTGGACCACCCGCACCGGCATGGCCTGGCGGCTGGCTCCCGCGAGCTCCTCGGCCATCGCGGCGTTCGAGCCGAAGTCTTGCGCGCCGGCGTGGTCGACCGACCCGGAGACACCGGACGGGGCAGGGGCCTGTTGGCTTCTACGTTCCTTGGACATGAAGTCCCTCCTGGCTGAGGAACGCATCCGCCGTCGCCATTCCCTCACGCAGCTCCGCGATTGGCCCTGCGCGCGCCCTACGGCCGCGGCGTCGCGTCCACGGCTCCGCGATGTGTCCGAATCGCGCTATCCTCTCGCCAGGGGGGGGGATTTGTCAGGGTGTCCGTACCATCCCGCGTCGGACGACGACGAGGCGTCACTGTGTCAGCCACCCGAGCCGCCGCCCGACGGGCGGTGGCTGCGGCTCGCCGCTGAGGCGGGGCATCGGCTCGCGCGGGCGATCAACACCGACGCGCTCGACCTCCGCTTCGCAGGGCGGACGTTCAATCCCGCGCGGCGCATCCAGCGCGCGATCGACCAGCGCGTCGCCGGCGTCGACCCGCGGCTGCCGCGTGAGATCCTCGGGACGCTCGGCGCGGTGTCGCGCGGACCGTGGCTGGCATCGGCTCAGGCGCCGGTGTTCGCGGCGCGTCACGCCGCCGCGCGCGCTCGGGCACGCGCAGAGACCGCCGCGGGGCGCTCGGTCGACCCACGCACGCCCGATGGCGACACCTGGGTGTTTACGGTCCCGAACCTGCCGCTGGTCCGGTTCCGCGGCCCCGACGTCGTCGACACCGGCTACACGGACACGCCCGGCCCGCTGTTGGCGATCCACTGCGTGAAGGGGCCGACCGCGCTGCGCGAGATGTTCACCAACCCGAACTTCGACCGCGGCGGGGTGCCGTTTCACGTGCTCGCGCAGGCGATCGGCACCCCGAGCGTCCGCGCGACCCCCCACGCGCAGGGCGCGGGGCTGTTCGCGGGGCGGTTCCACGGCAACCAGACCTGGCAGGACGACCGCCGCCTCACCCAGCGGCTGCTCGGACCGCGCGCGCTAGAAGGCCTCGTGCCGGGCATGGAGGCCGCCCTCGACGATGTCGTCGCCGCGCTCGAGGTCCAGGGTGACGCGCCGATCGACGGCACCGTGCTGATGACGCGGATCGCGTTCCGGATGATCCTGCGCGCGGCGTTCGGCGCCGTCGACGACGCGCGGTTCGAGCGGCTCGGGCAGCGGCTCCGGGAAGCGATGCGCGCGTTGCTCCGCTACTTCGTGTCGCCGCGCTACCTCACCGACCCGGACGGCATGATGCGGACGATGCGCGACGCGAAGGCGGCGCTCGCCGAGATGTGCGCCATCGTCCGCCGCCGCCACGCCGAGGGCGCGCTCGCGGACCCGCAGCGACACGCGCCGCTGCTCGACTTCCTGCTTCACGGGACCGACGGCGAGCCGCCGTCCGACGACCGCCTGTACACACTGCTCGTCCCGATCTTGTTCGGCGGTCACGAGACGACCGGCTTCACGCTGGCGTGGGCGCTGCTGCACCTCGGGCGCGATCCGGAGCTGGAGCGGCGCTACCTCGACGAGCTCGCGGCCTTCCGCGCGGACCACCCCGACGCCGCCTACACGCCCGCGCACGACGACGAGCGGCCGCTGCAGCAGGCGCTCCTCTACGAGATCAACCGACGCTACCCGCCGGTGTTCAACGTCCCGCGGACGGCGCGCGAAGCCGGCGCCGTCGGGGCCGACCCCGACACCGGGATCGGCGCCTTCGCCTACCCCGCGCACGCGCTCTTCCTCGCCGCGGTCGCCGCGGTGCACCACGACCCGGAGAACTACCCGGATCCGCTTCGTTTCGACGTCGAGAGGTGGCTCGACGGCACGGCGGGGCGCTCGCGCGTCGAGGCCGGGCGGGTGGTGCGCCGCAACCTGCTGCGGGCCGAGGGGAGCTTTCGTTACCTCGCGTTCGCCGCCGGACCCGGAAAGTGCCTCGGGCAGCCGTTCAACCAGCTCGAGGTGAACCGGGTGCTCGATCGCCTGCTGCCGCGCTTCCGCTTCGAGCTCGTCGCGCCGTGGCGCGAGGTGCGACAGACCCGCGAGACGCTGAGCGGGCCCGAGCCGGGCAGCCTGGCGGTCCGGATCCGGCGCCGCGACGCGGCATGAGCGGGCTCGACCCCATCCACCTGCGGTTCGAGGCGCGCGCGGCGGCGGCGCCGGATCGGCTCGCGCTCGTGTTCGATGGCGGGACCCTCGGCTACGGCGCGCTGAATGCCCGCGCGAACCAGCTCGCGCACCTGCTCCGGTCACGCGGCGTCGCGCCCGAGCAGCGGGTCGCGGTGCTGCTGCACCGCACGGCGTGGTGGCCCACCGCGCTGCTCGGCACGCTCAAGGCGGGTGCCGCGTGCGTCCCGCTCGATCCCGCGCACCCCGACGCGCACCTGGCTGCGATCGTCGCCGACCTCGGCGTCGGGCTGGTGCTGACCGAGCGCGCCCTCGCCGCGCGTGTGCCGGCCACGGCGACGCCATGCGTCCTCGACGCCGCGTCGGACGCGCTCGATGCGCAGCCGTCGACGGATCCGCCCTCGCCCGATCCCGCGCACGTCGCGGTGATCGTGCACACGTCGGGCTCGACCGGGCGGCCCCGCGGCGTCGCGATCGCTCACGCGGCGATCGCCGCGCGCTTCACGTCGTCGCCGTACCGCGCGCTGCTCGGGCCCGACGACACGCTCGCCGCGCTCACCGCGACGTCGTGGATGCCGGCGATCTACGAGATCCTCTACCCGCTCGCGCTCGGCGCTCGCGTGGCGCTCGCGGGGGACGCCGTGCACCGCGACCCGCTGCGCCTCGCGCGCTTCCTCGACGCGCATGCGGTCACGTTCGTCCGCGCGGTGCCGTCACTGTGGCAGGCGCTCCTCGAGGTCGGGTACGCGGGCCGGCCCGATCTCGCGGCGTGCTCGCACGGCGAGGCGCTCGATCCGACGCTCCAGGCGCGCGTCGCAGCGATCGCGCGCGACGTGTGGAACAGCTTCGGAGCGACCGAGGCGACCGTGTTCGCGCGGGTCGAGGACGCCGGCGGCGGGCCGCGGATCCGGCCCGTCGACGGCCCGCACGGGCGGGTCGCGCTCCGTCATCGGGATGGGCGTGCGGCCGCGCCCGGCGAGGTCGCCGAGATCGTCGTCGAGGGGCCTGTCGTCGCGCGGGGCTACCTCGGCGCGCTCGACGCGACGCCGACACCCTTCAGCGACACGCCGACCGGGCGCGCGTGGCACACCGGCGACCTCGGCAGGCTCGACGCAGACGGCACGATCGCGCTGCTCGGACGCGCGGACCAGCAGGTGAAGATCCGCGGCCAGCGCGTCGCGCTGGGGGGTGTGGAGCGCGCGGCGGCGGAGTGCCCCGGCGTGGACGCGGTCGCCGTCGTCGCGGACGTGGACGCGACCGGCGGCGCGCGGATCGTCGCGTACGTGGTCGCGCGCGCTGGCGCACCGGACCTCCGCGCGTTCCTCGCCACGCGCCTGCCGGCTCACCAGGTACCGGCGCTCGTCGTGACGCTCGACGCGCTGCCGCGCACCCCGAACGGCAAGGTCGACCGGCGCGCGCTCCCGCTCCCGAGCAGCGCCGTGACCAGCGCGCCGCCGCGCACCGGCACCGAGCGCACGGTCGCGGCGCTGTGGGCGGCGCACCTCGGCGTCCGTGCGGTGGGCGTCGACGACGCGTTCCAGGCGCTCGGCGGGCACAGCCTGACCGCGACGCAGATCGCGGTGCGGATCCGGGCGACCCTCGGCGTGGAGCTACCGCTCGACGCGTTCTTCGCCACGCCGACCGTACGTGCGCACGCCGCACAGATCGACGCGGCGCTCGCGGCCGGCGCGCGGGATGCGCTGCCCCCGATCCAGCGGATCGCCGACCGGACCGACGCGCCCGCGAGCCACGGGCAGGAGCGGCTGTACTTCCTGCACCGGCTGCGACCCGACGATGCTTCGTACGCGCTCCCGTTCGCGGTGCGCCTGCGCGGGCCGCTCGACGTCGACGCACTCGGCGGCGCGCTCGAGGACCTGACGGCGCGTCACGAGGCACTCAGGACGCGCTTCTTCGTCGACGCAGGCGGACGGGTACGGCAGTCGGTCGAGGCGCCGCGGGGCCTCGCGTTCCCCATCGACGATCTCGGGGCCGAACAGGATCCCGAGGCAGCGGCGCGCGCGCTCCTCGACGCCGACGCGCGGCGCCCGTTCGCGCTCGGCACGGCCCCGCTGCTGCGCGCTCGCGTCCTGCGGCTCGCCGACGACGACCACGTCTTGTTCGTGTGCGTCCACCACATCGTCAGCGACGGGTGGTCGCAGGCGATCCTGAAGCACGAGCTGGGGAGCTTGTACGGTGCGCGCGCGCGTCGTGAGCCGCCGAACCTCCCGCCGCTGCCGATCCAGGTGAGCGACCACGCCGCGTGGCAGCGCGCGTGGTTCGAGGGCGGCGCGCTCCACCGCCAGCTCGCGTGGTGGCGGGCGCACCTCGACGGCGTGACGCCGCTCGAGCTGCCCGCCGATCAGGCGCGCGGCTGCGCCCGTCCGACCCGCGGCGCACGGGTCGCGAGGACCTTGTCGCGCGAGCGCCTCGACGCGCTCCGCGTGGTCGGGCGCGCGCACGGCGCGACCCTGTTCATGGTGCTCCTCGCCGCGTTCGACGCGGTGCTCTACCGGTACTCCGGGAGCACCGATCTCTGCGTCGCGACCCCGATCGCCGGTCGCGCGCTCCCCGAGACCGAGCCGCTGATCGGCTTCTTCGTGAACACGCTACCGCTGCGCGTCCAGGTGGACGGCGGCGCGCCGTTCGCCGCGCTCCTCGCGCAGATCCGCGACGTCGCGCTCGCCGCGTATGCCCACCAGGACGTCCCGTTCGAGCGCATCGTCGCCGCGCTGAACCCCGACCGGGAGCCGGACGCGAACCCGCTCACCCGCGTCGCCTTCGCGCTGCAGAACACGCCCCGCGACGACCTCGCGATGCACCGGCTCGAGGTCGCGCCGTTCGCGTTCGGCGACGACGCGACCCGCTTCGACGCGGAGGTCCAGGTGCGCGAGCGGGACGACGGGCTCGTCCTGCAGCTACGCTACGACGCCGACCGGTTCGCCGCGTGGCGGATGGAGGCGCTGCTCCGCGGGCTCGACGTCTGCCTGGACGCCGTGGCGCGTGCGCCCGAGACGTGCATCGACGCGATTCCGCTGCTCGACGACGCGTCACGCGCACGGATCCTGGGTCCGTGGAACGACACCGAGCGCGAGCTGCCAAAGACGACCGTGCCGGCGCTGCTCGGGGCGCGCGCGGCCGACGCGCGGGCGCGGCTCGCGATCGTGGACGGCGCGGTGCGCCGCTCGTTCGCCGACCTCGATCGGCGGGCGAACCGGCTCGCCTACGCCTGGATCGCGCGCGGGGTGACGCCCGGCGCGCGCCTCGGCATAGCCCTCGGTCGATCGGCGGCGCTCATCGAGGCGCTGCTGGCCACGTGGCGATGCGGCGCGGCGTTCGTGCCGCTCGATCCGTCGTCGCCGGCGCCACGCCTCGCGGCGATGATCGCGGACGCCGACGTGCACCACGTCGTCGCACCAGATGGCTGGGGCGCCGCCCTCGAGGTCGCCACGCTCTCCCCCGAGCCGCCGGGGAACGTCCCCGAGACCCCACCCGACGTGTCGCTCGATCCCGACGACGTGGCGTACGTGATGTTCACGTCCGGCTCGACCGGGCGTCCCAAGGGCGTCGAGGTGCTGCACCGGGGCGTCCTGAACCTCGCACTGCAGCACGTCGCGATGGCTGCGCTCGGGCCTTCGGAGCGCGCGAGCGTCTTTGCGAGCCCGTCGTTCGACGCCTCCATGCTCGAGATCTGGCCGACCCTGATCGCCGGCGCGAGCCTCCATTTCCCGGACGACGACGCCCGCCGCGATCCGGCGCGCTTCGTCGCGTGGCTGGCGACCCACGCGATCACGCACGCGTTCCTCCCGACGCCGCTCGCCGCGCTCGCGTTCGACGCCGGGCTCTCGCGCGTGCGCTCGCTGCGTGTGCTGTGCACGGGCGGGGAGCGGCTCACGCGCGGGCCGCCGGCAGACGCCCGCTATCGCCTGTTGAACTGCTACGGTCCGACCGAGAACACGGTGGTCTCGACCGTCGCCGAAGTCGTGTCCACGGACGTCTCGCCGACCATCGGGCGCCCGATCGCGAACACGCGGGCGTACGTCGTCGGCTCGGACGGCGGTCTCGCGCCGGTCGGCTTCCCGGGCGAGCTGTGGGTCGCCGGCGTCGGCGTCGCGCGGGGCTATGTCGGGCAGCCCGGGCTGAGCGCGGCGCGGTTCGTCGCGGATCCGTTCTTCCCAGGGCGCGCCTACCGGACCGGCGACCGCGCCGCCTGGCGTCCCGACGGTACGCTCGCGTTCCTCGGTCGCTTCGACGATCAGGTGAAGCTCCGGGGCGTGCGCGTCGAGCCTGGGGAGATCGACGCCGTCCTGTGCGCGCACCCGGACGTCCGCGCTGCGATCACCGTGCTCCGCGACGACGCGCTCGGGCCGCGACTGGTCAGCTACGTCGCGCCCGAGCCGCGGACCGATCCGTCGCTCGACGACGCGCTCGTCGCGCGATGGTCGACGCTCTACGACGACATCTACGCGCGCGGCGCCCGCTGCGCCGACCCGTCGTTCGACACCTCGGGGTGGAACAGCAGCTTCGAGGGTCAGCCCTATCCACCCGCGGCGATGCGCGGCTGGGTCGAGGCCACGCTCGCGACGGTTCGCGCCCATCGCCCGCGCCGGATCCTGGAGATCGGCTGCGGCACGGGCTTGCTGCTGCACGCGCTGGCGCCCGAGGTCGACCGCTACGTGGCGACCGATCTGTCGTCGGCGGCGGTCGACGCGCTGCGCGCCCGGCTCGCGGGGACACCAGACCTCGCGGCGCGGGTCAGGCTGCACGCCGCCGCCGCGGACGACCTCGACGCGATCGGCGACGAGCGCTTCGACACCGTCATCCTGAGCTCGGTCGTCCAGTACTTCCCGAGCACGCGCTACCTCGAGGCGGTGCTCGCCGGTGTGCTCCGCCACGTCGCGCCGGGCGGCCGGGTCGTCGTCGGCGACGTCCGCAGCCTCGATCGGCTCGGTGCGTTCCACGTCGACGTCGCGCTGCACCGCGCCGCGCCGGACCTGCGATGCGACGCGCTGCGTGTCGAGGTCGCCACACGCATGGCGGCCGAGAAGGAGCTCGTGCTCGATCCAGCGTTCTTCGAGGGGCTGCGCGCGCGGCATCCGCGGATCACGGTGGTCGAGGTCTGCCCGAAGCGGGCTCCCGTGGCGACGGAGATGAGCCGCTACCGGGTCGACGTCACGCTGCACGTCGACGCGCCGGCCCATCACGTCGACGCACGCCCCGAGTCGTTCGTCGATCTCGCCGCGCTCGCCGCGCGCCTCGGAGACGGCGGCGCCGTGTGGGTTCAGGGGCTCGTCGACAAGCGCACCGCCCACGCCTGCGCGGTGGAAGCCGGGCTCGAGCGCGCCGAGGCCGCGCGCGACGCCGCGGCGTGGGCCGCGTCGCTCTCCGAGCCGCCCGACGCGGTCGATCTCGAGGCGCTGTTCACGCTCGCCGCGGCCCACAATCGCGACCTCCAGCTCCAGGTCGCGCGCGAGGGGCGAGTCGACGCGCTCTTCGTGCCGCTCGGCACGCCTGCGCCGCGTGTCGTGGACGACCCGCGGTGGGGGCTCGCCACGCCGCCCGAGGGCGCGCGCCTGGCCACCGACCCGCTGCGCGCGTCGCGCCTCGAGGCCCTGCGCACCGCGCTCGACGTGCACCTCGCGGCGCGGCTGCCCGAGATCCTGATCCCGTCCGCGCTCGTGTTCCTGGACGCGCTGCCGCTCAACCCGAGCGGCAAGCTGGATCGCCGCGCGCTGCCCGCCCCTCCGAGCGCGCGCCCCGATCGAGACGACGGCTTCGTGGCGCCGCGCACGCCGCTGGAGCGGGCCGTCGCCGCCGCGTTCGCGTCCGCGCTCGGGCTGCCGGCGGTGGGGCTCTCCGACAACTTCTTCGCGCTCGGCGGTCACTCACTGCTCGCGGTGCAGGTCGCCATGCGCCTGCACGAAGCGCTCGGGATCGACCTGCCGTTGTCGCGGTTGTTCGCTGCGCCGACCGTCGAGGCGATCGCGGCGTGGCTCGATACGGCGCGTCCGGCGCCTGTCCCGGACGACGCGGACCTCCGCGACGCGGACCTCGTCCCGCTCACCGCGACCGATCTCGCGTTCCAGTACGGCAACCAGTTCATCGGGGGCACGCACGCTGCGTGGTACCAGGTCCTCGAGATCGTCGCGGCGCCCCTCGACCTCGCGCGGCTCCGCGACGCCGTGCGCTACACGGTCGACCGCCACCCCCTCGCGCGCGGACGGATCAGCGCGCTCGGCACGTTCGGCGCGCGCGTGTACTGGGACGCGCGCGCGCGTCACGCGGAGGCGCCGCTCGACGTCGTGACGGCGCGCGACGACGCCTCGGTCGACGCGCTGCGCGAGGTCGTCGTCACGACGCCGTTTCGACTGGATGAGGCGCCGTCGGTGCGGTTCACCCTGATCCGCGCACCGGGGGCGGACCACCTGCTGCTCCGCTACCACCATGGCGCGGCCGATGCGTCGGGGCTGCACGCGCTGACGTCCTCGCTGTTCGCGCGGTACGCGGGGGCGCCCGAGCCGGCGCGGCGACTCCTCCCGTTCACGACGGCAGAGCTGCTCGCGCACTACGGGCACGGGCCCACCCGCGCGCGCGACAACAACGAGATCGTCCACCTCACCGGGCTCGTGGAGCGCTTCACGACGATCCGGCGCCCGTCGTGGCTCGACACGAGCGTCAGGCGCCCCGCGGAGATCCTGACCGGTCGTCTCGCCCCGGACGGAGGCGTCCGAGGCGATCGCCGCTGCGAGCCCGTCGAGCGCGCGTTCTCGGCAGACGAGACGGTCCGCCTCGCGCGCGCGGCGCGCGCGCGCGCGACCCCGCTCGACCGGCTGCTCCTCGTGGGCGTCCTGGAGGGCGCGACCGCGTGGAACGCCGCGCGGCAGCGGCGCCCCGGGCGCCTCGAGACGTACTGGGCGGTGAACCTCCGCCCACCCCGCTACCTCCACAGCGTCGTCGCGAACCAGTTCGCATGGTCGCGGGTGCGCGTGCCGACCGCGGGCGGGTGGGACGCGTGGCGCGACGCGCTCCTCGACCCGTCGTCAGACCTCCTGCTCCGCGGGGCGCTCGACTGGATCCAGGCGATCGAAGCGTTCGACCGGATCCACATGCCCGACCGCGTCCGCCGCGCCGTGCTGCAGGCGGTGCGGCACCTGAACCCGTCGATGATGGTCAGCAACATCGACACCGTCGGCGCCCTCTGCCAGGGCTCGGACGCCGCCGCGTTCGGTGTTCGGACGACACGCCTCCACTCGCGCTTCGGCGAGACGGACCGCCCGGTGATCGTGATCGGTCGTCACGAAGATCGCTTGAGCCTGCGCATGATCTCGCCGCGTCGGCTCTTCGATCACCGGGGTGCCGACCGCTTCCTCGCGACGCTCCAGCGCGCCGTTCTCGCCGTAGCGGACGGCTGACGGCGCCGCACGATTCTTCGAGGAAACTTCGACGGAGGGCTAGCCGAGTATACGCCGTAAGCTTACGATGTAGACCTCCACCACCGAGAGGCTCCACATGACTTCCCTGGTTGCGATGCTCAAGCGCCCTGGCCCGAGCGGCTTCGGCTACGGCTCGACCGCCGAGGAGGTCACCGCCGGGCTCGATCTCAGCGGCAAGACGGTGCTCGTGACCGGCGTGGCCTCGGGGCTCGGCCTCGAGACCGCCCGCGTGCTCGCGGCGCGCGGCGCGAGGATCGTCGGGCTCGCGCGAACCGAGGAGAGAGCCCGGGAGGCCATGAGCGCCTTGCCGAACGAGCCGGTGGCCGTCGCGTGCGACCTCTCCGACCTCGTGTCGGTTCGGGCAGCGGTCGAGGCGGTGCGCGGGCTGGGCGCGCCACTCGACGCGCTGATCTGCAACGCCGGTATCATGGCGCTGCCCACGCTCGAGCAGGCCTACGGCTACGAGCTTCAGTTCTTCACCAACCACGTCGGGCACTTCGCGCTCGTCATGGGCCTCGTCGACGCGCTGTCCGAGGACGGCCGCGTCGTGATGCTGAGCAGCGGCGCGCACACGATGGTGCCAGCCGTCGGCATCGAGCTGGACGACCTCTCGGGGGAGCGCCACTACGGCTCGCAGCGCTACGGCCAGTCGAAGCTGGCGAACCTGCTGTTCGCGAAGGAGCTGGCGAGGCGCTTCGCAGGAACGCGGCGCACCGCCAACGCCGTGCACCCGGGCGTGATCCACACGAACCTCGGCCGCCACATGGTCGGCTGGACGCGGGTGGCAGCGGCCGTTGGTCTGTGGCTCCTCGGGCCGCTGTTCCTCAAGACCGCCGCCCAGGGCGCGGCGACCCAGTGCTATGTCGCCGTACACCCCGACGCCGCCGGCTTGAGCGGCGAGTACTTCGCCGACTGCAACGTCGCCGTGCCGAGCGCGCATGCCCGGGATGTCGACCTCGCCGCGAGGCTGTGGGACGAGACGGAGCGCATCGTGGCCTCACTCGCGCCGCAGGCCGCGTCCGGTGAAGCGTCGTGAGGGCCGTCCTGCAGTCGGCTTATGGCGCGCCCGACGTACTGGTCGTCGGGGAGACCGATCGGCCGGTGGTACGCCACGACGACGTGCTGCTGCGGGTGATCGCGGTGTCGGTGCACAAGGGTGACTGGCACCTGCTCACCGGGACGCCCTACGTCATGCGCCTCGCCGGCTTCGGCCTGCTCGCCCCCAAGGCGCCGATCCCCGGGATGGCGGTCTCCGGGCGGGTCGAGGAGGTGGGCCGCGACGTGAAGACCCTGCGTCCCGGCGACGAGGTGTTCGGCGAGATCCGCAGCGGCGGGTTCGCTGAGTTCGTCTGCGTGCGCGAAGGCGAGGTGGCCATCAAGCCACCCGGCGTGTCGTTCGAGGACGCGGCCGCCCTGCCGATCTCCGCGACGACCGCGCTGCAGGGCCTGCGCGACGCGGGACGTCTCCAGCCAGGTCAGTCCGTGCTGATCAACGGCGCGGCGGGCGGCGTGGGGACGTTCGCGGTGCAGATCGCCAAGGCCCTCGGTGCAGAGGTCACCGGGGTGTGCAGCAGCCGCAACGTCGATCTCCTCCGATCGATCGGGGCCGACCACGTGATCGACTACAGCGCCGACGACTTCACGGCCGGGAGTCGACGCTACGACGTGATCTTCGATCTCGTCGGCAACCGGTCTCGGGGCGCGTGTCGGCGCGTGCTGACCGAGCGGGGCAGACTGGTCGCATCCGCGGGCGGCGCGGATCGACGTTGGCTCGGGCCGATGATCCCGCTGATGGCCGGGCTCGTCAGCAACCTGTTCTCCCGCCAACCGTTCGTGCCGCTGATGGCCATGCCCGACCGGGCGGACCTGATCACGGTCGCCGGGTTCGTCGAGGCGGGCCAGGTCCGGCCCGTCATCGGTCGGCGCTGGGCCCTCGACGAGATCCCGGAGGCGCTGCGCCAGGTCGGGCTCGGCCACAGCGCAGGCAAGCACGTCGTCACCGTATGAATTCGCCCCACCCGCGCGAGGAGGACCCCGTTGGCAACACCCGAACCCAGACCGAGGGCACGCTTGAGCCCGGAGCGCGTGGTGCGCACGGCCGTCGCGATGGCCGACACGCAGGGAGTGGCCGCGCTCACCATGCGCGCGCTCGGCGACGCGCTGGGCGTGCAGGCGATGTCGATCTACCGCCACGTCGCCAACAAGGACGCCCTCCTCGACGGCATGGTGGACGCCGTCGTCGCCGAGATCGACGTCCCTGCGGCATCGGCCCCGTGGAGGGCGGCCATGCGCGATCGCGCCTTCTCTGCGCACGCCGTGCTGATGCGGCACCCGTGGGCGTGCAGCCTGTTGATGTCCCGCGTCAACGTCGGCCCCGCGATGCTCCGCTACGTCGACGCCACCATCACGAGCCTGCGTGGCGCCGGCTTCTCGCTCGCCCACGTCGACCACGCGTGGAACGCGCTCGACAGCTACATCTACGGGTTCACCCTGCAGAAGCTGAACTTCCCGTTCGAGGCCGATCAGTACGCCACGATCGCCGCTGGCTACCTGCCGCGCGTCTCGGCGGAGCAGTACCCCGGGTTTCACGCGCTGACCGCGCACGTCGCGTCGGGCGCGCACGACGGCCTGCACGACCTCGCCTTCGGGCTCGATCTGCTCCTCGACGGGCTCGAACGGCTGCGGGACGCCGACAGCGCGACTGGCGGCGTCCCCCCTCGCTGAACCGTCCCGCCGGGGTGGCCATCTCGGCGCCGGGCACCAGGGCAGGGGGACAGGACGCGGGGATCCGCATCGGCTTCCTCCACGGTAGACTGCGTGCCAGGGGGGGCGGGACGCGCGCCCTTCCGCCGTCTCCCACCCCGCTGGATTCGAGGGTTCGTACCGTTGACTTGCCAGGTCACCTTGCGCCTCCCGGATGAAGAGCTGGTGGTGCTCGGGCATGGCGACCTGATCGGGCGCCTGTGGAGCGCGGCGCTCGCGCTGGACGACCCGCGGGTCTCCGAGGCGCACGCGCTCGTCAGCCTGCGCGGGCACGAGGTGAAGCTGCTCGGGCTGCGGGGGCGCTTCGCGGTGGACGGCGTGCTGTGTGCCGAGGCGACGCTCAAGCCAGGACAGCGCATCGCGTTCGCCGAGGGGCTCGAGATCGAGGTCGTCGGCGTCGAGCGCCCCGAGATCGTGCTCGGGCTGGCGTGTGAGGGGATGCCGCCGCGCGCGCTCCCCGGGACGTGCGCGCTGATCGTCGATCCAGCCCCGGCGTTCGCGCCGCCGACGCATCGGCGGGCGGTCGCCCACGTCTGGGCGCTGGAGGACGGGTGGCGGATCCGACCGATCGGCGGCGTGGCGCGAGATCTCGATGCCGGTGTGCGCGTGACGGCCGGAGGCGTCACCTGGGAGGCGGTCGAGATCGCATTGGACGGTGGCGCCACGACCACGCCGACGCGGCACGCCGCGGACGCGCCGCTCCATGTGCTCGCGCGCTACGACACGGTCCACATCTTCCGCGACGCCGAGGCCCCCGCGTTCCTGAACGGCTTGTGTGCGCGCCTCGTCAGTGAGCTCGTCGCGCTCGGTGGGCCGGTGCACTGGTCGCTGTTGTGCAACGAGCTGTGGGGGCCGGACGGGAGCCGCAAGCAGCTCGACATGACGCTCGTGCGCCTGCGACGCAAGCTACGGGCGCAGGGGATCCGTCCGGATCTGGTGCGGACGGACGGCGCGGGTCGGGTCGAGCTCTTTCTCCACCCACAGGACCGCGTGGAGGAGCACGCGTGAAGGACGGCGCGGACGGGTCGGCGTCGCTGGGCCACGGCAGCGCGTGGGGGCTCTCGTCCGACGCGTCGCTCGGCGAGGATGACCCGCTCGGCGTCGACGAGCGCGCCCGGTACGTCTCGAGCGGGCTGATCGGCCAGGGCGGCATGGGCGTGGTCGAGGCCGTGCGGGATCGCCGGCTCGATCGCGAGGTCGCCCGCAAGCGGGCTTCGCCCGAGCTTCCCGCGCCGATTGCGCGCGCGCTCCTGGCGCACGAGGCGCGCGCGCTCGGTCGCCTCGACCACCCGAACATCGTCACCGTGCACGACGCGGGGCGGGGCGCCGACGGCGAGGCGTTCCTGACCATGCGTCTGGTTCGCGGCCGCACGCTCGCCGACGCGCTCACCGCGCCACGGAGCGCCGCCGACCGACCGCGCCTGATCCGTCACCTGCTCGAGGCGGCGCGCGGGCTCGCGCACGCGCACGCGCGCGGCGTGGTGCACGCCGATCTGAAGCCGTCGAACCTGCTGATCGGTCCCTACGGCGAGACGCAGGTAGCGGACTGGGGGCTGGCACGGATCCGCGATCCGGACGCGCCCACGAGCCCGCTCGGCGGCGGCGCGGGGACGCCGCCGTGGCGCGCGCCGGAGGTCGAGGCAGACGGTGTCGCGGAGCCCGCGTCCGATGTCTATGCGCTCGGCGTGGTCCTGCGCGAGATCCTGTCGGGCGACGCCCGCCGCACCACAGACGACGCGCCGGTCGATCTCCTCGCGGTCCTCAGGCGCGCGACGGCGACGGATCCGGCCGCGCGCTATCCGGACGGCGCGACGTTCGCGGCCGACCTCGAGCGCTGGCTGGACGGACGACCCGTCCTCGCGCACGCCTACTCGCCCCGCGAGCTGTTCGCACGGCTGGTGTGGGCGTGGCGCGTGCCGCTCGCGGTCGCCGCGGTCGCTGGCGCGGTGTTGTCCGTGACGTTGGCGCAAGGGGCGCTGCGGCTCGCCCACGAGCGCGATCGGGCCGTCGACGCCGAGCGGAGGGCGACCGAGACCGCCGCGCGCCTGTGGACCGACCGCGCGGTCGACGCCCTGCGCCGAGACGACCGACCCGCCGCGTAGGCCGCGGCGGTCGAGGCGCTCGCGTTGGGTGAGGATCCCGAGGCGCGCGGGGTGCTCGCGGCGTGGCCCACGCCGTGGCCGGCGACCCGGATCGCGTCGCGTCCGACCCCGTGCGTGCGCGTGTTCGAGGTCGGTTCCCGGGGCGCGCTGTGCACGGACGCGGACGGACTGCTGGTCGACCTGGCACTGGACGGGGCGGTGGCGCGCCGCTGGCCGCTGCGTGCGACGGACGCCGCGCGCGACGAGGACGGACGCGTGTTCGTCCTCGCCGGCGCGCGCTTGGAGGCGCTCGATCCCGAGACGGGCGCGCGCGCGGTCCTGATGGATCCCGCCGGTTCGACCGGGCTCGCAGGCGGCGGCTCCGTCGCCTACGTCGACCGCCTGGCGGTGCGGTGGCTGTACGGCGAGGGGCGGGAAGACGCGCCGTGCCCGCCAGAGGACAACCTGGACCGGCTGGCGCTGGACGATGCGGGCGCGGCCTGGGGCGTGTGCTCGTCGGGTCGCGTCGTCGGGTGGAGCGCGCGCGACGGGTGGACGACCCGAGGTGACCCTGACCCGCGCCTGCTGCGCCCGTCCGCGGTCGCGGTCGCCGACGGCCGGCTGTTGGTCGGGACCCTCGACGGTGCCGTCGTTGAGGTCGACCTGCAGCGCAATGCGGTCGCGTACCGAATCGAGACCGGGCTCGCGGCTGTCCACCACCTCGCGGTCGACCCCACCGGGCGCCACGCGCTCGCCATCGACGAGGCGGGGAGCGCGTGGATGTGGCGCCCGCGGGAGGCCCTCGGGCTCGGACGCCTCGACGTCGAGGGCGCACAGGTCGCCGCGTGGACGTCCGCCGAGGTGTTCGTGCTCGCCGGTGCGACCCTCGAGACGTGGCGACTCGAGCGCGCCGCGGCGCCGAGCCACTGGCAGGAGGCTGGCGGGATCAGCGCCGTCGCCCGGTCCGCGGACGGTCGGACGCTCGCGATCGGCGTCGGACCGTCGCTGGTGGTTCGCGACGCGACGACCGCTCGCGTGCTGCATCGCTCCGACCTGCACCGACGCGTAATCAAGGCGATCGCGTTCGGTCCGGACGGCCTGATCGCGACGGGCGCGGTCGATGAGCCGCACGGCACGGCGCTCCTCGAGCCGGTCACCGGCGCGCACGCCTTCCTGCCGGACGCGACGCCCAAGATCCGCGCGGTCGCTTGGGACGCCGCGGGCACGCTGTTCGCGTCGCCGTGGTCGCCCTGGCTCGATCGGTGGCCGGGTCGCGACGGGCCGCCGCAGCGGGCCGAGATCGGCGCGCGCTGGGTCACGCTGCACGCGCTGCCCGACGGTGCGTTGTTGGGGCTCGACGAGGACGGCGCGCTGCACCGCCGCGACCCGGATGGGTCCGTGGCGCGGGTGCTGGCGGACGTGCCGCCCGCAGGCCTGTTCGCGATGGACCTCGCCGGCACCTGGATTGCGCTCGCGCACCGGCGCGCGGTGGCGATACATGCCTGGCCCGACGGCGCGCGGCGCCTCTCGTTCGAGGTCGATGCCCCCGTCACCTCGCTCGCGTTCGGCGACGATGGCGCGACGCTCGCGCTCGGCACGCTGCGCGGCGACGTCGCGGAGTACGACGCGCGCACCGGCGCGCTGCGGTGGACCGCGCCCGGGCACCGCGAGCGGGTGTCCGCGATCGTGCCCGATGTCGACGGCGGCTGGTTCAGCGCCGGCTGGGACGGTGTCGTCCGCCGGTGGCGCGCACCCTGACCCGGGGCGCCCGTCCGCCCACTGGCTCCGCTTCGCTGCTAAGGTGGGTGGGTGGAGGCGAGGACATGCAGCGCAGTGGTGTCGTGGTCGTGATCGCGGTGGGCGCGCTCTCGACGGGGTGCTCGGTGGGCTGTGGTCAGTACGCGCACCAGACTGGCATGACCTGGGACATTCCGGGCGACGACGACCCGCCCGAGTCGATCGACGACTACACGCTGCACGAGGCCTGCGGCACGATGAAGGGGAGCATCGGGTACAAGGACCTGCACGAGGATGGCGTCGCCCAGATCCGCTTCGACGGCACCCACCCGAACAGTCACGTCGCGATCACGCTCACCAGCGGCATCTTCATCGAGGTGTACTTCAAGCTGACGGATCTGCAGGTCGGTACGACGCTGACGACCGAGGACATGCTGGGCCAGAGCGAGATCTTCGACAGCAGCGCCAAGGTGCTGAGCATGAGCGGCACCTACTCCGCCGTCGCGCCGCTGACCGAAGGCCGCGTCGAGATCCTGGACCTGAAGCACGACCGCTTCTGGGAGTCCGACGCCTACCGGATGCGCTTCGACCTCACCTATGGCGAGCCCGGCGAGAGCGAGTATTGGTACACCGCGTCGGGCGAGGACTGGATCGCGATGCTGTGAGCGCGCTCCGAGGGCTCACTCCGCGGCGCAAAGCGCCGCGATCTCCTCGTCGGACTCGACGAACCGGCTGCTCACGGTCGCGATGAACGCGGGGTTGCTGCTGTGGAAGCCGGCGACCTTCAGGTCGCGCCACACGCCGAACACGTGCACCGTCTCGCCCGGCGCGCGCTCGTAGAACAAGTCGAGGTGGTAGTCCTGCCGGAAGTAGCCGCCGCCGCTCTCGAAGGTGCCGGGCTCGGGGAGGTGCGCGCGCCCGTAGCCCATGCGCGCGCCGTCGATGTCGACCCAGCGCAGGTCGCCGAGGATGGTGGCGTCATAGGTCGAGCCGATCACCGAGACGGTGTAGTCGGTGCGCCACGCGAGCGCGTCGAGGTCGCCGGCGAAGAACGCGTCGGCGTCGGTGAGGTAGGCGCGGTCGTAGGCGTCGTAGCCGCCGTGGATCTCGTCCTGATCGAGCCGGACATGGATGCCGACCACGTCTTCCACGGCGCACGGGATGACCGACGCGATGATCATGCCCTGCTGATCGGCGAGGCGGACGTACGTGCCTGCGTCGAGCGCCGCGTCGTCGATCGCGGCCTGTTCTTCTTCGGGCAGCGACTCGACGGCGACCCGACCGACGGCGCCGACCGCGTCGGCGTCGAGCGCCGCGAGGAGCGCCTCGACGGGCTCCTCCTGCGCGTCGAGATCGAGCGCGTCGCGCAGGTTGCGGAGCGCCTCGGCGACGTCGGCGTCCTCGCCGTCGCCCTGGTGGCGGTACAGCCATGCGGCGGCGCCGTCGGCGTCCTCGGGCACGGGATCGAGCTTACGGCAGGCGGTAACGGTCAGGATGAGGCAGATCGGGAGCAGGACGGCGCGCATGGACTCACTCGGGCAGGCGGCGAGGGTAGCCCGACATCGCGCGATCCGCGACGGCTCGGTGGGCCTTCAGCCGGTCGCCTCGACCACCCGGTCGCGCAGCTGCCCGCAGCCGGCGTCGATGTCGATGCCGCGCCGGACGCGCACCGTCGCCGGGATGCCGTGCTGGCCCAGCACCTCGACGAACGTGGCGGCGTCGGCCTCGGCGGTGGGCTGGCCGTCGTAGCGGGCCGTCGGGTTCAGCGGGATCAGGTTGACGTGGCAGAGCAGGCCCTTCAGGAGCCGCCCGAGCCGCTGCGCCTCTTGCGCCGAGTCGTTCTGGCCGGCGATGAGCGCCCACTCGAAGCTGATCCGGCGGCCGGTGGCCTCGACGTACTCGCGGCACGCACCGATCAGCGCCTCGAGGTCGTACTTGCGGTTGACCGGGAGCAGCGCGCCCCGCTGTGCGTCGGTGGCTGCGTGCAGGCTGATCGCGAGGCCCACCTGGAGCCCCTCGGCGGCGAACCGCCGGATGGCGGGCACCAGCCCCACGGTGGAGATCGTGATGTGGCGCGCGCCGATGCCCAGATCCGACATCATCCGGCGCACCGCGCCGAGCGTCGCGTCGTAGTTGTGGAAGGGCTCGCCCATGCCCATCATCACGACGTTCGACAGGCGCTCGCCGCGCGCCTTCAGCTCGGCGTGGAAGCGCCACGCCTGCTCGAAGATCTCGGTCTCGGTGAGGTTTCGCGAGAAGCCCATCTGGCCGGTCGCGCAGAACACGCAGCCCATCGCGCAGCCCGCCTGCGACGAGATGCACGCGGTGCGGCGCCCGTCGTCGTAGGGCATCAGCACCGACTCGATCAGGTGCCCGTCGTGCAGGCGATACAGCCGCTTCTGCGTGCCGTCGCGGGACTTCTGCTCGGTGACCTGGGTGAGCGTGCCGAGGGTAGACGCCCGTCCGAGGCGCTCGCGCAGCGCGAGCGGGAGATCGGTCATCTCGTCGAGGCGCGTCACCCCGTGATCGTAGAGCCACGCGCGGAGCTGGCGCGCGCGGAACGCCGGCTGGCCGAGCTGCTTCAGCAGCGCGGCGGCGGCGGGCTCGTCGAGGGCGAGCAGATCGGTGGGGCGGTCGGACACGCCGCGATCCTAGCGCGCGCCGCGCCTGCAGGCGAAGCGGAGCCCACGAGGCGGTAGACTGCCGGCGTCCCGACCGCGGTCGGGGCGAGGGCGGGTCGGGCTCAGTCGGCTGCCGCGATGGGCTCCCCGAGGGCGATCAGGACCTCGTTGCGGCGGAAGGGCGGCGGGGTCCACGGGGGATTGTACTGGGCCACGATCGGCTCGCCCATCGGGTGGAGGCCCGCGTTGCGCACCTGATCGAGGAGCCGGTGGCGCTCCGCCGCGACCCGCGCCTCGGTCGCCCACAGCCCGAAGGAGACGGCGGCCACGTCGCGGGCTGGCACCTCCACGAGCTGTACGCGTGGGTCCTCGGGCACAGGCAGGGTGTCGAGGCGCCACGCGGAGGGCATCGTGAACGCGACCACCCATGACTCGGCGCCCGAAGCGCTCGGCCGCGGCTGCGCGGCGACCGGGGCGGTCATGGCGATCTTCTGGCCGTCTGGCACGCGCTGCGTGGCGACCGGGGCGGTCATCGCGATCTTCTGTCGTGGCGCGTTGTCGCCGAAGATGTAGCCCGCGAGGACGCGAAATCCATCGGACACCGCGGTGTTCCAAGGGCCGACCACCGTGACCTGAGCCTCGATGGACGGGGCGTATCGTCGAACCTCCCAGTCCGCGTGTTGCGTGATGACGGTGTATTCGGGCTGCTCGATGGCGTCGGCCGTTGCGGGGAGCGCACCGAGGACACCAGCGAGCGCGAGGGAGAGGCGGCTGGCGAGCTTGTTCATCGGGGGTCTCACGTGAATAGGTATTGAACAGCTAATGAATGATACCTATTCACGCGCGCCGGGTAGGCAAGGCCCGACCGGCCCGGGCCTCGCAGCGTCCTCAGGGGGCGACGTAGGTGACTTCGAGCTCGAGCGCGTCGCGGCTGAACACCGCCCGGTCGTGGTCGCCTTCGAGGTCGGTGAGCGTCTCGAAGCGGAGCAGGAACTGGCTGCGATCCGCCCGCGCGTCGCGGTGCGCGAGGTCGTCGGTGACCTGGGCGGTCACGTCGAACGCGATGCTCGACTGGCCCGCCTCGCTGAACGCGTCGAGGGTGGACAGCGCGTCCTGGCTCGCGTTGAACGCGCCGTTGATCGCGTTCTCGTCCTCGAGGTCGTCGAAGACGACGTGGTCGAGCAGGGCCGTCTCGCCGAGGTCGACGTACGGCGCGCCCCACTGCTCGTCGGTGAGCTGTAGCGTGGCGAGCGTGGCCGAGATCACCGCCTGCGCCGTGTCCGGCAGCGGGGAGAGGTCGAAGGTCAGCGCGGCACGGATCCCCTGGTCGGCGTCGTCGTCGCCGATCACCAGCGGGGTCTCCTCGCCGTAGCGGAGCTCGGTGGGCGTCAGCGAGCGCGTCAGCGCGTGGACCGGCGCGAACGTCGTCGACAGCTCGCGAAGCGTCGTGAACTTCAGCTCGAGGCCGTCCGCGAGGGCGTTGCCCGCCTCGTCGGTGGCCCGCCCGTCGATGCGCACCACGAAGGTGAGCGGGGTGACGACCGCGGGGTCGTTGCCGTGGCCGGTCGCGTAGGGCAGGGGATCGGCGGGGATGATCGTGAGCGAGTCGCCCTCCGCGTTCCAGTCGAGCACGACCTCGCCCAGCGACGAGGCGTCGAGCGCCAGGGCCACCGACGCGGTGTCCATCGGCTCGCTGAACGTGACCTGCACCATCACGCCGGCCGGAACCCCGCTCGCGGCCTCCTCGGGCGAGGTCGCGACCACGGTCGGGGCGAGGTCGTCGATCGAGGCGGTGTCCAGCGCATCGGCGGGATCCTCGTCCGGCGCGGCGGGCTCCGGGCAGGCCATCGTGAGGGGAAGCGAGAGCAGCGCGAGAAGGGGGAGAAGGCGGGAAAGCTCGGTCTTCATGGGAACTCCTGGGTGACGTCCACCAGGAAAGCAAGGCGCGTGCCGAGCGTCGGCGATCGCGCCGAAACACAGAAAGCAGTTAAAACGCTGGTTTACGGCGGGAGTCGTCTATGGCGCGCGCTGTGCGGGGATGCGCGCGCATCGCTCGCGCGCATCCCCGCGCGCCCATCGTCCCGCCGGGGGCCGGTCTCCGGTAGCGCTTCGCACGACGTGTGGTGTCTGAAGGGGCGGCTCGACCTGGAGGTCCTGATGTTCCGTGTCCTGATTCCGCTGATTCCCGTGATGCTCACCCTCGCCGCGTGCGACGACGCGGCTCAGACCGTTCGCGTCGATGTCGCGGTCGAGGCGCCACCCGAGGCGTTCGCACAGGTCGCGCGCTACCCCGCCGCGGTCGTCGCGGGCATCGGCGTGCGGCAGGGGAGCGAGATGTTCCTGAGCGGCTTCGAGGTGCTCGAGATCGTGTGCGAGGCGCCCCTCGACACCGTGACCACGCGCGGCGCGCTCGAGACGAGCTGGGGCCCGTGCAATCCCTCCGACATCGAGATCGAGGTGTTCATCGCCCCGCTCGACGGCACGCGCTGCGACGTCGCGCTCGAGGACGCGTGGTGGACGGAGGCGCGCGTCGCCGCGCGGCAGGTCGAGGTGGAGGCGCTGCCCGCGGCGTGCGGCGCCTGGGAGCGCGAGGTCAGCATCGGCTTGTAGGCGGTGTCGCTCGGAGACGTGGCGCCCGCGCGACGCGGGCGCTACCCCTCGCGCTCCACATCGCCACAGGGTGCGTCATGTCCGACTGGAACTTCATCGACCACGAGGACGTGCCGAACGGCGACCGCACGCTCTACTTGATGGAGCGCGACGGTGAGTACGCGATTCACGTGGACGGCGACGAGCTGATGACGAACGGTCAGCACGGCTCCGAGGACGCGCTCGCCGACCTGGCCTGTGATCGCCTCGCGAACCTCGATGATGCCCGCGTGCTCGTCGGCGGCCTCGGGATGGGGTTCACGCTCGCCGCCGCGCTGCGCCGGGTCGGCCCCCAGGGGCACGTCACCGTCGCCGAGCTGATCCCGGCGGTGGTGCGGTGGAACGAGGCCTACCTTGGTGCTGCCGCCGGGTTCCCGCTGCGCGACTCGCGCGCGGCGGTGTTCGTCGGCGACGTCGGCGATCTGGTCGAGCGCCCGCCCGCCCCGTGGAGCGCCATCCTCCTCGACGTCGACAACGGCCCGCGCGCGCTGACCACCGCCTACAACGGCTGGCTCTACTCGCCGAAGGGGCTGAGCGCCGCGTTCGACGCGCTGATCCCCGGCGGCGTGCTCGCCGTGTGGTCCGCCCACACCGACGGCGCGTTCACGAAGCGGCTGCGCAAGGCGCGCTTCGAGGTCGAGGTCGCCCGGTACAACGAGGCGGGCCGCCCCACGCCGGATCGCAGCGGCACGCACGTGCTGTGGATGGCCGTCCGGCCGCGATGACGCGCGATCAGGGCGCGAGCGTCCGCAGGCCCTGCAGGGAGGCCGCGTGGGCGGGCGCCCAGAGGAGGACGCCCTCGAACACGCGTCGCGCCGCGTCGACCTGCCCCTGCTCGAGCAGTGACCACCCGACGCCGGCCGCCATCTCGGGATCGGCGGGCCAGTCGGCGAGCACGGCCCGGTAGGCCTGCTCGGCCTCGGCGAACCGACCGAGGCTGTACAGCGCCCACGCGCGCTGGGTGAGCGCGCTCCGGTCGTGCGGGGCGACCGCGAGGATCTCCAGCGCCTCGCGCTCGACGTCGTGCCAGCGCCGTAGCGCGGCGAGGGGCAGCATCCGACCGTGGCGCGCCTCCAACGCGTCCGGCGCGGCCGCGCGGGCCTTGTCGTAGGCCGCCAGGGACTCGGCGTGGCGTCCCTGCAGGTAGAGCAGCCAGCCCCGCCGCAGCGCGAGCACGTAGGGCACCTCCCCCCGCACGGCGTCGAGCTCGGTGAGGGCGGCCACGTAGTC
The DNA here is from genome assembly GCA_964419905.1 of uncultured Enterobacteriaceae bacterium. Classification (GTDB taxonomy): domain Bacteria; phylum Myxococcota_A; class UBA796; order UBA796; genus JAFDJI01. Next base: position 58,706 of record CAYQSE010000002.1, read on the forward strand.
GCCGGCAGACTCCGCGGCGTAGCTGCGGCGCCACGCTTCGGGCGAGGCGTGCGCCGCGTCGGCGAGCAGCAGGGCGAGGCCGAACAGCAGGGTGCGGATCATGGCGACTCCACGCGTTGGCGGGTTGCGACGAGGGTGCGTCCGCGGACCGTGAGCGTGATCCGCTCGGGCCCGTCCGCGGCGAGCTCGGCGCGTGTGGCGAGCCAGGGGCCCCCGTCCCTTCCGAGCCGGGCGGAGGCACCCTCGACGACCACCTGAGCACCGTCGAGGCGAAGTCGGTAGCGGACCTCGAGGCCAGGGGGCCCCAACAGCGCCCAGAGTGGATCGAGGAGCGCGCCTGGCGCGGGCGGGAGGAAGCGTCGGAGCGGCAGGTGATCGGTCCACGTCAGCCCGTCGAGGCGCTCCAGCGGGACCCGGGGGATCGCGGCGTGGAGCAGATGGAGCACGGAGTCCCGGGGGCCGAGCGCGTCGTAGATCGTGAACACGCCGTCGCGGAGATCCCACGACAGCGCCGCGTCGCGATCCGTGCGCAGCCAGGTCGCACCCGCGAGGTCGATGACGACCCGAACCACCTCGGTGCGCCCCCCGATCTCGAAGCGCCAGGTGCCGCTCGGCGGCGGCGAGAGCCCCGCCACGAGGGCGCCGTCGGGTGCGACGTTGCGCAGGCGCTCTCCCCGTGCGGGTGTGAGCGTCGCGACCCAGCGCGGACCGCCGTCGCCCTCGCGGATCACGTCGTGGAGCTCGAGCGCCGAGGTCGCGTCTCCCGGCATCGCGCTCACCTGGAGCTGGAGGTGGAGGTGGGGTGTGGGCGCCCGGCCGGACGCGCCGCAGCGACCGAGCACGTCGCCGCGCCGAACCACCTGCCCCTCGCGGGCGGTGACGCTACCCTGCGCGAGGTGCGCGACCAGGCTGTGCACGCCGGGCGCGTGGCGCACGACCACCAGGTTCCCCCAGTTGCGCTCGGCGTCGATCGCGCCGATCGCGTTGTCGGGGATCCCGTCGACCACCCGGACGACCACGCCGTCCGCGACGGCGAGCACCGGCAGGCGCCAGCAGTGGTAGTGCTCACGCTTCGATCCATCCTCGCGGTACACGCGCTCGTCCGCGCCGACCACCTCGAAGTCGGCGGCGTGCGCCCACAGGTCGCGGTGGGTGTGTGGGCCGTGGGTGCCCTGCGTGCACGTCCACGCCCCGAGGAACGGCGCGTGGAACCGCACGGCGTAGCGGGCACCGAACCGCGCCACCCGCGTGTGGTGGTGATGCAGGTTCTCCTCGGGGCTTCCGACGAGGAAGTCGACCGACTTCGGGGCGCCGTCGGCGACGCGCTGGCGCATCGCCAGCAGCGTCGTGAGCACGACGAGGTTGAACGGCAGCACCAGCAGCGGGAGCCCGAGGCGCGCGGCGAGCGGTGCGGCGCCCACCGTGAGCAGGGCAGCCAGTACGCCGCCGAACAGCCCGAGGGCGAGCGCGCTCGGGCTCGGCACGAAGAACACGCCGCCCAGCGCGAGCACGACGAGCGCGACGTTGAAGCCGAGCACCTGCCGCAGGGCCGGATCGGCGAGCGCCGGGGAGAGCCCGGCCAGCGAGGCTGCGAGTCCGAGACCCGCGAGGGCGAGCAGCGCGCCGATCCGCGAGTGCACCGCGAGGGCCAGCAGCACGAGCGCGCCGGCCAGCGGGCGCGGCACGAAGAACAGCGCGCCGAGCGCCGCGAGCGCGCCGGTGGACGCCGGGAGCACGGGTGGCGGCGCGGCGGGCGGCTGGAGGAGGACGAGCCAGAACACCGCCAGGAACGGGAGCGTGAAGATCGGGAGCGCGTAGGGCACGCTGATCAGCGCGCGCAGCGCGGCGGTGAGCAGCACGGACGCCGCGGCGCTCACGATGAGCAGCGCGAGCCACGAGATGCCGAGCGGGTGGAGCGCGCCGATCCCGAGGCCGACCAGGAGCGCGTTGTAGCTGAGCAGCCCGTCCCGGACGGACGCCTCCGGCAGTCGGAGCACGCGGCTGGCCGCGATCGCCGCCGCGACGGCGATCAGCCCGCTGAGCCCCACCTGAGGCGCGGTGAGGGTGGCCGCGAGCAACAGCGCGCCGGAGAGGCGTCCGCGCGAGAACAGGACCTGGGCGTACGCGCGCAGGATCGCCTCGGCGCCGACGCGCAGGGGGTGCGTGGCGGGCGTCAGGCCAGCCACGCGGGCACCTCTTCGGGCCCCACGACGTCTTCCAGCCGCTCGGCGCGTCGGAGCAGCCCGTGGCGCCCGTCCGCGCCGACGATCGCCACCGCGGGCCGGTAGGTGATGAACTGCATCCACTGGGTGACGTCGTAGGCGCCGACGGGATGGATCACGAGCCGATCGCCGGTCGAGACCGGCGGGAACAGCAGCGTGTCCCGCACGACGTCGATGTTCATGCACAGCGGCCCGTAGATCACCGTGGGCTCGGGGATCCCGTGGAACGTCGCGGCCGGGGTGACCTCGGGGTTGTACCAGAACGAGGTGAACAGCGTGTTCACGCCGGCGTCGACCACGAGCGCGCGGCGGCCGTCCGGGAGGCGCTTGTTCGCGAGCACGGTCGTGATCATCCACCCGGCGTCGTCGACGACCGCGCGACCCGTCTCGAGCACCAGCGTGGGCGAGCGACTCGGATCGCCCTCGAGCGCTGAGAGGCCGTCGACGATCGCCTCGGCGTAGCGATCGAAGCCGGGTGTGACCTGGCTGCCGGGGAGGTACTGCGCCTTGAGCGTGTTGTGGGACGCGAAGCCGCCGCCCAGGTCGAGGAAGTCGAGCACCACGCCGTGCTCGGCGCGCAGCGTGTTCGCGAAGGCGGCGAGCTGGCGCGCGGCGTCTCGGTAGGGCGCCGGATCCTGCAGGAAGGTGCCGAGGTGCGTGTGCAGCCCGACGAGCCGGAGCCGATCGCCCGCGAGGAGGCGCCGCGCGGCGTCCCGGGCCTGGCCTCCGTCGACGTGGAACCCGAACCGCGACCACGGCGGCACGCCCTCGGCGGTGACGTGCAGCCGCAGCGCGACGCCAGGGCGCAGGTCGAGGTCGGCGGCGACCCGCTCGGCGAGGACGAGCTCGTCGAAGTGGTCGAGGTGCACGATCGCGCCGCCGCGAAACGCGCGCGCCAGATCGGCCGCGCTCTTCCCGGGTCCGTTGAAGTGGATGTGATCCTCGGGCACGCCGTTGCGGACGGCCTTGTCGTACTCGAACCCGCTGACGACCTCGGCCCACGCGCCCTCGCGGTGCAGCCGTCTGCAGATGCCGTCGAGGTAGTTGGTCTTGTACGACCACGCGATCCGCACCTTGGGCCAGCGCGTCGAGAACGCGTCCCGGAGCTCCCGATGGCGCGCGACCAGCGCGCGCTCGCTGAACACGAACACCGGCGAGCCGTAGGCCGCGACCAGCTCTGCTACGGGCACACCGTCGATCGCGTCGAGCGGGCGCATCGAGGCGACGCGCGAGAACTTGTTCATCCAGCCGGCCTGGTGACGGACCAGCACCGGGGGCTCCCACGCGGGTCGGGGCTGCGTCATGGGGTCTCCTCGTCGGGCGCGTGCCACTCGCCGTCGGTGGCGAGCGCTTCGAAGGTGGAGAGGTCGGCGATCTGGTCGAGCGAGATCCGGACGAACATCGTGCCCACGCGGTACGCGCCGAGCGCGGGGAGCGGCTCGCCCGCGGCCCGGCGCGCGACGGCCCACGGGAGGTTCTGGCCGGCGCCGGCGGTGAGGAAGCACCACGCGGGGAACCGCGGGTTGATCTCGAGCAGGTGGTATTCGCCGTCCGCGTCGCGGATCAGCTCCAGCTCGCACGGCCCGCGCCACGAGGTGGCCGCCATGAACTTCCGCGTGAGCCGCAGCGCCTCGGCGTCTCCGGTGGCGATGCCCGCCCAGCCCTTGCCCTTGTCGGTGAGCATCGTCTTGGTCATCGGCACCGCGCCGATCAGCCCGCCCTCGCCGTCGCCGACCGCGGTGACGTCGACCTCGGTGCCGCGCACCTCGACCTGGGCGATCACCGGCAGGCCCCACTTCGCCGCGACCCGATGCCACGCCGCGATGGCCTCGTCAGGGCTCGTGGCGCGCTCCGCGCCGTAGAACGCGCCCTTGATCCACAGCGGCCAGCTCAGCGCGCTCGGGAGGCGGTACAGGTCACTTGGGTCGCCGATCACCCTGGCTGGCGGGGAGGGGAGCCCCGCCTCGCGGCACAGCTCGGAGAGGTGCGCCTTCGAGCGCAGGGCGAGCTGGTCGGCGGTCGGCAGGAACCGCCCGATGCCCAGCTCGTCGAGCACGTCCGCGATCGCGATGAACCCCGGCAGCTCGCTGTCGAGCGTCGGGATCACGACGTCGAGGGGGATCGTCGCGTGGATGTGGCGCAGCCGCGCCGCGAGCGCCTCGACGCCGTGCGAGGGGTAGGGGATGAGGTAGGCGGCGTCCACGAGCCCTTGCGCGTAGAGCCCGGGCTCGAGCGCGTCGTAGGCGAGCGCGACGATGCGCACCGGCGCGCCGGACGCCCGCAGCGCGCGGACGACGCCGACGCCCGGGCCCGGGTTGTCGGTGGCGTTGAGCCCGGTGACGGCGATGGTGAGCGGGCGGGTCATGTCGGGCTCACAGGTGGAAGTCGCGCGGGAGCAGCCCCTCGCGCCGCAGCACGCCGACGAACTCGTCGACGTCGCGGAGCAGGTCGCCCTCGCGCAGATCGAAGCCCGCCTCGAGGTGCGCCTTCAGGGCGGCGCGGTCCAGTCCGTCTTGCAGCCCGCGCAGGATCGCGAGGCCCGTCGCGTTCACGCTGAACGTGGCGCCCGTCTGCGGGTCGAACACGAAGCCGCGGTCGCTCACCGCGAGCTCGGAGAGTCGCTCGGACACGTCGCTCATCGCAGCTCCCGTGGAGGGTGGGTTCGACTGCAAGGGATGTGCCGGGCTCATGGCACGATCCGCACGCCGAGCACGGCGCCGCCGAGCAGCACGGACTCGGTCTGCACATCGAGCGCGTCCAGGGTGCCCGTGAGCTCGAGCTGGACGGGCCCGAACGGCCCCAGGCGAGCGCCGGCCCAGCCGCCCCAGGTCAGCACGCCAGGCAGGTCGAGGAGCGCCACGGGGGCGAGCGAGAGCGGGCGATAGGCCCGGCCGTAGCGTCCGCCGAGCCAGGCGCCCGCGCGGCGTCCGCCGGCGGTGAGGCCGAGCGACGCCATCCCCAGCGGGGTCGCGTCGACGAGCTGACCCGATACCGCGGGGGTCAGCGCGCCCCAGGCGCCGAGCGGGAGCGTCCACGAGAGCCCGAGCGCCGCGATCCCACCGTCGGGGAACGCAGACCAGCTCCCGACCACGACCAGATCCCCGAGCGGCGACCAGCGGGCGCTACCGGCGACCGCGCCGCCCAGCAGCGCGCCGCGGGTGTCGATCATCGCAGCGCCGTCGACCTGGAGGCCCCAGCGGGTTGTGGTATGTCCCACAGCCGCGGAGACCTGGTGGGCGCGGAGCGCGAGCAGGGCCTCGGGCCCGTAGCGCGGCCCTGGGCCCACCGGTCCCACCGGGCCGGGGCCTGCCCCGTCGCCGCTGCCGTCCCCGCCGGGGCCGCCGGGGCCGGGACCCGGACCGCCGCCGTCGTCCGCGTCGCTGCCGTCGCCCCCGCCGCTGCCGTCGCCACCGCCAGGACCGGGCCCGAACCCGGGACCATCATTCTGACCGCCCTCGGCGCTTCCGCTCCCCGCCGAGCCGGGTCCGCGCGTGCGATCCGGCACACGGGTCGTCGTCGACGGCTCGTTCGATGCGGGGAGGTCGGTCGCGGCCATGCGCCACCCGAGTCGCAGCAGGGTCCCGTCGTCGCCCCTCCATCGGGTCTCGGTCCACATCGCCCAGGTGGTCGGTGCCTGCTGCCCGCCGGCCGCGAGCGCGCCGCCCCCGGAGAGCCGCCACGGGCGCTCGGTCGCGCGCGCCCAGGTCTGCAGCGTCGCGCGGGCCGGATCGTCGCCGAGGGTGCGGATCCTGCGCCGGGCCTCCGCGATCCGGCCGGCCGAGAGCAGGGCTTCGATCCCGCCGATCCGTGCCGAGCGAGCGCCCGCCGAGAGCGCCGCGGCGCGATCGAACGCCCGGAGCGCTCGCTCGGGCGCCCCGGCGGCGAGCCACGCGCGGCCCGCGGCGAGGGCCAGCGGATAGTCGCCCGGGTGCGCGTCGTGCTCGGCTTGCGCCGCCTCTGCGGCCGGGCGCACGTCGGAGGCGACCGCGAGCGGGGCGATCGCGAGCGAAGCGACGAGCGCGAGGTGGAGGGCGCGCACCATGCCTCCTGTCGTCCGTTCAGGGCTGCAGCCTTCGTGCCAGCCGCGCGGGGTCCGCGCTCACCCTGACGCGCGCACCCCGCGCGGCTGCCCTCAGCGGTTCGCCTCCGCCTCGGCCTTCGCCTCGGCCTTCGCCTCCCGCTTCTCCACTCGCTCCTGCTTGCGGAAGAACGGCCGAAGAAGGAAGTTGTGCTGCAGCGCCTCGAGGTCCTGGGCCAGCAGGGCCGAGCTCGCGCTCAGGTTGCCGAGGGTCACCTTGAGGTCGGAGCCGGCCTCGACGTCGTGCATCACGAGGCCAATCGGCGTGGCGGGGTTCGCGGCCCCCGTCGCCAGGCCTTCCATCAGCACCGCCGCCTGCTCGCTCGCGTGCTGCAGCTTGTCGACGCCCGCCGTCAGCGCAGCGTAGGTGGTGCGATCGGTCACCAGATCGTGCGGCAGCGAACCCTCGCGGTTGAGGTCGCGTCCGAACACCGCGAGCGAGCCGGTGAGGTCCTTGGCGCTCGCCGAGGCCACCTTCAGGTCGCCCACCATCGTCATCACCTCGGTGTAGAGCGCGTCCTCGGCCAGGAGCTTGCCCGCCGTGCCCTCGCCGCGCGCGAGACGTCCGGTGATGACCAGCAGGTTCTCGTTGTTCTCCTGCAGCGTGACCATGATGTCCTCGGTCGTGATGCTCTTGGTCGAGACGAGGACGTCGCCGTCGCGCAGCGGGTCCGACCCGGGGGTTCCTCCGTGGAGCACCACGATCGTGTTGCCGATCAGCCCGTCGCTGCTGATCTTCGCCATCGTGTCCTCGTGCAGGTAGGTCGCGGCCTCCACCTCGACCGCCATCTCGACGTTCACGAGTGACTCCCCAGCGAAGGCGAGCTTCTTCACGGTGCCCACCTTCACCCCCGCGAACCACACGTTGTCGCCCTGCTTGAGGCCACCCACCTCGTCGAACACGGTGCTCACCGTGAGCTTGCGGGTGAAGGTGTTGTTCAGGTCGCCGATCGTGAGGACGCCGCCGATCAGGATGGCGATCGAGATGGCTACGAACAGGCCCACGATGACCGTCTGCCGCTTGGGGGATGGGTTCACGGCTGCGCTCTCGGCATGAAGTTGTAGTCGTAGAAGCTCTGGATCTGCGGGTCGGTGGTCTCGAAGACCTCGTCGAACGTCCCCACCGCCGAGATCCGGCCATCGAGCAGCATGGCGACGCGCTGGCCCGTGCTGCGCGCGCAGGTGAGGTCGTGCGTGATGATGATCGACGCGGTGTGGAAGCGGTCCTGGACCTCGTTGATCAGGTCGTTGATCTCGCCGCTGGTCACGGGGTCGAGGCCCGCCGTCGGCTCGTCGTAGAGCATGATCTCGGGGCGGAGGATCAGCGTCCGCGCGATGCCGATGCGCTTGCGCTGCCCGCCCGAGAGCTCGGAGGGCATCTGGTTCACCGTGCTGCCCAGCCCGACGTCTTCGAGGGCTTGGCGCACCCGGTCGCGGACCTCGGCGTGCGACAGACCCTTCGTGTTCATCGTCAGCGGAAACGCGAGGTTCTGTCCGACGCTCATGCTGTCGTAGAGGGCGCTCCCCTGGAACGAGAAGCCGATGCGTCGGCGCAGCGTGTTCAGATCCTTCGAGCGCAGGCGGTGGACGTCCTGGTCGAGGACCGTCACCTTGCCGGCATCGGGACGGAGCAGGCCCACGACGAGCTTGATCAGCACCGACTTGCCGCTGCCCGAGCGCCCCAGGACCACGACGTTCTCCGCCGCGTGGACGTCGAGATCGACGCCGCGGAGCACCTCGAGGTCGCCGAACGCCTTCTCGAGCCCGCGGACCGAGATCACCGTGGGGCGCTCCGACGGGGGGGCGGCATCGAGCGGCGCTTCAGAACCCACGGATCCACCCGATGATCTGCACGATCAAGACCTCTTCGATGAAGATGACGAACATCGCGAGGACGACCGAGGCGTTGGCCGCCGTGCCGACGCCGCGCGTCCCCGACGTCGCGTTGAAGCCCTTGAAGCACGCGATGATGCCGATCGAGAAGCCGAACACGAACGCCTTGGTGACGGACGCGCCCACGTCGAGGAACGTGATCGTCGAGAAGCCGCTCTTGAGGAAGCCCGCGAGGCTCGTGCCCTCATTGCCGCGCACGTTCGCATACGACCCGATCAGCCCGACGAACGCGCAGTACAGCATGAGCACGGGCACCATCAGCGTCGTCGCGAGCGTTCGCGTGACGACCAGGTACTTGAACGGGTTGATCGCCGAGACCTCCATCGCCTCGATCTGCTCGGTCACCTTCATCGAGCCGAGCTCGGCGCCGATGTTCGACCCGACCTTGCCCGCGCAGATCAGCGCGGTGATCAGCGGGGCGAGCGAGCGCACCAGCGCGATCGTGATCAGCGACGGGAGCCACGAGGTGGCGCCGAAGGCCTCGAGCGACGGTCGCGACTGCTTGGTGAACACGAGCCCGGTGACGAGCCCGGTGAGCGTGATCAGCGGCAGCGACTTGTACCCGATCGCGTAGCACTGATGGATCAGCTCCTGGAGATGGATGGGCCGCCGGAACAGCTCCACGAAGAAGCGCAGGACGAACGCGGCCCCGTCGTGGACGCCGATCGCCATCGCGTCGATGCCCGGCGTGATGACGACCGTGGAGCGGCGCTTCTGCGGGGCAGAGGGGGTCTCGGGGGTCTGGAGTGAAGGTGGTGGCACGCGCGCTCCGAGCAGGGCAGTCGCACCCCGGGAGCGTTTCTCTGCAACTCGCGGGCCAGATGCCCAGGAGCAGCCTGTGGTGCGCTCGTCCGTCGGATCGACCCGTCGGTGTCGGTCGCATCGACCCACCGATCAATCAGAAAGACGGACTGGCCTCGTGGGCGGCACCGGTCATCGCGCAGGCAGCATCATCGCCCGAGCGGGACCCCTACAGCCGCCCTGCGGCGACGGCCATCAGGCACCAGCCCAGCACCGCCGAGGCCGCGACGGCCGCGCACGCGCCGAAGGGCCGCCGCAGGTCGGGCCGCCCGCGCAGGCCGACGAGGAAGGCAATGCAGTCGCCGAGGTCGGTGGCCCCGTTGAGCGCGATCAGGGCCACCCACGCCTCGGGATGCGGGATCGCCCACAGGATCAGCGCGCCGAGGCCGATGTCGCGCACCCCGAACAGCCGCGCGAACGCCCGCGCTGACGCGGTGTCTTCGCCAGGCGGAAACCCCAGCGCCCGGACGAGCGGGCCTGCGGCAACGATCGGCGCGAGACCGATCCCGATCCGGATGACGGCGAAGGCGGCAAACAATGCTTCCATGCCGCGCGTCCTACCCGATCCGAGGATCGCCAACCACCGCACCGCGCCCGACTGGGCACGCGGCGCTGTGATACATGGGGTCGGTCGCTGGCGGAGCGTGACCCGGAGTCTTTCCGTTGGCGGCCTCGGACCAGACTCACGCTGGAGTCGCCCATGGTCCGATACCTCGCCTTGCCACTCGTCCTGCTCGTCGCCTGCGCCGGCACCCCCACGGACACCGACGCCTCGGACACCGACGCTGTGGACACCGACATCGCGGACACCGACAACAACCCGGAGAACCCGGACGGCGAAGGCCCTGCACCGGTTGATCTGGGTGCCGACGACGATCTCGGGGCGACCGGCGCCTACGCGCTGCTCGCAAAGACCGGGATCTCGAATGTCACCGGCTCGGCGATCACCGGGGGGCACGTCGGGGCGAGCCCGGTCGGCGCATCCTCCATCACCGGGTTCACGCTCACGGCCGACGCGTCGAACACCTTTGCGACGTCCCCGGCCGTCGTCGCGCCGAGCAAGGTCTACGCGGCGGACTACGCGTCGCCCACCCCCACCAACCTCACCAGCGCGGTGTCTTCGATGGAGACGGCGTATACGGACGCCGCCGGGCGGACGCACCCCGACTTCCTCGATCTGTCGAGCGGCAACCTCGGCGGGCTGACCCTGGAGCCCGGGCTCTACACGTGGGGGAGCTCGGTCACGATCCCCGACGACGTCACGATCTCCGGCGCGGCTGAGGACGTATGGATCTTCCAGATCTCGAACGACCTGGACGTGAGCACGGGCAAGCAGATCCTGCTTAGCGGCGGCGCGGAGGCCGGCAACATCTTCTGGCAGGTCGCGGGTCAGGTGACCGTGCACGAGAACGCGCACTTCGAGGGCGTCATCCTGAGCCAGACCGCGGTGACGCTGCAGACGAACGCGTCGATGAACGGCCGGATCCTCGCGCAGTCGATGATCGCCCTCGACGACAACGACATCTCCGCGCCATAGGGCGGCGAGCACGCATCGAGGCCCGGCGTCGTCTCCGCGCCGGCGTCGGGTCGCGCGCCAGCGGGGCTCAGTACTTGACGCCGACGTGCGCCGTCACGCGCGTACCCGTCGTTCCGCCCATGTGCAGCACGCCCTCGGTGGTGGGGCGCAGCCCGTAGCGGGCGTGGGTCAGCGCGGCGCCGAGGAAGAGGCCGCTCTTCTCGGCGACCGTCACCTCGCTGGCGAGGCCGATGTGGCGGTTGACCGCCCACTCCACGCTGACCATCACCGGTCGGATCTCGGCGCGCAGGCGCGTCATGAACTGCCCCGGGGCGCTGCGACGACCGAGGCGCTCGCCGAGCGCCGAGTCGCGCAGGTAGGTGGGCCCGATCTCGAAGATCACGCCGACGCGCTCGCTCCCCACACCGACCTGGGCGGTGGCCTCGATCCCGACGTCGGACCAGGTGTGGTCGCCGACGTGCAGATCGCTGGACTGGCCACCCACCCCGACGTTCAGCCGGACGGCGGCGCCGAGCAGCACGGGCCGCAGCGCGAGGAGCATCACCCCGCCCCGCACCCCGACGCCGGCGCCGATGCCGTTGCGTCGGTAGGCGGCGGGGCTCTGCCGGTGCTCGCCCCACGACTCGGCGAGGTAGGCGTGCCCGCCGAAGGTGTACCCGTGCTCGAGCTCATTCGCGAGGGCGCTCGGTGCGAGCCACGCGATCAGGGCCAGGAGCGTCATCGGCGTCCCTCCATCAGCTCGACGACCGAGCCGTCCTGCGCGCACACCTCGGCGAGCAGCGAGGTGCGCGACAGCGCGAACACCACGCCAGCGCGGAAGCTGCAGTTCCGGTAGAGCGGGTCCTGCGCCCACGGCCCGGTGCCGAGGAAGGCGTCGGGGCGGACGTCATCGGGGCCGACCACCCACAGCAGGTCGTCGTGGGTGTCGGTGTCGGTGCGACCGTCCGACATGCTGAACACCAGCTCGTGGGCTTCGGTGAACCACCCGGCGCGCACCTGCGGCACGAGCCAGTCTCCGTCGAGCGTCGCGTCGGCCCCGTCGAGGCGCCACGGGCCCATGAACCACGCGTCATCTCGCGGGAACCACGCGAGCTCGAGGAACGCGACGGGGAGCGCGGTGCTGGGGTCGGTGGGCAGCGCGAACCCGGGGAGCACGAGCGGCGCCCACGCAGCGCCGTCGTAGAACCAGGGCTCGATGTTCGAGGCGACGAAGGTGCCCAGCGAGTGATCGCGCTGTCGCGTCGCATAGATCGCGCTCCGGCTCGAGCCGCCGATGTCCACGAGGTCCTCGCCGAGGGTGTGCTCGGCGATCGCCTCCCACGTCGTGCCGTCGAACGCCCACAGCCGTGTCGCGCCGATCACGAGGACCTCGTCGTCGAGCGGCACGAGCCTCACGGTCCCGTCGAGCGGTAGATCGATGGAGACGCCGTCGGCGCCTGGCCCCTCGCCCTCGTAGCGGATGGCGAGCTGCCCCAAGCCGGTGTCGCAGAGCACCCACATCGTGCCGTCGGGCTCGAACGCGCCGCGCGCGACGCTCTGCGCGTCGGGGCAGACCGAGTACAGCGACCAGTCCCGCCCGTCGCGGCGCACCGCGCCCGCCCCGAAGCCCCACAGGACGCCGTCGTCTCGCCATTGGTAGCGCCACGCGCCCCCCTCGGTCGACGTGATGACCGTCTCCCACGCGAAGTCCCGCGCGCAGCCCGAGAGGATCAACAGCCACATCGCTGCGTGTGCGCGGATCATTGGATGCTCCCGAAGCCGAAGAGGGGGTCGAACACCCATCGCTCGTAGGCGAACAGTCCGCGCTCCGACGTGCGCGTGCCGTCTTCGGGGAGATGCACCGACAGCTCCGTGCTGATGCGATCCGCGTAGGCCCTGATCCACTGCGGATCCCCGGGGACCGCGCCGCACCACGTCACGGTGGCGTCAGACGCGTCGATCGCACACATCACGCGCTCGCCGAGGATCAGCGCGGTGCCGTCGACCCCCACGTCGACCAGACTGTGGACGCGCGGCCCATGGGGAGTGCCGAAGGCGCTCGCAGGGAGGGCCGCATACAACGGCGCGACCTCGGACGACACATCCGTGAACGCCGCGCCGTCCCAGCGCCAGGCACCCACGGTCCATGCGGGCGCGAGCGCGTTCTGCTGCGTCGCAGCGCCGTACACCACCTCGTCGCCGTCGATCCACAGCGGCGTGGCGCCCAGGCTGCGCACCGTGTCGCCCGACGGCGTCACCAGGTCGGGTAGCTGCAGGCGTGCCTGCTCGGCGCCGGTGCTACCGTCCAGCGCGCGCACACAGGCGTGGTCGCCGCAGTCGTCCACGACGAGCCACGCGTCATCCGTAGCCAGGGCGGCGCGCGGCGTGTTGAGCAGGTTCTCGGCTCCGAACACGAAGGCGCCGGTCTGGGCGTCGTGCGCCGCGAAGTGACCCCGGTACGTCGGGTTGTCGGTGAACACGCCGACGCGATCCGAGCCGAACAGCACCAGATAGGGGGGCGGCCAACCCGCGTCGGCCTCGCCGAGCGCGGTGCGCCAGCGCTCCAGGCCATCGGTGAGTCCGACACACACCAGCGCCAACGTCGTCGACCCCTCGACGCCACACAACAGGTCGCCGTCCGTCGCGACGCTCCCCGGCGCGAGGTTCAGCGTGCCACGCCAGACCTCGTCGCCGGACTCGAGGTCCACCGCGAACAGCACACCGTCGTGCGAGATGGCCAGACCGTCGAGGACGACCAGCGGGGACCCGCCGAGCGCGCGGGGCGTGCCGGGGACCACACCGATGAAGGGGTACGCGCGGGCGTCGGTGTCCGCCCATCGCGCGCCGCTCGGGCCAAGGCGCGCGGGGTAGCCGGCCCCCGTGACCACCCCGTCGATCGCCCCCCACGACGCGGCCACCGTAGGAACCTCATCGTGCGCCACGGTCGGGCCGAAGTCGGCGCACGCCCCCAGCGCGAACACAGCGAGCACACCGTGCCGCGTCATGCGGGCCCCCCTTGTGCGCCGAGCATGGGGGCCGCTCCTGGCTTTGGATACGATAGGCTGCGAAATAAGTAGAATATTCGGAAGCGAGGTGCTCGTTTCGGAGCGAAGCATCGTATGCGCTGGATCGGAGCGACGCCGCGTCGATGGATCGGTCCGGCGCGCGGGGGGCGCGCATCGAGGCGACTCGCGTTGTAGGCTGAGCGCGTGCTGACCCGACCGCGCCACCGCATCCCGCTGCGCCTGCCTCCCCGCGAGGTGACCTCGATCGATGTCGAGGGCGAGGTGGAGGGGCGCGCGGTAGGCGTCGAGCCCGAGGCGGTCGCGTCGGTGTGGCGCGCGGTCGAGCGGCTGTACGAGGCGGGCGTGCACCCGGCGATGAGCCTGTGCATCCGGCGTCGCGGTCGGATCGTGATCAACCGGGCGATCGGTCACGTCCGCGGCAACGCGCCGACCGACGGGCCCGAGGTGCCGAAGGTCCGCGCGCTGCCCGAGACGCCGTTCTGCGTGATGAGCGTGTCCAAGGCGATCACCGCGGTGGTGCTGCACGTCCTCGACGAGCGCGGGATGCTCCACCTGTCGGATCGCGTGGCCGACTACATCCCTGAGTTCGCGCAGCACGGCAAGGAGTGGGTCACGCTGCGACACGTGCTCACGCACCGCTCGGGCATCCCGACGGTGCCCGACGCGGGGCAGGTGCTGCACCTGCTCGGCGATCCCGACGCGATCGTCGCGCGACTGTCGGCGGCGAAGCCGGTGAGCGCGGCGGGGCGGCGCGTGTCGTACCACGCCGTCACCGGGGGGTTCATCCTCGGCGAGGTGGTGCGGCGGGCCACGGGGCGCACGATCAGGCAGGTGCTCCGCGACGAGATCCTCGACCCGCTCGGCTTCCGTTGGACCAACTACGGCGTGGGCATCGACGACATCCCGCGGGTGGCGGTGAACGCGTTCACCGGGCCGCCGCCGCCGTGGCCCCTCGGCGGCGCGGTCACGCGCGCGCTCGGCGTCGACATGGCCGAGGCGACGCGGATCAGCAACACGCCCGAGTGGCTCACCGCGATCGTGCCGTCGGGCAACGTCGTGTCGACCGCGGACGAGCTCTCCCGGTTCTTCCAGCTGCTCCTCAACGGCGGCGTCTGCGACGGGCTGCGGGTGTTCGGGCCGCGCCTCGTGCGGCGGATGGTGGTCGAGTCGAGCTACCTCGAGCTCGACTTCACGCTGATGCTGCCGATCCGCTACGGCGTGGGCCTGATGCTCGGCACCGAGCGGGTCAGCCCGTTCGGCCCGGGCACGCCGCGCGCGTTCGGGCACCACGGGTTCATCAACGTGTTCGGGTGGGCCGATCCGGAGCGCGACCTCACGGTGGCGTTCCTGACGAGCGGGAAGCCGTTCGTCAGCGGCCACCTGCCGCGCCTGCTCGGCGTGCTCGACGCGATCAGCGCCGCGTTCCCCCGCGCGCGGGCGGCGTGAGCGTCAGCGCGGGGCGAGGTGGACGTCGATCACGACGTCGACGTGGTCCTCGTTCTGGATGGCGCCCAGCAGCGCGCGGTAGGCGGCGTAGCCGTAGTCGCTCTGCAGGATGCGGAAGCGGCCGCGCGCCCGCACCCCGTCGCCCTCGGACGTGAGCGTCATCGGCACGGAGACGCGCTTCGTGACGCCGCGCAGGGTGAAGTCGCCGCTGACCGTGTAGGCGTCGCCGCTGCGGCGCACCGCGGTGGAGCGGAACGCGATGGTGTCGTAGCGAGCGAGGAAGAGCTGCGCCTCGCTGCGGATGTGGTCGAGGATCTCCGAGCGCTGGCGATCCGAGACGCTGTCGGGCAGGCCGACGTTCTTGCGCAGGGTCGGGTCGTCCGGGAACAGACCAGAGACCGAGACCGTGACCTCGATCGAGGAGGCCGCGGGGTCGTCGAGCGCGAGGGTGGCGGCGCCGCGGACGTCGCGCGCCTCGACGACATGGTCGTGGGCGACGGCGCTCGCGACGCCCTTCTTGTAGAGCAGCGCGTAGATCTGGCTCCTGTCGGCGTCGAGCGCGTAGGCGCGGGGCGCCGCGGCGGCGGGCGCGGGCGACGGTGCTGTGGTCTCGGTCGCTGCGGGCTCCGGCGCGGTCGCGTCCTCGACGGGCGGCGCGGGCGGCGGCAGATCGTCGGGGTAGTCCTCGCCGGCCAGCGACGACGACGCGACGAAGATCAGGGCCATCAGGACGCGCATGCGGGCTCCGCGCAGGGGGGGTGTCCTGGGCATAACCGCCCGTAGCGCTGGTCTCGTTCGCCGCCTCAGAACGCCGCGGCGTCGCTGCGCTGGGCCTGACGCATCTGGATGTGCGCGAGGTCGTCGCGGGGGATCGCCTCGATCAGCTTGCGCGTGTATTCCTGTTGCGGTGCGCGATAGACGGCGTCGCTCGGACCCATCTCGACGATCTTGCCGCCC
The DNA here is from genome assembly GCA_964419905.1 of uncultured Enterobacteriaceae bacterium. Classification (GTDB taxonomy): domain Bacteria; phylum Myxococcota_A; class UBA796; order UBA796; genus JAFDJI01. The sequence continues at coordinate 74,645 of CAYQSE010000002.1, forward strand.
TGCATCACCGCGAGCACGTCGCTCATGAACTTCACCACCGAGAGGTCGTGGCTGATGAAGATGTAGGTCAGGCCGCGGGTGGACTGCAGGCGCTTGAGCAGGTTGAGCACCTGGGCCTGCACCGAGACGTCGAGCGCGCTGACCGACTCGTCGCAGATGATGAACTCGGGCTCGAGCGAGAGCGTGCGCGCGATGCAGATGCGCTGCCGCTGGCCGCCCGAGAACTCGTGAGGGTAGCGGCGCAGATAGACCGCCGGGAGCCCGCACTCCTCGAGCAGCGCCGCAGCGCGATCGCGACGCTCCGAGGTGCTCGCGCCGATGCCGTGCACCAGCATCGGCTCGGTGATCGCCTGCTCGATGGTCAGCCTCGGGTTCAGCGACGAGTAGGGGTCCTGGAAGATGATCTGGAGGTTGCGGCGGACCTGCCGAAGCTCGCGCTGCGGCAGCGCGCGGAGGTCCTGCCCCTTGAAGGTGAGCGTGCCGCCGGTGGGCTCGACCAGGCGCAGGATGGCGCGGCCCGTGGTCGTCTTGCCGCAGCCGGACTCGCCGACCAGCCCGAGCGTCTGCCCGCGACGCACCTCGAAGCTGATCCCGTCGACCGCCTTGATCACCTTCTTCTCGGCGAGGAATCCCGTGTTCACCGGGAAGTGGACCGAGAGGTCCTCGACCCGGAGCATCGGCGGGCCGGCCTCGTCGATCACGCGCGGCAGCCCGTCGGTGAGCACCTGGACGCGCTCGGGAGGCAGCGACTTCTCGCGCATCTGCAGCTCGCCGTCCTCGGTCCACGTCTCGAGGAAGTCGTCGACCGTGGGCAGCAGCTTGTAGGGCGTGTCGAGCCGCGGGCGGCAGGCGAGGAGCCCCTTGGTGTAGGGGTGCTGCGGGTTGCTGAAGATCGACAGCACCTCGCCGTACTCGACGAGGCGACCGCGGTACATCACCGCGACCTTGTCCGCGATCTCGGCGATGACGCCCAGGTCGTGGGTGATGAACAGCATCGACATGCCGCGCTTGTCGCGCAGCGCGCGGAGCAGATCGAGGATCTGGGCCTGGATGGTCACGTCGAGCGCGGTGGACGGCTCGTCGGCGATGAGCAGCCGTGGGTTGCACGACAGCGCCATCGCGATCATCACGCGCTGCTTCTGGCCGCCCGACATCTGGTGCGGGTAGCTGTCGATCCGCGTCTCGGGATCGGGGATGCCGACCTCGCGGAACAGCTCGATCGCGCGGCGGCGGGCCTCGGCGCGGTCGACGTCCTGATGCTGGAGGATCGCCTCGGCCACCTGGTCGCCCACCCGAAACACGGGGTTGAGCGAGGTCATCGGCTCCTGGAAGATCATGGCGATGTCGCGGCCGCGGATCGCGTTCATCTCGGCGTTGGACACGGACAGGAGGTCGCGACCGAGGAACGAGACGCTGCCGCCGGCGATCTGGGCCGAGATCTCGGGGAGCAGGCGCATGATGGTGAGCGAGGTGACCGACTTGCCCGAGCCGGACTCGCCGACGATGCCGAGGGTCTGCCCGGGGGCGACGTCGAACGACACGTCGTCGACCGCCTTCACCACGCCCTCGTCGGTGTGGAACCAGGTCTTGAGGCCTTGGATGGACAGCAACGGCTCGGCCACGGACGCTCCTGGATCGGTCGCGGGAGCCACGATGTACGCCGCCGCGGGCCGGATCGCCACCTCGGCGCGGGCGGTCGTCACGAGGTAAGCTGCCGCGCTCCCCGAGGTCCCATGCGCGCCTTCGTCCTCCTGCTCGCCGTGATCGTGGTCGGATGCGAGATCCCGCCGCGCTTCCTCACCTCGCCGGGACAGGTGGACCGGCACGTCGCGGGGGGCCGCATCCGCAGCGCGTGCGTCGGTCTGAAGGCCGAGGACGCGTCGCTGCGCACCCACACCGCGCGCCGGCTGGCCGACGTCGGAGGGCCCGTGGCGACCGCGTGCCTCTGTGCGTCGCTGGAGGGGGGGGATCTCGAGGTCGCCGAAGGGCTGGCTGCGTCGCGTCGCGATGATCTGGCGGCCTGCCTCGCGCCGGAGAGCCCCGAGGCCATCGCGGCGCTCGGCGCGATGGTCGCGCCCGCCGGATTCGCCGCGCTCGCCCGGGTCGCCGCGCGTCCCGACGCCGACGTGACGCTGCGCGTCGCGGCGCTTCGCGCGCTGCGACCGTCCGATGCGCACGTCGCGTCGCTGATCACGGTGCTCGGCGAGGCCGCCGAG
>CAYQSE010000003.1:0-54872 GCA_964419905.1 uncultured Enterobacteriaceae bacterium
GCGCCGGTGCTCAACTTCTGCGCGAACAACTACCTCGGCCTCGCCAACCATCCCGCGCTGATCGAGGCGGCCGTCGTGACGCTGCGCACGCACGGCTATGGCCTGGCGTCGGTGCGGTTCATCTGCGGCACCCAGGATCTGCACAAGGCGCTCGAGGCGAAGATCGCAGCGTTCGTCGGCGCCGAGGACGCGATCTTGTACGCGTCGTGCTTCGACGCGAACGCGGGGCTGTTCGAGACGCTGCTCGACGAGCAGGACGCGGTGATCTCGGACGCGCTGAACCACGCCTCGATCATCGACGGCATCCGGCTGTGCAAGGCGCAGCGCCTCCGCTACGCCCACGACGATCTCGAAGACCTCGCGCGGTGCCTGCGCGAGGCGCGGGACGCCGGCGCGCGCCGCGTGCTCGTGGCCACCGACGGCGTGTTCTCGATGGACGGTGACGTCGCGCGGCTGGCCGAGATCTGCGACCTCGCGGAAGCGCACGGCGCGATGGTGATGGTCGACGACAGCCACGCCACCGGCTTCTTCGGCCCGACCGGTCGCGGCAGCATCGAGGCGCGCGGTGTGATCGGGCGGGTCGACATCGTCACCAGCACGTTCGGCAAGGCGCTCGGCGGCGCGTCCGGGGGGTTCACCGCGGCGCGGCGCGAGATCGTCGCCCTGCTCCGCCAGCGCTCGCGCCCCTACCTGTTCTCGAACACGATCGCCCCGGTGGTCGCTGGCACGACGCTCGCGGCGCTGGAGCTCATCGAGGGCTCCACCGCGCTGCGCGACAAGCTCGCGGCGAACACCGCGTCCTTCCGCGCGCGCATGACCGCCGCCGGCTTCGACATCCGCCCCGGAACGCACCCGATCGTGCCGATCCTGCTGGGTGACGCCGCGCTCGCCACCGAGTTCGCCGACCGGCTGCTGGCCGAGGGGATCTACGTGATCGGGTTCAGCTATCCGGTGGTCCCGATGGGCAAGGCCCGCATCCGCGTGCAGATCAGCGCAGGCCACGAGCCCGAGCACATCGACGCCGCGATCGACGCGTTCACCCGGGTCGGTCGCGCGCTCGGGGTACTCTGACGCCAGCCCGGAGAGTCCCGTGGAAGTCGCGTTCCTGCTCGGTCTGATGGTGATGAACGGCTTCTTCGCGATGGCCGAGATCGGCCTGATCGCGGCGCGACGCGGCCGGCTGCTGCGCCTCGTCGATCAGGGCGACCGACGCGCCGCAGCCGCGCTGAAGCTGCGCGACGACGCGAACACCTTCCTCTCCACCATCCAGGTCGGGATCACCAGCATCGCCGTGCTGAGCGGCATCGTCGGCGAGGCCGCGTTCGCCGAGCCGCTGCGCGCGGTGCTCGGGCGCTGGGGCGTCCCGATGCCGTGGGCGGGCTGGCTCGCCACCGCGGCGGTCGTCATCACGATCACCTACCTGTCCATCGTGATCGGCGAGCTCGTGCCGAAGCGGATCGGCCAGCTCCACGCCGAGGCGGTGGCGCGGCTCGTCGCGCGACCCATCCGCCTGCTCTCGGTGCTCGGCAGCCCGTTCGTGAAGCTCCTCTCGGTGTCCACGGAGTCGTTGCTCGCGCTGCTCGGCCAGCGCGGCGGCAAGCCAGAGGGGGTCACGGAGGAGGAGATCCACGCGATGCTCGCCGAGGGCTCGGAAGCCGGGATCATCGAGCGCGAGGAGCACCTGCTGCTGCGCAACATCTTCCGCCTCGACAGCCGCCACCTCCCGTCGCTGATGACGCCGCGGCCGGAGATCGAGTACCTCGACCTGTCGCTTCCGCAGCAGGACAACCTCGAGCGCGTGATCTCCACCGCGCACTCGCGGTTTCCCGTCTGTGACGGCGGGCTCGACAACCTGATCGGGGTGGCGCACGCCAAGCAGTTGCTCGCGCAGGCGCTGAGCGGCCGACCGATCGACCTGACGGCCGCACTACAGAGCCCGGTGTTCGTGCCCGAGACGCTGACCGGCATGGGGCTGCTGGAGCGCTTTCGAAGCACGGGCTCGCAGGTGATGTTCGTGATCAACGAGTACGGCGAGGTCGAGGGCCTGATCACGCTGCAGGACGTCCTCGACGTGGTGACGGGCGACCTGATGTCCGAGACGCTGCGCGACGCCGAGGCGATCCGGCGCGAGGACGGATCGTGGATCCTCGACGGCCTCATCCCGGCATCCGAGCTGCAGGAGAAGCTCGGGCTCGACTCGGTGCCCGACGACAACGAGCGCCGCTACCACACGCTGAGCGGGATGATGCTGTGGCTGCTCGGTCGCATGCCCAAAGAGGGCGACGTCGCGGTCTGGTCGGGCTGGCGCTTCGAGGTGGTGGAGGTCGAGGGACGGTGCATCGCGAAGGTCGTCGCCGCCCCGATCGTCAACGCCGAGCTCTGAAGCCGACCCTCAGCGGACGCCCCCGAGCGGCGGGCGCGCGACGAACAGCACCGTGGCAGGACCGCGCGCGGTTAGCGGCTGCTCGCCGGTCCACCTGGCCTGTTCGCCCTGGGTGAGCGTCGCGGTGGGCGTGTGCACCTCGCCGGCCACCACGCGCACGCTGACCGGATGTGGCGCGGTCAGCGAGGCGCCGGGCGCGAAGGTGACCCGGTACGCGCCGACGACGTCGGTCTCGGCGAGCACCTCGGCGAGCACCTCGTCCCCGAGCGCGCGCGAGCTGACGTGTCGCCATGCGGCATGCCGCTCCATCCGAACGCCCGGCACGGCGCGACCGCCGAGGATGGTCGGCTTGCGCGCGACGAGCCGCACGGCCTCGATCGGTGCGCGCCCCTCGCCCACGGCTGGCGCCGCGAGCAGGTGGCGATGCACGGCGAGCGCGAACGTCTCGAGCAAGCGCCAGTGGCCGGCCTGCGCGAGGAAGATCAGGTCGTCACACACCGCGGCGTAGTTCACCGACGCTGCGAGATCGTCGTTGTCTCCAGCGCGGTCGAGGTCGAGCGCCATCGCCAGCTCGAGCTCGACCGGCTGTGGCGCGAGCTGCTCGCTCGGGAGCACGCCGATCACCATGTCCACCGTGCACCGCGTCAGCTCGATCCAATCCGACATGACAGCTCCTCAGTAGCGAACGGCGAGCCCACCATCGACAGGCACGACCGCACCGTTGATGTAGGGCGCCTCGAGGGTCAGGAACCGCACCAGCCGCGCGATGTCCTCGGGCGTCCCCACGCGCCCCATCGGGATGCGTCGGCTGATCGCGTCGCGGGTCTTCTCGTCGAAGTCCTCGGGCCACACGACGTGACCCGGGCTGATGCCCACGGTGCGCACGGCTGGCGCGAGCTCGACCGCCATCGCCTTGACCAGCATCACCAGCCCCGCCTTCGACACCGAGTAGTGCGCGTACCCGCTGACCGGGTTGTCGGCACCGATATCGCACAGGTGAACCACCACGCCGGTGCCGTCGAGCGCGCGTTGCAGCAGCGGGAGCAGCCCCTGCGACAGCAGGAACGGCGCGCGCAGGTTGACCGCCTGCATCGCCTCCCACTCGGGGATCGTGATCTCGGCGAACGGCCGCGGCGCGAAGATCGACGCGTTGTTCACCAGCAGCTCCAGGCCGTCCCACCGGGTGGTGACCGCCTCGCACAGCGCCTGGATCGCGTGGGGCTCCGCAAGATCGGCCTCGAACGTGAACGCGTCCGCGCCGAGCGCGCGACACGCTGCCGCCACCTCCTCGGCGGGGCCCGCGCTGCCGCGGTAGTGCACGGCGACGTCGAACCCGCTGCGCGCGAGCTCCAGCGCGGTCGCCCGACCCACGCGCACCGCGCCCCCCGTCACCACCGCGCGCCGCCTCATGCAGGCACCTCCTCGTAGAACCCGTACCCCAGCGCGCGCTTGACGAGGAACACGCCGAGGTAGATCAGCGGGGTGTCGAGCAGCGCGAGCGCGAGCTTGTAGACGTAGATCGTCGCCATGATCCGCACGCCGACGCCGAACTCGAACCCGAACCCGACGTAGAACAGGATCGAGTTGACCACGATCGTGTCCACCAGCTGCGAGACCGCGGTGGAGCCGTTGTTGCGCAGCCACAGGTGCCGGCCCTTCGTGAGCCGCTTCCAGAAGTGGAACAAGAAGTTGTCGGTGAGCTGCGCGCACAGGTAGGCGAGCATCGATCCGAACAACAGCACGCCATTGAGGGCGAACACCGAGCGGAACGCGTGCTGGTAGCCCGTCACGTCGGGGTAGTACGGGTCGCTGCCGGTGACCCAGTACGGGTGCGGCGGCACCGCGAGCGCGAGCTGTACGACGCCGAGCATCAGCAGGCTCATCCCGAACCCCATGACGACCATGAAGTCGGCCCGGCGCTTGCCGTAGACCTCCGAGACGATGTCGGTGACGAGGAACGTGATCGGGTAGGTGAGGATGCCCGTGGTCAGCGCGAACTCGGGGTTGAACGGCGCGCGGAACAGCTTGATCCCGATGATGTTCGTCAGCACGAGCATCACCACGAAGATCGAGGCGAGCACCAGGTAGACGCGCTCCTTGATCGGATAGCGCGCGTCGTCGACGGTGAGGTCGGCGAGGAACGGGCTCGGGGACATGCGGCGGCACCTCGGGGTTCGTGCAACCTACCGAACGAGGCCCGTGCTGCCCACCCTGCAACGCGCTCAGCCGCGCCGCGGCACGACCGCCAGACACGCCGCGAGCAACGCCAGGAGCGCGAGCGTCTTCGCCTCGCGGAGCGCGTGGACCGTCCAAGGGCTCGCCGCGAAGTCCACGGCGAGCCGCTGCACCGAAGCCAGCGGCCACGCCCACACCAGCCACGCGGGCAGCAACAACACCGCCCACGCCACCCGCAGGCGTCTGGCGAGAAGCGCCGCGTGCGTCACCACCACCGCCGGCAGCGCCCACACCAGGTGGTGCTCGTAGGTGTAGACCGGGATCAGCAGCATCACGAGCGCGATCGCGGCGATCTGCCCCGCGATCGACCACGGGGTACCGGGCGCGCGCCGAAACCACGCCGCGAGCAGCCCCAGCAACCCGAGCGACACGAGCAACGCGGCACGGCGGGCGGTCGGCGACAGCGCGTTGCGACCGCCCGGCCACAGCCGGTGCAGCAGGTCGACCAGCGAGTGGTTGCCGAACAGCCCGATCGGGATGACCAGCCCGTTGTAGTCGCCGCTGCCGAAGCCCGGCAGCACCCGCACCGCGAAGTCCCGCTGCACCTCGGGCCCGGCGAGCGGCAGCGCGAGCACCGACAGCGCGACGGCGGACCCGACCGCCCACGCCACCGCGCGCCAGCGCCCACGCAGCATCCACCACGCGACGAACAGCGCCGGGCTCATCTTCATCATGCACGCGAGCCCGACCAGCGCCCCACCGGACCGCTCGCGCCCCCCCTCCGTGAGCGCGAGCCCGCCGAGCACGAGCGCCATCACCGGCAGGTTCATCTGCCCCATGATCAGGTTGTCGGGGACGGCGGTCAGCGTCGCCGTGGCCAGCGCCGCGACCCACGCCGCCGAGGGGTGGGTGTCGCGCCACCACCACGCCAGGATCAGCGCGCACAGGATCGCCAGCGCCTCCCCGATCCAGAACCACGCGAGGTACGCCGCGCGGTACTCGAGGGCCCCGGACCACAGCGTGGTGAGCAGAAAGGGGGGCGGGTAGAAGTACGGATGGACACCCACGACCGTGCCGTCCAGCGCCGCGCGCCCCGAGAGCAGCGGGGTGTCGTACGGGTTGCCCCCCTCCCGCGCGTAGCGACCCGCGTAGTAGAAGGTCGCGAAGTCCGCGACCCAGCCCTCCGAGTGCGCGATCTCCCACGCCTTGCCGAGCATCGTCACGTGGAACGTCACGGCGAGCGCGAACAGGACGACGGCGAGGACGCGGCGCATGCGGGCGCAACTACCACGACCGCTCAGCGGACGCCGTAGGTCTCGCGCTGCACCGCCTCGACCCGCGCGGCGGAACGCGCGGCACGACGCCGCGCTGGCCCCGGCGACGGGATCCGGGCGTCGAGGTCGACGTGCCGATCCACCGAGCGCGACACCCCGTCCTCCCCCAACCAGAGCCTGAGCTCACCGAGGCGGCGCGTCTGATGGTCGGACCGCGCCCAGAGCCCCGCGCCGCGCGCGACGGCGGGCCACCGCGCCTCGAAGCCGCCCGCCTCGATCAGCACGTCCACGCCGGGCAGCCGCACCAGCGACTCGACCTCGCGCCCGGGGTGGTAGGCGAGCACGACCACCACGTCGACATGCGCTCGAAGCTCGGCCAGCACGCCGCGCAGCGCGTCGAACGGATCGTCTGCGCCCCATCCGGCGATCGTCTCCGGCGCGCGACTGACCCCGGTGACCCCCACCGCGCGCCCCCCGACGTGCACGATCCGGTGCGTGGCAGGCCGCGGCGCGTCCGGATCATCGGGCCGCAAGTTGGCCGAGACCGCCTCGGGTGGGAAGCCAACCTCGATCAGATAGGGCAGATCGGGCACACCGACGTTCCACACCGTCCACGCCCCGGCACGCAGACCCTCGATCATCGCTGCGTTCGCTTCCCGCGAATCGGGGCGAAGCCTGCCGTCGGCGTCGACCGACGCGTCGAGCGTCCCGCCCGACGAGACGAGCAGCACGGGGTCGCCGCGGCGGACCACCGCGCGCCGGTATCCCTCCACCCGCGCGAGCGAGCCCAGCGGGCGACTCTCGCAGCCGCACGTCCCCAGATCGCCACCCTGCTCGCCACCGTAGAGCACCACCAGGTCCGCGCCGTCCGGCGCGGCGAGGCGCGCCGCGAGCGGACCCGTCGCCGCGTCGTCCTGCTCCACCTCCGGCGCGCCCCAGGCCGCTCCGCACAGCAGCCCGAGCGCCGCCACGACGACCCTGGCCGCCGACCTCGACGTGACTACATGGATGGCCCACCTCCGGCCCAGTACATTGACAGGGTCCGTACCCGTTGGAGAAGGCACATGGCAATCCTTCGCGTGGCCCAGATGGGCCACCCCATCCTCCGCAGGGTCGCGGATCCGGTGGATCCGGCGCTGATCGACACGCCCGAGTTCCAGGCGTTCTGCGACGATCTGCTCGAGACGATGGAAGAGTACGACGGCGCGGGCCTCGCCGCGCCACAGGTGCACGCGCCGTTGCGCGTCGCCGTGCTCACGCTCTCCGAAGAGCGCGGCCCCGAGTTCTTCATCAACCCCGAGATCACCTACCTGACCGACGACACGCTGCGGTTCTACGAGGGCTGCCTGTCGGTCGAGGGGCTGCGCGGCGCGGTCGACCGCTGCGCCCACATCCGCGTCGAGGCGCTCGAACGGGATGGGACGCCCAAGCGCCTCGAGCTGCAGGGCTTCCCCGCGGTCGTGGTGCAGCACGAGTGCGATCACCTCGACGGCGTGCTGTTCATCGATCGGGTCGACACCCGCACGCTCGCGTTCCTGCGCGAGTTCCGGAAGTGGGGCCCCCTCGACGAGGACGCGGACGGCGATCTCGAGGACGACGAGCTGGACACTCAGCGCAGCGAGGCGTCGTGATGGGCCTGCTCTCCTGGCTGTTCCCCTCGGACGAGGACCGCGTCGCGAAGGCCCGCAGGCTGCTCGCCGACGGGCGATGGAGCGACGCGCGGCTCGAGATCCTCGACATCGAGCGCCCCGACGCCCAGCAGATCGTGCGCGAAGCCGAGGGGCAGCTCGCACAGCTGAACCTCGACGCAGCGCTGTCGTGGGCCGAAGCGGGCGACGAGCATCGCGTGCAGGTGCACCTCGAGCTCGCAGAGGACTTCCACCACGGCGGCCTCGAGGAGTCGTTCCGCACCGTGCGTCGCCGGATCCGCGAGCTTCGGGCCGCGCAGTCCGAGGAAGAGAAGCGCGCGCGCGAAGAGAAGGCGGCGCGGCTGCTCTCCGTCGATCCGTTCGGCATGTCGGGCAGCACCAGCCTGCTGCGCGCGCCGATCCCCGAGGGCATGGACGCCGAGGACGCGCTGGAGCTCGCCGCGCGCCTCGATCTGCTGCTCGAGAACTACCCGGAGGATCTGCGATCCCGCGTCGAGGAGGTGGGCGCGCCGTTCGCGCAGGCGGTGCTCGATCTCGACGGCGGGCGGCCCGATCTGGCGCTGCAGGCGCTGCTCGGGATGGATCCCGACCACCCGCTGGTGGTGTGGGAGATGGCGCGCGCCGCGGCGGCGCTCGGCGATCCCGTCGCCGCCGCGCGCACGCTCGATCGGTTCGCGGGGCTCGCGCCGGGCCATCGCCAGTTCGGCCAACAGCACTCGGGCACGCTGCTCGCCCAGCTCCACGCCGAGGCCGGCGACGTGCCGCGCGCGATCGAGGTGCTGCGGGCGGTTCGCGCCGACGAGCCCGAGGAGGGCGGCTTCCTCTATGCGCAGCTGCTGACCGCCACCGGCGCGCTCCAGGAGGCCGAGACGATCGTGCGCGGCCTGCTGCGGAAGAACGGGCGCGTGCTGCCCTTCTACGCGCTGCTCGCGCGGATCCGGCTGCTCGGTGGCTACCGGGTCGAGGCGATGGCCGCGCTCGAGAAGGCGATGGCGCAGACGTGCGGGACCCCCGGCAAGTGCGGGTACATGCCCCCCGATCCGGCGATCGTGCGCCAGCTCGCGACGCTGTACCTCGAGGACGGGATCGAGCCCGAGCGCGCGCTGGAGCTCGCACGCCAGGCCCGCCAGCTCAGCGGGTCCAAGGGCTTCGAGGACCTCTACCTCGACGCCCTCGTCGCGCGCGCCGAGCACCACGCGCAGGCAGACGATCTGGTCGCGCAGGTCTGGCGCAACGTGCCCGACGGCGACCCCCGCCGCGCACACCTCGGCCGATACCTTCCCCTCCCGGCCTGAGCTGCAGGCGACGCGCTGCCCGCGCGGCGGCCTCCGGGTTACCCGGGCGCTGCCCCGCGGCGGGGCGCTGGAGTCGACATGCCCCTGAAAGGCAAGCAGGCGCGCTATCTGCGCTCCCTGGCCCACCACCTCAAGCCCGTGGTCCAGGTCGGCCAGGCCGGCGTGTCCGACGCGGTGGTCGCAAAGATCCACGAGGAGCTCGAGAACCACGAGCTGATCAAGGTGAAGGTCGCCGAGACGGCGCCCGAGGGGGCCAAGGTGATCGCACCTGTTCTCGCGGAGCGCACCGCGAGCGAGGTCGCCCAGATCATCGGCCGCACGATCGTGCTCTACCGTGCCCGGAAGGAGGATCCGGAAATCGTCCTCCCCCCGGCGGAATGATCCGCGAGGCGCGGCGCCTCCGCATGGAGGAGGTGGTCACGCACCGCCTCGGACACTTGCGGTGTGCGGCCGAGGCGCTGCATCACCGCCACAACGTCTCAGCGGTCCTGCGCACCTGCGAGGCGCTCGGCGTGCACCACGCACACCTGATCGGCGACGAGTTCGTGGCCACGCGCGGCGCGTCGCGTGGCGCCGAGCGATGGATGGCGGTGGACCGCCACGACACCGCCGAAGAGGCGATCGCCGCGATCAAGGGCGCCGGCTACCGCCTGTGGGTGGCCGACCTCTCGGATCCGCCGACGGCACCCGAGGACGTGCCGATCGACGAGCCGCTGTGCATCTGGGTCGGCGCCGAGATGAGCGGCGTCAGCGAGGTCGCGCGGGCGGCTGCCGACGGCGTCGTCACCGTGCCGATGCGCGGATTCACGCAGTCGCTCAACGTCTCGGTGGCGGCCGCGCTCACGCTGCGACCGATCGCCGAGCGCGTGCGCGCCCTCGGGCCGCGTGCGCTGCTGCCCGAGGCAACCCAGCGCGAGCTGCTCGCGTCATGGCTCGAGCGCGAGGAAGAGCACGACCGCGGCGTCGAGGCACGCGCCGCGCTGCGGCTCGGCGAGCCCTGAGCCCACGCTCAGGGGAGCTGTAGCCTCGTCCCCTGGTAGCCGTTCCCGCGCCCGTCGGCCGAGAGCCGCACGACGACCTCCCGCTCCGCGACCTCGGGCGTGCGCGCGGTGTAGGTCACGCGGAAGACCTCGGTGGTCTTGTCGACCGCCTCGACGAACGCCAGCTCGGCCTCGACGTTCGCGCCGTCGTCCCACACCTCGACCTTCCACCCCTCGGCCGAGCGCGCTGGAGCGCCGGCGCGATGGGTGACGGCGAGGTCGAGCACGACCTTGGGGAACGCGCTCACATCGGACCGACGCAGCGCGACATCGAGCGTGTCGGGGCGCTCCGTGTCGGGCAGGACGACCGCGCGCTCGGCGGCGACCTGATCGACGGGCAGCGCGAGGCGCTGACTCGGCGCGACCCGCGGCGTCGTGTCCCCCGTCCATCCGGCGTCGTACCCCTCGGGCGGCTGCCAGGAAGACGTGTCGGTCGCGCGGAACTCCGCCTCGGCAACCCAATAGCCGGGGATCCACTTCTGGCCGTCGAACCAGCCCGGGATCCACACCTCGTCGGGGCGCGACTCGAGCGGGAGCCAATAGCCCGCGTGCCGCACGCCGCCCTCGTCGTAGGACGCAGACACCCACACGAAGCCCGAGCGGAACTCGGGACGCCAGTAGCCGTCGACCCATACCTCGCCGTCGAAGAAGCCGGGCTCCCAGGCGTAGCCCTCGGGCCCAGGGCGGGTGGGTTGCCAGTGCCCTTCGACGAACGTGCCGTCCGGCAGGTAGTAGCCCTCGACCCACCGCCAGTCGCCGTCGTCGCGCTTCTCGGCCCGGTAGTACCCCTCGACGTAGGTGGGCCCGGACCAGTGACCTGGGACGTACAGGTAGGACGGCGGCGGGGCATAGATCGGCGACCAGTACCCCGGGTAGTACATGTCGTAGGCGTAGTACCCAGAACTCCACATATAGCCGTACCGCGGCGGCGGAACCCACCACGAGGCCCACGCATACGTCGGCCACCCGAAGTACACGACGTTCCACGAGGGGTGGGTGTACCGGTAGTACGGGTGCATCCACCAGTGCGTGTAGTAGGGGGTGTACCAGTAGTGCGCCGGCGGGCCGTAGTAGACGTAGGGCGACGGCCCCACGTGCCGATGCGACGGGCGGGCGTGCCGGTTGTCGAGCCGGTCGTAGGGCGGGCGCTCAGACGCGCTCGGCGGGCGCTCGTAAGGGCGCGTGGTGTGCGTGGTCGGGCGCACGGCCGTGTCCGTGCGGATCTGGTCCGGGGTGCGCGCGTAGCTGGCCGGACGGTCGGGGTTGTGCCCCGGCGGTGGACGCGACGAGATCGGCTCGTTGCCCTTGCCCCAGCGTGAGCTGGGACCGACCGGCGCCGAGGACGGTGCGGCCATCGGGCGCGGGCTCGGGCCCGGCTTGGGTGAGATCGTGCCGCGCGGCGGCGGGCGCGTGCCCTCGGAGGGACGGCGAACGGGCCGATCCCCGTCCTTGTGCGGCAGCATCCCCTCGGGCAGCAGGCTGGCCGGGCGCACCGCAGCCGGGAGCCGCAGCGGCGTCGTCTGCGGCACGAGCGACGACGCGCTGCGGGGCGGGGGTGACTCGGGCGCGAGCGCGGTGGGTCGGCCGATGGCGCCACTCACCGACGAGGACGACGGCGCCGCAAGCGGCGGGAGGCGCGTCGCCGTGCGCGGCGGCGTGATCTGGGGCGCGCTCGACGGTGTGTAGATGGGCGCGCTGTTCGACGGCGCGGCGGTAGCCGGCCGACTCGGCGGCGCCGCCACGGGTCGGGACGTCGGGTACGAGGACGTCGTGGCCGGTCGCGGCGTGGAGGGCGCGCGGGTGGGCGACGCGACAGGACGTGGGGTCGGGCTCGACGGCGCGGCGACCGGCCGCGGGGTCGGGCTCGACGTGCTGTACGCCGGCCGTGAGGTCGGACTGGTCGGCGCGCGGGAGGGCGTCGCGGTGGGCCGGGAGGACGGCGACGCGGCGCGAGACGAAGTGCTGCCGCCGCTCGGCGCGCGGGTGGACGACGCCGTCGACGTCGACGGCTTGCTGCTCGACCCACCGCGGCGATCGGACCCGAACGCGGGCAGCGCCAGCAGGATCGCCAGGATCACCAGGTGTCTCGGTGTGGCGCGCATGGCTTGGCTCCGCGGGCAGTTAGGGTTGAAGATGGACCGCGGTCCACGCGACCCCTCAGAGAGACTGCTAGCCCGGATCGTCCCCCTGTTTCCATCCGCTCGATGTCATGTTCTGACCCTTCTCGTCGCGACGGCATGCGCGCCGGGCGAGATCCGCTGGGCCGCGGGCGCCGACGACCTGCGTACGGCACTGTTCGTCACCGACACGGATCGAGGGTTCGACCACGCAATCCTGTTCCTGTCCACCGGGATCTTCCCGTGTGGTCTCCCGAGCGATCCGGATCCGCAGGTTCAGACCGAGACGCTCGCAGCGCTCACGGTCGGCGCGTGTCGCGAGGACGCCCGCCACCTCGTCGTCGAGCTGTACAAGGCGCCCGGGCTGGACTGGTCCGAGCGCTACCCGTTCGCAGACGTGGAGCCGCCGCCGCCCGGCACGGAGCGGGGCAGCCTCGCGCGGTACGTCGGGATCGACGAGGCCGCTGCCCTGCGACGCGAGGGGCTCGTCCCGATCTACTTCCCCACCGCGCTCACCCGCTACGACGCGCTCGGCGAGCCGGGCGCGGCGACCGTGCGCACGCTGCGTGACGACACGCTGTCGGGCAGCGTCGACCTGCCGGCAGCGAGCGTGCGCGCGACGTTCACGGCGACGCGCTGCACCGACGCGCGCTCGCTCTTCGACCTGATCGTGGCGAGCCCGATCGCCTCGTGCACGCTGACCCCAGATGAGTGAGCCCGCGGTCGTCTCGGTGCGCGCGCTGCGCAAGACCTGGCCGGGTCCCGTCGACGCGCTGCGGGGCGTCGATCTCGAGGTCGCGGCCGGCCAGATCGTCACCGTGCTCGGCGCGAACGGCTCGGGGAAGAGCACGCTGCTCGCGATCCTCGCCGGGCTGATTCACCCGACCCACGGCGAGGTCCACGTGCTCGGGGCGCCATGGGGAGACCCCGCGGCGCGCGCGAGGCTGGGCTACCTGCCCGAGGCGCCGCGGATGCCGCCCCGGCACACCCCGCGCGGGCTCCTGTCCGTCGCCGCGCGGCTGTCCGGCGCCGCGGACGACGCCGTGCCGACCTGGCTCACGCGCATGGGGCTCGCGCCGGTGAGCGGTGCCCGTATCGGCACGCTCAGCCAGGGCACGCGCAAGCGCCTGGCGCTGGCCCTCGCCCTCGCACACGGCCCACGCCTGTTGCTGCTCGACGAGCCGCTCGGCGCGCTCGACGCGCCGGGTCGCGACGTCACGCTGGCGGCGCTCACCGAGGCGCGCGCGCGCGGCGCCACGGTGCTGGTGACCACGCACTGGCCGGAGCCGTTCGCGCCGCTGGCCGATGCCACCCTCCGGCTCACGCGCGGCGTGCTGGAGACGGCATGATCGTCGCGCTCCTCGCGCGCGAGGTCGTGTCCGACGCCCTCCGCGACCGGTGGCTGCACGTCGGACCCGCGGCCGTGCTCGTGTTGGGCCCCCTGACGGCGGGCGCTGCGCGGCTCGCGCTGGGCGCCGGCGACAAGGCGGGGGCCGACGTCGGGCTGTTCGCCACCTGGCTGCTCGCGTGTGGGCTCGCGCTCGCCCTCGGTGCGCGCGCGCTCGGTCCGCGGGACGATCTCGTGTGGCTGTACGTCCGGCCGATCTCGCGGGCGCGGCTCGTGCTCGCCCGCGCGCTCGGGGTCGCCGCCGCGCTCGCGCTCCAGGTGCTCGCACTGTCCGCCTCGTTCGCGCTGGGCGCGGTGTTCGCCAGCGTGACCGTTCCGTCCGGGCTGTGGGCCATCGCGGGCCTGCTCTGGGTCGAGGCGTGCCTGCTGGCGCTGCTCTCGGGCGTGCTCGCCCACCTGCTCCCGATGGTGCCCGCGGCACTGGCGGCCGTGGGGCTGTGGTTCGTCGGGCACCTCGCCGACGAGGCCCGCCTGCTCGTCGCACGCGGCGACGCGCCCGCCGCGTGGGCCGAGATCGCGTTTCGACTCGTGCCCGATCTCGACGCGCTCGACGTGCAGGCCGCCGTGGTCCACGGGGTAGGGCCGAGCGCGGGCGAGGTCGCGATCGCGACGGCGTACGGCGGGCTATGGTGCGCGGCGCTGGCGCTGGTGCTCGTCGCGCTGGTCGTCCGGAGGGACCTGCCTTGACTCCGATCCGACTCGTCGACCTCGCGTGGCGCCACCAGCAGGTGGCGGACGACGTCGAGCGTCGCGCGCTCGCGGTGCTCCGCGACGGCGGGTACGTCGGCGGCGCGCTGGTCGCCGAGGCGGAGCACGCCGCCGCGCAGCTGTTCGGGCGTCGCGCTGCGGTCGGCGTGAACAGCGGCACCGACGCGATCGGGCTCGCGCTGCAGGCGGTCGGCGTCCGCGCCGACGACGAGGTGATCGTGCCAGCGCTGTCGTTCTTCGCGACCGCTGGTGCCGTCCGCGCGCTCGGCGCGATCCCCGTCGTGGTCGACGTGCGCGACGACGGCTGCCTCGATCCGGACGCCGCCCGCGCAGCGATGAGCCGTCGCACCCGGGCCATCGTCCCCGTCCACCTGTTCGGGACGCTCGCCGAGGCGCCCGCGCTCGGCGTGCCGGTCGTCGACGATGCGGCGCAGGGAGTCGGGGGGGCACCGCTGCGCAGCGTCGGCGTGCTCACCGCGCTGTCCACCTACCCGACCAAGACCTGGGGCGGGGCGGGCGACGGCGGCTTCGTGCTCGGCGACGAGCCCGACCTCCTCGCGCGCGTGCGCGTGCTCGCGAACCACGGCCGCACCGAGGTCGGCTTCGACGCGCCCGACGGCCAGCACGCACGGAACAGCCGCCTCGACGCGCTGCAAGCCGCCGTCCTGCTCGGCCACCTGCCCGCGCTGTCCGGTCGGATCGCCCGGAGGCGCGCGCTCGCCGAGCGCTACGACGCCGCGCTGCCGCCCGGCGTGCACGCGCTCCCGCGGGATCCCGGCTCTCCGGTCCACCTCTACGTGATCCGCGTCCCGCAGCGCGACCGGGTCGCCGAGGTCCTCGCGGCCCACGGCATCGAGACGCGGGTGTACTACCCACGCCCGCTGCACCACGAGCCCGCGCTCGGCCGCAGCGCCGTGACCCCGATGGCCGATCGGCTGTGCGCCGAGGTGCTCGCGATCCCGGTGCACGCCGGCCTCACGGACGCCGACGTCGATCGGGTGCTCGATGCCCTCCACGTCGCGGTGAGCGCGTGACCGAGTCCGCCGTGATGGCGGTGTTCGCAGCGTTCGCGACGCTGTTCGGGCTCGTGTGGGGGAGCTTCTTCAACGTGGCGATCGCGCGCCTGCCCGAAGACCGCTCCGTCGTGTTCCCGCGCAGCCGCTGTCCGAGGTGCGACACGGCGATCGCACCGTACGACCTCATCCCGGTCGCGTCGTTCGTGTTGCTCCGCGGACGCTGCCGCGCGTGCGCCCAGCCGATCGCGCCGACCTACCCGCTGATCGAGCTCCTCGCCGGGCTGCTCGCCTGGCTGCTGTTCTACCGGCTCTTCACCAGCCCGACCGACCTCGATCTGCCGCACCTGCTCGCGTTCCTGCTCTACTTCGGCCTGTTCGGCCTGCTCCTCGTCGCGTCCTACGTGGACGTCCGCCACTGGATCATCCCCGACGAGACGAGCCTGTACGCCGTCCCGTTCGTTGTGGCCGGTGTCCTCCTCGTGCAGTGGAGCGGCTATGACGGCTGGCTCGCGCTGGACTGGCGGTCCTCGGTGCTGGGCGCGCTGGTCGGGGGGAGCGCGCTCGGGACCGCATCGCTCGTCGCGATGTGGGTGCTCGGGCGCGAGGGCCTCGGCTGGGGCGACGTGAAGCTGCTCGCGATGATCGGCGCGTTCGTCGGGCCCGTCCCGGTGATGTTCCTCGTGCTGCTGCCCGCGTCGATCCTCGGCTCGGTCGCGAGCCTGCTGCATCTCGCGTGGACGCGGCGCCGGGCCTACCTGCCCTTCGGCCCCTCGCTCGCGCTCGCCGCGGTGATCTACGTGCTGTGGGGCGACGTGATCAGCCGCAACCTGCTGCCTGGTGTCGCGATGTGGCTGGGCTTGATGTAGTGCGGGTGGACGCGGCGCCGATCAGCCGTCGAAGCGCCGCCAGTCACCGTCGACCAGCCGTTCGTGGGGGCGGTAGTCCGCCTTGTAGTTGAGCTGATCGCAGTCCGCGACGTACAGGCCCAGGTAGAGGTGCTCGCGCCCGGTGCGGCGGCAGAACGCGATCTCCTGGAGCGCCGAGTACACGCCGGGCGAGAGCCGCGAGACCTCGGGCGCGGGGTCGAAGTAGAAGTACACGCTGCTCGCGGAGCGCGCGCCGAGATCCATGACCCCGACCCCGATCAACCGATCGCCCAGGTAGTAGCGCATCTCCACCGTCTCGAAGCACGACTCGACAAGCCAGCCCGCGTACTCGGCGGCACCCATCGGCACGTCGTCGGGCTCGGCCAACCCACGCGCGCGCTTGTGCGCGTTGAACAGCGCCACCTTCTGTGGCGACACGAAGGCCGGGCCCACCTCGATCCGCCCCTCGGCGGGCCAGCGCTTGAGCACGCGCCGCTGCGAGCGCGTCGGGACGAACGCCGCGACCGGCACGCGAATGCCCTGACACGCCCGGCAGGTGGGGCACGCGGTGCGGTAGAGGGCCTCGCCGACGCGCCGCTCGGCGTTCGCGAACCGCGCGTCGGCCTCTTCTGGCGTCAGCGCGGCGAGCTGCCGATAGAGCGGGAGCCGCGCTACCTTCCCCGGAAGGTAGGGACAACCGTGCAGACCGTCGTAGACCAGGATCTGTCGCCGCACCACCCCTCCGCGCCGACGAGACATAGCCCGGCGCCAGCGCGAGGAGCAGTTAGGGTCTGAACCACGGGGGGCGGATTGCCGACGGTTCATCTGCTGGACACCTGGACCGCGGTCGACGCGGCGGAGTGGGACGCGCTGGTCGGGGACGGCTCGCCGTTCCTCGAGTCCCCGTTCCTGTTCGGGCTCGAGACCACCGGCTGCGCGACGCCGGAGACCGGCTGGGCGCCACGCCCGGTGCTGGTGCGCGACGACGACGGACGACTCGTGGCGGGCGCGCCGGCGTGGCTGAAGCGCCACTCGATGGGCGAGTTCGTCTACGACCACGCGTGGGCCGACGCCGCGCAGCGCGCGGGGATCCCGTACTACCCGAAGGTCGTCGTCGGCGTGCCGTTCACGCCGGTCACCGGCGCGCGGCTGCTGGTGGCCGAGGGTGAGGACCGCGCGCGGTGGGTGCCGGCGCTGTTGCAGGGGCTCCGTCAGCTCAACCGCGGCGCACACGGGCTGCACGTCCTGTTCGACGACGAAGCCGAGGCCAAGGCGCTCGCGCCCTACGGCGCCTTCCCCCGGATACAGTTTCAGTACCACTGGTTCAACCAGGGATATTCGAGCTACGACGACTTCCTCGGCCGGTTTCGCTCGGACGCCCGCAAGAAGCTCCGACGCGAGCGCCGCGAGGTGGGCAGCATGCGCCTCGAGCGCGTGGTGGGGCCCGACGCCGACGGGATGGACCGCCTGTTCGCGTTCTACGAGGACACCAGCCGCAAGTACGTGTGGGGCAAGCAGTACCTGAGCCGGGACTTCTTCCGCCACCTGGGCGAGACGTTCGGTCATCGCCTGCTCGGCGTGTTCGCGTGGGACGGGGACCGCTGCGTCGCCGGCGCGTTCGACGTGTTCAAGGGCGACCGCCTGTATGGCCGCTACTGGGGCTGCCACGAAGACGTGCCCTTCCTCCACTTCGAGGTCTGCTACCACCAAGGCATCGAGTTCTGCATCGAGCGCGGGCTCTCCGTGTTCGAGCCCGGCCACGGCGGCGAGCACAAGTACCGTCGCGGCTTCCTCCCGACCTTGACGTGGTCGTCCCACCTGTTCGACGACCCGCGCCTCGCGCACGGGCTCGGCGACTACGCGCGGCGCGAGGCGGACGCCGTGCTCGCGCACGTCGCAGAGCTCACGGAGCGGGCCCCCTATCGGAAGCCGACCGGCGACGACGGGGCCTGACCCGGGCGCGCAAGGACAGCGTCGCCCGCAGGCTCCACCCAGCTCGCGGAGCGAGCGGAGCCGCTGCGCGTTCACCCCCAGGGGGAATGCGCGGACACGCAGATCGGGCGGCGCGCGGAGCGGCTGGCGGCGATCGCCCCGGCCCTGCCAGCGCCCCGAACGGGCACGGTCATGGGCACGGAAGGAGCACCGCGCGCGATGCGCGACGGGCCCCTAACGAGGCGCCTTCGGCTTCGAGTGGTCGTACTTCGACTCGCCCGGGCGCAGGCCGCTGCGGGCCTCTTCCCAGATCTGGCCGCGACGGTTGCGGGCGCGGCTCGGCTCGCTGGTGTTCGGCGCGACGGGGTACTCGTAGCTGTACCCCTCGGCGAAGTAGTTGTTCTGCGGCGACTTGTTCTTGAGGTCGTTCGCGGCAGTCAGCGCGCGGCGCTTCGACAGGGTCTTGTTGTACGCGAAGCTGCCCAGATCGCAGGTGTGCCCCTCGACCCAGTAGTTCTTCGCGTCGGGATCCTCGTTGATCTTCTCGACGTTGCGCTCCATCTCCTTCTCGTCGACGTAGGTCGTCTCGTCGAAGTTGAAGTGCACCGGCTCGAGCTCCTGCTCCTCGACCTCCTCGGGCGGCTCGACCTCGGGCGGCTCGACGTAGGGGGTGCGACCGAACTCGAGCCCCTCGTGCGCGATCTCGAGGCTCTCGACCGCGAGGTCGGAGCCACCGGAGTTGAGCTGCGGCCCCTCCCAGCTCACGGGCCACGGCTGCCGGATCGTGTAGCGCTTGAGCTCGGTGCCGTCGTTGGCCCGCATGACGATCGCGGCCGAGGTCTCGGCGCGACGGGTCCAGCCGTCGGTGGGCGGCTGCATGTAGTAGTCGCGCCACTCCTCGAACAGGTGGCCCTTGAACACCGCGCGCTTGAGCACGATGTTGTCCCACTTGCTGCGCCCGGTGCGCTTGTGGGTGCTCGCGAGGTGGCCGCCCTCCTCGACCTCGAACACCTCGGCGGACGTCTTCAGGCCGGTGCACTCCATGAAGTGCGCGACCTCGATGTCGTCGAGCTCGAACGAGAAGTAGTAGGAGCCCCACGGATCCTTGTCGGGGATGACCGGGTCGGGATCCTTGTAGCCGCCGGGGTTGTAGGCCCCCGAGGGCTTCTGCACGTCTTGCGACTGGAAGTTGCCCGGGTTGAAGTGACCTCGAGCAACCGAGGTGTCGTTCTCCTGGAAGTTGCCAGGGTTGTAGGCGCCCGTCGGCTTGGTGACCGACGGCGGCTGATACCAGGCGGGGACCTTCAGGCCGGGGCTACGCCGCTTGACCTTGTTCCCGACCTGCTTCGCCAGAGGAATGAACGGGTCGAACTTGCCCATCGAAAAAAGCCCTCACAAAAAACGTCGCGCCCCGCGGAGCACAACCCAACATACCCACAATCTGGTCGATCGTCAGCCGGAAGTCCAGCGCAACATCGCCTACCACGTCATCGGGTTCCGAAGGAAGAACGGCGACGCGCGCAGGGTGGCCTCGGGGCGCGCATAGAGCACCCAACCTCCCGCCGCAGCCGCCATGACCAGGCCGTACACCGGGATCTGCCCGACGCAGAACAGGCAGGTGCCGGCCACCATCAACACCACGCTGGCGAGACCGAACACGAACAACGTCACGCGCGCGCCCGACCCTGCGGTCCACGCGATCTGCAGCGCCTCGATGGGGCCTGCGTCGTCGAGCGCGCACGCCAGCATCCCGAGCGAGAGCGGGAGCGCGACATAGAGGTAGGCGATGGTAGCGCAGAGCGCACCGAGGCCGCCCAGCACCAGCGCGGGCACCCAATACCCCGCGTAGGCGACGCCGCCGGCCACCGCCAGGAGCGGCCCGCCCGCGATCACCACCGCCGCGATCATCGCGAGCGCGACGAGGAGGCTGTTGCCGAACATCCGCAGCGCCTGGGGTACCGATCGCCAGATGATCCCGGACTCGGTCTCGCCCGTCTCGACGAGCGTGCCGATCGCGCGCAGACCGCCGGCCATGAGCAGCTGCTGCAGCGGGAGCGTGATCACGATCAGCCCGAGGGTGACGAGCGCCGAGACCAGCTCGAGGCCCAGCGCGCCCTCCTCGCTCCCCGACGCGCGCACCACCTCGGTGAGGATGTCGATCGGCGCGGAGAGGAACGTCGACAGGTTGCTCAGCAACCACAGCGCGCCCCCGAGTCCGAGCACGAGCAGCGGCCGCTCGAGGAGCACGGCGAGGCCGACGCGCGCTGCGATCTCGAGCGAGAACGACTGGTTGATCCACAGCCCGTCGCCGTACGCGGCACGGGCGGTGCCGCCGGCAGGCGCGGGCGGCTGCTCCTCGCTGGGCCGCCAGACGTCGTCGGTGTCGCTCATGGCCTCACCAGGTTCAGGGTGCGCCCGTGGTGCTCACGCGCTGTGGCGTTCGCGGACGCCTGCTCGGCGAGCGTCACCGGCTGATCCGAGCTCATCACGACCTCCTCGAGCCACATCTCGACCGCCCGGCACACGTCGAGCCCCTGCGGCGTGTCCGCCCGCGTGGCCCAATACGAGAGCGCGACCCGACGACGCGCCGCCGCGTCCTCGATCCGCTCGGTGTGGCCATCGAGCGGCACGCCATGCCAGAACAGGGCGTCGAGGCGGTCTGGAAGGCGCGAGAGCGTCTCCTGGAACGCCGTCTCCTGGATCGCCGCACGATAGGCCGCGATCTGTGGCTCGAGCACGTCCTGCAGCGTGTCGTGCACCCCGGAGGTCTTGCGCTTCGACGGGAACAAGCTGAAGCTCGGCCCGGCGCCCGCGCCGGAGCCGGGATCGCGCGACGTGCTCTGGAAGTCGCCGCCCTGGGACTCCCGCGCGAGCGTGCTCTGATCGGTCGGGCCCTGCCGCGCGACGTCGGTGCCCGCAGTCTGCGCGCTCTGGAACACCACCGCGGGCACCGAGAAGGTCATGAACCCCTCGCGATCGAGCACCGCCTTGCCCATCCACGCCGACGGCCCGCGAAACACGAGGTTGCCGTCCTGGGTGTTCGTCTGGCGCCAGCCCTGCCGCGCCATCTCGTCGACGACGGCCCTTCGTGCCTCGCGGATCGCGTCGGGCCCATAGATGCGCACCACGAGCTCGCCGTCCTCGTTGACCTCGTCCTCGGCCGACGTGTCGACGGCGGGGGTCTCGACGGGATCCGACGTGCTCGGCGTGTCCACCGGAGGCGGCGCAGGGAACGGCGCCTGAGCCCAGGCGACCGAGAGCAACAGGCCGATGAACGCGCTCAAGCGCCCCCCTCTGCGCTGACCCACGGGCGGATCGTGTCGCGGAACGACTCGGTCCACGGCTGCGGGCGCCCGGAGTCCTGGTCGACGCGCACCACGGTGCGCGAGCCACGCGCGTGGTCGCGATCCTCGTCCATCGGCAGCATCCGGAAGCCGAAGGTCAGCGAGGAGTTGCCCAGCTTCTCGACCCACACGCGCACGCGGACCTTCTGCACCCCGCGCACCGGCGAGAGGTACTCGACGTGGTTGGAGCGGACGAAGTGGAAGCGATCGGGGTGCGCGTGATCCTGGAAATGGCCCATGCCGACGTGCATCCAGAACGCGCCGAGGGTGCGCTCGAACAGCAGCAGGAACCGTGCGTTGTGCAGGATCTGGAACGGGTCGAGGTCATCGAAGTAGACGCCCATGACCTCCTCGTAGAAGCGCCCCATCTCGGCCCCCAGACACGGTGCTCCCCCCTAGCCGGTTCGAAGCCGGGGCACCAAACGACCTCGCAGCGCGGTCAGCGGGTCGAGGCGTCCACCTCGGCTCCGATGCCCTCACGCAGCGCGGCGCGGTAGCGCCGGGTCCGAACGTCGACCGCGTCGGCGGGCTCGGGGATCTCTGCGAGCACCGCCTCGCCGAACGTGCGCGCCTCGTCGCTGCGGCCCAGCGCTCGGAGCGCCTCGACCTTGAGCATCGCCATGCGGAGCCGGTTGTCGCCCCACGCCCACGCCCAGTCACGGTCGACGCGCGCGATGGCCTCATCGTGGCGACCCTCCTCGTTGAGCAGGTCGCCCGCAGCCAGCGCCCAGGTCGGCTCGTCCGGGAAAGCGGCGCGCGCATCGTCGAGGAACGCGAGCGCCTCGTCGGCCCCCCCGGCGAGCTGAAGCAGCCGCGCGTACCACGTCCAATACGCGCGATCGCGCTGCGGATCACCGGTGAAGCCCGCCCGCTGCGCCGCGGCGGCCGCCGCATACCAGGAGACGGCGTCGTCCCCGCCGTCGATCTGACCGCGCAGGTAGAGCAGATCCGCCGCCTCGCTCGGCGCGGCATGACGAAGCCCCGCCCGGATGGCCTCGCGAACGGCCTCCGCGCCGTCGGGGTCGGCGGCGAGCTTCCGGGCCGCGTACAGCCAGGCCGCCGCGTGCTCGGGAGCGCGCGCCGTGAGCCAGCGGACATCCTCGATCGACGGCGACAGGCTCACCCGTGTCAGCCGGAACGGGACGGTGTCCTCGGCGCCCGCGGCGCGCTCGAGCAGCGCTGTCGCGGCGTCGAGATCACCGCGCCGCAGCCTCGTCCACGCCGTGCGCGCGGCGACCTCCGGGGTGTCCGCGGCGGTCGCCTGCCCCTTGGACACCTCGACGAGCCACGCCACGGTTGCCTCTTCGCCCGGGTAGCCCTCCACCCGATCGCGCAGGGTGCCCGCGGCGTCGGCGATCACCAGCGTCGGATAGCCCCCCACCTCGTACCGATCCTTGAGCGCCCACGAGGTGGGATCGTCCACGTCGATCTGCAACAGCACGTAGTCGTCCAGGACGTCGGCGTGCGAGGGCGCGTGGAGCACCTCGGCGGTCAACAGGTTGCACGGCGGGCACCACACCGCGGTGAAGTCGAGGAGGACGGGCAGCCCGCGTGCCGCGGCGTCGGCAAACGCAGCAGCCGCCGCGCTCGCCGCGTCGCTCCGATACGGCCCGTGGTCGGTGCCCGCAGCAGTGGGCGCGCCCACGCTCAGCGCGACGACGCCCTTGCGCGCCGGCGGCACCGCCCCGCGCAGCGCGACGTCGACCACGCGGCACGTCGAGCCGCCGTCTTCACACAGCGACACGCGAAGCTCGCCCGAGAACGCCGCGCCGGTGACCGCCGCGAGCGGTACGCCGCGCGCCAGGTCCGCGCCGAGGCCAGCGAAGCTCAGGTCGCGGTCCTCCCATCGCGCGGTGAGGTAGGCGGGCGCGTCCGGCGCGACGTGCTCGCCGGCGGGTCCGCGCACCCGCAGCGTGCCGTCCATCCGCTCGAACGCGACCTCGACCTCGGGCAATCCGCCAGCGACGGCCAGCGACACGAGCAACCATGCGACCATGCGCCCTCCACCCTGCACGCGTACCCTCGCGAGCGTGACGGTTCCACCGGAGGCCGAGCTTGTGGGCCCGCACCGGATGGGATAGGCGCCCCCGCTCGCCATGGAGGCCCCTTTGCGCCCACTCGTCCTGCTCGCCGCCCTCGTGCTCACCGCCTGCCCGCCCGCCCAGGAGGCCGCGCCACTTCCCGGCGCGCTCGCCGACGGAGGCACGGTCATCGGATCCGCTGACGGCATCGCGATCACCAAGGAGATGGTCGACTCGGTCACCGCGCGCGTCCCGGCCGACCAGGTGGAGCGCCTGAAGTCTTCCGGCCGCTACGGCGAGTTCCTCGACCGGGTGGCCCTCGGTCAGGTGCTCTACCAGCGCGCGATCGAGGCGGGCGTGCACGAGCAGCCCGAGGTCCAGGTCGCGCTCGCGATGTCGGGCCGCGACGTCCTCGCCGCGGAGCTGCTCGAGAAGGTCGGTACCGACGCGGTCACCGACGAGCAGGTGCTCGCCGAGTACGAGGCCCGTGCGGTGCGCTACAAGCGCCCCACCCTGCGCGCGAGCCACATCCTGGTCAAGGAGCTCGACCGCGCGACCGAGCTGCGCGCAGAGCTCGAGGGCGGCGCGGAGTTCGCCGTGGTGGCCGCTGCGGCGTCGATGGACCCGTCCAGCAAGGACAACGGGGGCGACCTCGGCTACTTCGAGAAGGAGCGGATGTTCCCGGAGATCGCCGAGCCGGCGTTCGCCGCCACGCCCGGCACCCTGCTCGGGCCGATCGAGACCCGCATGGGCTACCACCTCGTGCTCGTCACCGACAAGCGCGACGCCACGCCCGTCGAGGAGGTCCGCGCCGAGATCGAGCAGGCGCTCCGCGAGAAGGCGATCGAGGCCTACGTCACCGAGCTGCAGCGCTCCGTGACGATCACCTGGAACGACCCGGCCACCGCCGGCGCCCCCGCTGGCGATCCCGCCGATCCGCACGCTGGGCACGACCACGCCGGCCACGACCACGCCACGGCCGGGGGCGAGTGATGCGTCCGTGGGTGGTGATCCTCGGAGCCTCATCGGGCTTCGGGGCCGCCACCGCGCGGGCCTTCGCCGCCGCGGGGCACCCGATCTTCGGCGCCCACATGGACCGTCGCGGCGCGATGCCGCAGGTCGAGGCGCTGATCGCCGAGCTCCGCGCGTACGACGTCCCCGTGATCTTCCACAACGGGAACGCTGCGGCGGACGACGTGCGGGCGACCGCGCTCGATACGCTCGGCGCGGCCCTCGCCGAGCACGGCGGAACGGTGGGCGTGCTGCTCCACTCGCTCGCGTTCGGCACGCTCCGTCCGTACTGCCCCGACGCGGGTGAAGGGCTGCAGCGCCGTCAGCTCGACATGACGCTCGACGTGATGGCGAACAGCCTCGTGTACTGGACCCAGGATCTGCTGGGCCGCGGGATGCTCACCGAAGGTGCCCGCATCTTCGCCATGACCAGCAGCGGCAGCATCGCGATGTGGCCCAGCTACGGAGCGGTCAGCGCCGCGAAGTGCGCGCTCGAGTCGCACGTCCGTCAGCTCGCGGTCGAGCTCGCGCCGCGCAAGATCACCGCGAACGCGATCATGGCGGGCGTCACCCGCACCGCCGCGCTCGCGAAGATCCCCGGCGCGGACGCGATCGAGGAGGCCGCGCTCCGTCGCAACCCGAGCGGGCGTCTGACCACGCCCGAGGACGTCGCGGACTGCCTCGTCGCGCTCTCGGGCCCCGCGACGCGCTGGATGACCGGCAACGTGATCCGGGTGGACGGCGGCGAGAGCATCAGCGGCTGATCGCGCGCGGGCGGATTGACCCCGCGGGGGGCCGGGCTTAGGTCCCCCACATGTCCGTCGATCGGCCGATCTACCTCGACCACCACGCCACGACGCCGTGCGATCCGCGCGTTGTCGAGGCGATGCTGCCTTGGTTCACCGAGCGCTTCGGCAACCCGGCCTCGCGCGACCACACGCTCGGGAACATGGCCCGATCCGCGGTCGAGCACGCGCGCGTCCAGGTCGCCGACGCGATCAGCGCGTCGGCCAAGGAGATCGTGTGGACGTCCGGCGCCACCGAGTCCAACAACCTCGCGATCCTCGGCGTCGCGCGCACGCGGGCCGCGCACGGCGGGCACATCGTCACCGTCGCGACCGAGCACAAGGCCGTCCTCGATCCGGTGGGCGTGCTCGCGCGCGAAGGGTTCACGACGACCGTGCTGCCGGTGGACGCCGCTGGCCGGGTCTCGGCGAGCCAGGTCGAGGCCGCGCTCCGGCCCGACACGTTGCTCGTCTCGGTGATGGCCGCGAACAACGAGATCGGGACGCTGCAGCCGATCGCCGAGATCGGCGCGGTGTGCCGTGCGCGGGGCGTGCTCCTGCACACCGACGCGGCGCAGGCGCTCGGCAAGATCCCCCTCGACGTCGGCGCGATGCACGTCGACCTGATGTCGTTGTCGGCGCACAAGGCGTACGGCCCCAAGGGCGTCGGCGCGCTGTACGTCCGGCGCGGGCGTCCGCTGATCCGACTCCAGCCGCTGATGCACGGCGGCGGTCACGAGCGGGGCCTACGCCCGGGCACGCTGCCGGTGCCGCTGATCGTCGGCTTCGGCGTCGCGGCGACGCTCGCAGCGCAGGATGTCGCTGGCGACGGCGCGAACCGCCTCGCTACCCTCCGAGACCGCCTGTGGGAGGGCCTGCGCGCCCGGGTGCCCGGCGTGACCCTCAACGGCGCGATGGCGCACCGCCTCCCGAACAACCTCAACGTGAGCTTCGCCGGGGTCGAGGCCGAGGCGCTGATGATGTCGATGCGCGAGGTCGCGTGCTCGTCCGGGTCGGCGTGCACCTCGGCCACGCTCGAGCCCTCGCACGTCCTGCGCGCGCTCGGGGTCGCCCCCGAGACGGCGCACACCTCGCTGCGGTTCGGCGTCGGTCGAACCACGACGACCGACGAGATCGACGCGGTGATCGACCGCCTCGCCGTACAGGTTCCGCGGCTGCGGGCGCTGAACCCGCTGAACGACGGCGAGGACGGCGGCGCGGATCTCCGCGCGATCCGTTATGACCGCCCGCTACAATGAAGATCGTGGGTCCTGATTCCCACACGGAGGCGAAATGGCCGTCACCCTCACCGAGAGCGCCGTCGCGCGCGTTCGGGAGATCAACGCGAAGGATGGGTCCAAGCCCTGGCTCCGCCTCGCCGTGCGCGGCGGCGGGTGCTCGGGCCTGAGCTACTTCCTCGACTTCGTCGAGGTGCCGCTCGAGGGCGACAAGTCCTACGAGCTGCACGGCGGCGACGTAAAGGTCTGCGTCGACAAGAAGTCGTACTTGTTCCTCAACGGGACCGAGATCGACTTCGAGCGCGGACTGCTCAAGACCGGGTTCGTGTTCAAGAACCCCCTGGCGGTACGCTCATGCTCCTGCGGCGAGTCCTTCACCATCTGACCGCGCCCCACGTCGCCTCCTCGGCGGCGCTGTGGCTCGCACTCGGCGCGACCGCCGCCGTGGGCGTCGGCGTCGTGGCCCTCGACGGCCTCACGACCCACGGCGCCGCGACGGTCGAGCGCACGCTCCCGCCCTTCCGGAGCGTCGAGGTGTGGGATCTCGGCCACGTCGTCTCGCTGAACGTCCATGCGAACCTCCCCCAGCGCGTGACCCTCGACGCCCCGCCCGACGCCCGGATCCGCACGGAGGTGCGTGGTGACACGCTGGTGATCAGCGGCGCGTCGTCGGGTCCGGTCGCGCTGTCCATCGCGCTGCCGGAGCTCACCCGCCTCGTGCTGTGGGGCGACACCCAGGCACGCGTTCGCGCAGTGCGAGGTCAAGATCTCGCGGTGACCCTCGCCGACAGCGCCACGATCGAGGCCGAGGGGGTCGTCACCCGCCTCGAGCTGGTCGCCGACGCGCACGGGCGCGCGCGCCTGCACGCCCTCGCCACCACGCAGGCCCGGGTGACCGCGAGCGGCGCGAGCCGTGTCGATCTCCAGGTCCGCGATGCGCTCGACGCCACCGTCGGCGATCACGCCGGCGTGACCTACCAGGGCAACCCCGCGGTGCGACAGGTCCTGCACCGCGGCGGCACCGTCACCGCGACCCGCGCGTCGCGCTGAGCCCGACGAAGATCTCCAGCGGGCGGTGCACCCGCGCACGCCACGCCGCCTCGTCGTGCGTCGCACCCGCCTCGTGCCAGTGGAACAGGTCGACGTCCCAGCTGTACCCCAGCTCGGCCATCGCGTCCGCGAACTGGCGATTCGTGCAGTAGTTGTCGGTGTGGTTGGGGTCGTCGGCGAACGAGCCATCGCCATCGGGGTCCGAGCAGCCGTCGCCGCCGTCGCTCCCGCCCGAGTCCACGTACAGCACGGTGTGCTGCACCCCCTCGCCCTCGTACAGGGCCTGCATCGTCGGGTTCTCGAGCCCGAACCGCCCCCAGCCGAGCGTGCCCGACAGGCTGCCCGCGAACGCGAACGCGTCAGGGTAGCGGTGCGCGACGTACAGGCTGACGAGCCCACCCATCGACGAGCCGAGCAGCCCGTCGAGGCCCGTCGAGCCGTAGACGGCCTCGACGTGCCCGCGGACGTCCTCGTGCACCAGGCGCGCATAGGCCTCTGCCTGCCCGCCGTAGGTCTGCCCGCCGATCACGTCCTCGGCGTGGCCGTACTCATCGAGGCGCGCGGCGCTCGCGTCGATCCCCACGACGAGGACGGGTGTGTCGAGCGCGGTCACCGACTCGTCCAGCCGCCAGCCACCCCAGAACGCCGAACGATCGAACAGGTTCTGCCCGTCCTGCACGTACAGGACCGGCCACGGCCCCTCGCCGGCAGGGACGAGCACGCGGAGGTCGCGCGCGCGCAGCCCGTGCGCCTGCAGCGACGGCCAACGATCGATCCGCGACGCGCTCGGGGTGGGCGCGACCAACGACAGCTCGCCGTGCGCGTCGTAGGTGTACGACCGCGCGCGCGGATCGGCCGACCACGCCTCGCCGTCGGTGAACTTGTAGCCCTGCCCCGCCGGATCGGGGATCGCCACCTCGGCCCAGTACAGGCCCTCGCCACGGGTCATCGGGGTGGGCGTCCATCCGTTGAAGTCCCCGGCGAGCGAGAGCGGACCGTCGCGCGTCTGTGCCACGAACAGGAAGGTGTCCTCGCGCGTCTGCGCAGGCAGCCCACCGCGCCACGCCACGTCGTGGAGCACGGCGTCCACGTCGGTACGCAGCCCCGCGATCAGATCGCGCAGCACCTCCTCGTCCGAGGGGACCTCGATCGGCGCATCCGTGTCCTCGCCCGACGGGTCGCGCACCGTGTCGGCGGGCGTCGGATCGACGCAGCCGAGCAGGCCGAGGAGCAGGAGAGAGCGCCACATCCGACAGATCCTCGCGACGACGGGGAGCGCTCGGATAACTGGTTGTGACGCCGCCTGGCATCCCGGACCCTCGTTGACACCACACCGGGGGTCCATTAGAAGCGCCCGGTCCTGCCCCCCGTTCGTCACGGTGGGCTCCAAACTTCCTATTGGAACTTCTGGGAGGCCAAGATGGCCAAGAAGAAGAACGTCGCCCGTCAGACCATCCACCTCGAGTGCACCGAGCAGCGTGGCCTGAAGGTCCCCGGCGTCAGCCGGTACGCGACCACGAAGAACAAGAAGAACACCCCGAAGCGGCTCGAGCTCATGAAGTACAACCCGTACCTCAAGCGCTACACGCTTCACCGCGAAGTCAAGTAGACCTCGCGTCCCATCACGTACCCGGATTCACGTCCGGGGCCGGGTCACGGCCCACGACCTTCCCTCGTGAATGCCCCCGCGACCCGTTTCATCCAGCACCTAGAGGAGCCATCACATGGCACGCTATCGTGGACCCCGGCTGAAGAAGTGCCGGGCCGTGGGCACGGTGCTTCCCGGACTTACGACCGTCTCGACCCTCGAGCGTCCGTTCCCCCCCGGTGAGCACGGTACCAAGCGCAAGAAGAAGCCGTCGGACTACAAGGTCCGCCTCGAGGAGAAGCAGAAGGCCCGCTGGCACTTCGGCATCCTCGAGAAGCAGTTCCAGCGCTACGTGCGCCGTGCGTCCCGCATGAAGGGCGCGTCCGGTCTCAACCTCGTCACGCTCCTGCAGAGCCGCCTCGACAACATCGTCTGGCGCATGGGCTTCACGCGCACGATCCCGGCGGCCCGCCAGCTCGTCGTGCACGGCCACATCCTGGTCAACGGCAAGCGCGTCGACCGTCCGAGCTTCCACGTCTCCGCCGGCGACGAGATCACCATCCGGGAGAAGTCGACGACCAAGTCGTTCCTCCAGGAGAACCTCGCGTGGTCCACCTCGTTCTCGCGTCCGTCCTGGATCGAGTTCGATCCGGCGAAGCAGACCGGCAAGCTCATCACCGTGCCCGAGCGCGGCGACCTGCCGTTCGAGCTCAACGAGAGCGCCATCATCGAGTTCTACAGCCAGAAGCTGTAGTTCCTGCGTGATGCTGCCCGAGAGGCCGGCCCTGTGCCGGCCTCTCTTCGTTTGGGGGTACCGTCCCCGCCCGCGTCGGCGACTCAGCCGTCGCTACGACGCGGCGGCTTCATCGCGGTGAGCGCGGCCTTGAGCTGCGCGCGCGGCATCCGGGTGAGGCCGGAGAACTCGCCGCCGGACTGCAGCCACTCGCCGCCGTCGAGCGTCACGCACTCGCCGGTGACGTACGCCGATCCGTCGCTTAGCAGGTACATCGCGAGATCCGCGATCTCGCGCTGCTCGCCGAACCTGCCGGCCGGGATCCGGCGGAGCGCCTCCTTCTCCATGTCACCGACCATCAGCCGCGAGAACGCGCCCTCGGTGGGGATGGGTCCGGGCGCGATCGCGTTGCAGCGGATGCCGTAGGTCGCCCACTCGACCGCGAGCGAGCGCGTCATCGCGAGCACGCCCGCCTTGGCCGCGGCGCTCGGCAGCACGAACGCCGAGCCCGTCCACGCATACGTGGTCACGATGTTCAGCACGTTGCCGCCGCGCCCCTCACGCCCGATGATCCGGCGCGCGAACTCCTGCGTGCAGTGGAACGTGCCGTGCAGCACGATGCGGACCACCGCGTCGAACGCGTTCGGGGTCAGGTCCTCGCTGGGCGCGAGGAAGTTGCCGGCGGCGTTGTTCACCAGCGAGTCGATCGGCCCGAGCGCCGCTTCGAGCACGTCGAACGCCGCGAGGACCTCGGCGGGCTCCCGCACGTCGGCAGACGCCCACGCGGCCACGCCCCCCGCCGCGGTGATCGCGGCGGCGGTCTCCTCGAGCGGGGCGGTGCGACGCCCGAGCAGGCCCACCCGGGCCCCGAGACCCGCAGCGCGCTCGGCCATCGCGCGACCCAGTCCGCTCCCACCCCCCGTGATCACGATCACCCGGTCTTTCAGCAGATCTTCGGCGTACATCAGGACCTCCGTTCCTGGGTCCGTAGCATCGCCGCGCTCAGCGCGCGACGGCCAGCGCGAGCGGACCGAACGCCTCGTGCAGCGCCGCCGCGTGCTGGCGGGCGTCCACCTCGAGGATCGCGGAGAGGTACCCCTTGGACGTGCTGAGCATCGGCGGCGGCAGGGGCGCCGCGCTCGCCCAGCCCTGCTGTCGCTCGTAGGTCGCCACCGCCCACTTCAGCCGGACCGCGGGCCAGAACGGCCCGATCGCCACGAGCGCCACGCGGCCACCGCGATCGGCCTGGTCGAACAGGTCCTCGACCTCGCGGTACACCCCGATCCGATCCGCGACCGACAGGCGCATCGGCCCCGCGCGCTGCACCTCGCGGCACAGCGACGCGTAGAGGATCCAGCCCTCGATGTCGACCTCGGTGAGCGCGAGCCCGTCCGTGTCCGAGCGCGCCCAGACCGCGATGGCTCGCTCCATGACCGCCGTGACGTCGTCGCCGGACGCCGCGCCGAGCGGTCCGGCGCCCGTCACCGATTGGTAGGCGAGCGCGCTGCGCCGCTCGGCCGCAGCCATCCCGCGCAGGGCGCCGAGCGCCGTGTGCTCGGTGCGGGCCGCTGCGAGCGCAGCCAGCGCGGCCTGGGGATCCGCCGCGAAGCGCTTGCGCATCCCACGGACGAGCTGTCGGCGGTCCGCGACCGAGATCGCGCGCCCCGCCACCAGCTCCACGAACTGCGCCCCGACCTCGACCTCGGCGCAGGTGAGCGTGTGCTCGCCTGCGGTCTCCAGCGAGCGCGTCGGATCGTCCTCGCACGACGGACCCGCGCCCAACCACCCGCACCCCGCGGTCGCGAGACACAGCACCAGGCCGGGTCCGGTGAGCCGCATGCTCAGGCCCCCGGGGCCTCGCCCGCGCCGATCACCCAATAGGGGCTGCCGGTGAGGCGGGTCTTGAGCAGGTCGACCTCCTGCTGGCGAAGCTCGTAGGTCATCGGCTGACCGGTGCGTGGATCGACCTCGGTGGCCAGCCAACGGCTGCCCTTCTTCGTCTTGTGGAGCATGAAACCGCGCGGGTCGTGGTAGACGAGCGTGAGGTCGGCGGCGGTCAGCGGGCGCCCGGGCGCGTCTGGCTCGGGCTCTGCTTCGGGCTCGGGCTCGGGCTCGGGCTCCGGCACCGGCGCGATGGCCTCGAGCACCGTGTCGATCTCCCAGCGCAGCTCCAAGGACAGCGCGCCGCGCGCGACCTCGAGGTGCTCCCGCACGACGTCGAGATCGGGCGCGCCCTTCGCGACCGCGAGCAGCTCGTCGCGCACGGCGTCCCGCTCCTTCCAGCCCGCCTGCTTCAGGCGACCCACGATCGCATCGATCCGGTCCACGATCTCCGACCCACTCACTGGCGTGTCCTCCGAGGGTGAGCGGAGGTATCCAGGCCACACCGCCGCGTCACCCGCACGTCGTTGTGGGATAGCGTGCCGCAGGAGTCCACCCATGCACTTCCTCGACCAACTCCAAGAGACCTCCCGCCGCCGCTTCGAAGGGGCTGGACAGCGCCTTCGCGTGCCGCGCGGAGGCTACCTGATGCGGCGCGGGGAGGCGGGCGGCGACATCTTCATGTTGGTGTCGGGCAAGCTCGAGGTGGTCGACAGTCGCAGCTCACCCGAGGTGATCCTCGCGGTGTTCGCACCTGGCGTGATGGTGGGGGAGCTCGCGTTCGTCGACGGCTCGCCCCGCTCGGCCGACGTTCGGGCCGCCACCGACAGCGAGGTGCTGCAGTGGCCGCGCCAGGACCTGGTCGTGCTGCTCAACCGCCATCCGGAGCTGGCCGCGGACTTCTACAAGGCCCTCGCGCGCCTGGCCTCGGAGCGCGCCCGCTCCGCGACCGCCGACGCGCTCGCCGGTGCCATCGGTCGCGGCATCAAGCCCCAGGCCGCTCCGCACACGGCCGGGGCACGCGAGGAGGCCCGCGCGCTCGCGGACATCACCAAAGAGAGCTTGCTCGACATCGAGACTCGGCTCCGCAACGACCCGACCGACCCGCTCGCCCAGCAAGCGCTCGTGGTGCTGCTCGATCGGCTGCAGGACGACCTGTCCACGCTGGCCACCGCGCACCCCGAGCCCGGTGCGACCGAGGAGATGGCGAAGCTGATCGGCCGGGAGCTGCATCCCTACCTCGTGCGCTCGGCGCTGGCCGAGCGCGCGATCCGGCGACCGCAGGGGCTGATCGCCACCGCCGAGATCCTCGCGCACGTCCTCGTGGGCGCCCCCGGCGGCGACGGGCACCTCGGCGAGCTGATCGACCGCTGGCTGCTCGCGCGGCCGACGATGGTGGCCCTCCGCGACTTTCGCAAGCCGCTGGTCGACGTCATCGCGAGTCGGCTCCCTTCGCATCGCAACCGACGGGTCCTGCTGCTCAACGCCGGCACCGGCTCGCTCGTCGCGGGCCTGCTCGAGCGGCTCGATCACGCCCCCACGGTGCTCACCGTCGTCGATCAGAGCCGCGATGCGCTCGCGTTCCTCGACGCGAGCGTGGTCTCGGGGTCGAGCGTCGAGATCGTGACGATCCAGGAGAACCTCGCGCAGTTCGCCCTCGGTCGACGCCGAACGAACCTCGTCCAGCAAGACGTGATCATCGTGCAGGGTCTGATCGAGTACCTGCCGAGCCGCCTCGTGGTCTCACTGCTCCGCGCGCTCGGTCGTCTGGTGGTGCGCGGTGGCAGCGTCGTGCTCACCGGGCTCGGGCCGAGTCCGGACCAGGCGCTGCTGTGGCACCTGCTCGGATGGCCGACCCTCAGGCGGACGCCGGACGCGATGCATCGCCTGTTCGAGGCAGGCTGGATCAACCTCGAGGGCGAGGTCGCCGTGAGTGGCCCCGGGAGCATCTACCACGGTACCCCCGACCCGGTGCTGACGGCCGGTTCCACCTACTCTGCCGCGGTTGCATCGCGTAGGACCCCGCAGTAAGGTGCGGCGTCCTCGGGGGCTCCTCGTCTACGGCCGCTCCCCCATGGAAATGGAGCACTCCGATGTCTGTGATGCGTCCCTGGTTCGTCGCGAGCCTGATGCTGCTGGCCGCTTGCTCGGGCGGCACCGCGCCGGCCCCGGAGCCCGCCGAGCCGGCCAACCCAGAGACCCCCGAGCTCACCAAGCAGGAGCTCGCTGCGGCCGCCGAGAGCGTCACCATCGTGCCCAGCCCGGTCGAGACCCAGCGCGCGCTCGAGCGCGCCGGCATCGAGACCGAGCTCAGCTCGCTGATCGGTGAGCGCGACCTGCGGGTCACCAACGCGAACCCCGACAACGCCGCGGTTCGCACCGGCGTCGTCATCGCCGACATGTTGCTGACCGTGAAGGCGTCGAGCAAGGAGGAGCTCCTCGGCCGGGTCAGCCAGGTCCAGAAGGGCATGGAGCAGCTCGATGGGGGGCGCGACATCCTCGTCACCCTCGACGACATCAAGGACCGCGTCCGCGGCGACTCCGTCACCCGCGACGAGCTCCTCAAGGAGCTCGACGAGCTGTCCGGGGCGGTCATCCCCGAGCTCGAGTTCAACGGGCGTCAGCGGATCGTCCCGCTGATCCAGGCGGGTTCGTGGCTCGAGGGCGCCAACCTGCTGGCCAAGGCGGTCAAGCAGGCGGGCAAGCCCGAGGCGGCCGACGGCCTCCTCAAGCAGCCTGCGGTGGTGGACTACTTCCTCACCTACGTGCGCACCGAGGGCGCCGAGAAGGCCCCCGAGGCGGTCACCGAGAAGCTCGAGGCGTCGCTGAGCGCGCTGCGCGAGATCGCCACGAAGGAAGGGACGTTGACGCTGGACGACATCGAGGTGGTGATCAAGACCACCGACGACGTCCTCGCGCTGCTCTAGTTGCGCCAACCGCTGGAGGCGGCCTTGTTCCGAACGATCGCTGCGGCATCCCTCGCCTTCGGGCTTCTGTTCGCGCCCATGGCCGGCGCGTCCGAGGAGGAGGCCGAGGTCTGCGTCCGCACCAAGGTGTGGGACGGCTACGGCCAGGGCTGGGCCATCCGCACGATGGCCACGACCTCGCTCGCCGACGGCAAGACGCGCAACTACATGGTCACGCTCTATGCGGGCAACGAGTACCAGATCCAGGCCTGCGCCGACAGCAACGCCGTGCACGTCGATCTGCTCCTCTACGATCTCGACGGTCGCATCGTCGCGCGCAACCCCACCAAGGGCCGCGAGCCGTCGTTCACGTTCAAGCCCAGCGACACGGCCACCTACTACGTCGTGGTCTACGCACAGAAGGTCGCGAACACCGCGGCGAACACTGGCGTGGGCGTCGCGATCAGCTACCGCTGACGCCCTTGGACGCCCCCCGGAGGGGTCGGCGTCCTCCACCGCCCGCGCGAGGTAGCCCCCGGTGCTGACGGCCCATCTGGAGGATCGGTTCCGGGACGCCATGGGCGACCGCGACCTCGCGGGACGCGACGACTCGATCACGTTCGCCGTCGAGTTCGCCCGTCTGCTCGCGCGCATCCTGCCGCCCGATGTGAGCCTCGAGGCTCGCCAGGCGATGCAGCGGGCGCTCTCGGCGCGCAGCGCGCTGCGCACCGACGAGATCGACGTCCTCATCGACCTCGCGCTCGCGCCGGACGCGCGCACCGCGATCGTGGACGACGAGCTCGAGGCGTTCGGCGCGCGCTTCGGGCGCGCCGAGGAAGAGGCCCTGCGCGCTGCCGTCGCCGAAGAGATCAGCCTGCAGGCCTTCGCGCAGCGATACGGCACCGGCGAGGCGCTGCTCCTCCTCGACTCGCTGTTCGCGGTCGCCGCCGTCGACGGCGTGATCGATCGCGGCGAGATCGCCGATCTGAAGCGCTCCGCAGCCGAGCTCGGCGTCGACGAGATGCTCGTCAGTGCGCTGTTCAAGAAGCACGACGTCCGCTACGCGACCGGCGACTTCCGCTTCGATCTGGCCGGCGACCGCCTGCTGATCGGCCGGTCCAACTCGGCGGCCGTGCAGCTCCCCGACCCCCAGGTGGCGCCGCGCCACGCCGAGCTGATCCGCAACGGCAACGTATGGCGGGTGATCGACCTCGGCTCGGGCCGCCCCACGCTGCTCAACGGCGCGCCGGTACAGTCCGCACCGCTCGGACCCGGCGACGAGCTCCGCGTCGGCCCCTACACCCTCAAGCTCGACAAGGACGCGCGCACCCTCACTGCGTTCGGGCTCCAGGCGTTCTCGGCCCTCTCGGTGCGCCACCTCCACCGCAGCATCGGCGAGACGGCGCTGCTCGACGACGTGAACTTCACCGTGTTCAGCGGCGAGGTGATCGCGTTGGTCGGGCCGTCGGGTGCCGGAAAGACGACGCTGCTCAACGCGATCGCCGGCATCCACCCGGCCGACTCCGGCGACGTGCTGCTCGACGGCCAGGACTTCCACACGCTGCTCGCCGCCGACCGCTCGATGGTGGGGATCGTGCCCCAGGAGGACGTGGTCCACACCGAGCTGACCGTCGAGGAGGCGCTGTACTACGCAGGCCGCCTGCGGTTCCCGCGCGATGTGCCGCGCGCCGCGGTGCGCGTCGAGGTCGACCGCGTGTGCGAGGAGCTCGACATCGAGCACATCCGCTACTCCCGCATCGGGGACGCACTGCGCCGCGGCATCTCGGGCGGGCAGCGCAAGCGCGTCAGCCTCGGGCAGGAGCTGCTCACGCACGGCACCCGCGTGCTGTTCCTCGACGAGCCCACAAGCGGGCTCGATCCGCAGACGGCCCAGGACATCGTCCAGCTCATCCGCCAGCTCGCCGACGATGGCCGCATCATCTTCCTCGTCACCCACGACGTCAGCCACGCGATCCTGTCGATGGTCGACCACCTGATGGTGCTGGCGCCCGGCGGCCGCCTCGCGTGGTTCGGTCCGCCGAGCGACGCGACCGCCTACTTCGGGGTCGACGAGCCCGAGGAGATCTTCGGCCGCCTCCCCTCCGCGCCGCCGACCACCTGGGGCGACCGTTACCGCGCATCGGCGTCCTATCGCAAGTACGTGCGCACGCGGGAGCGCCTGCTCGGCATCGACGATGTCGAGTTCACGCGCTTCCAACGACTCCGCGACCGCCGACGCGGCCAGCTGCTCCAGTACGCCACGCTCACCCGCCGGTACGCACAGGTGAAGATGCGCGACACCGTCGGCACCGCGGTGCTGCTCGCGC
This sequence comes from uncultured Enterobacteriaceae bacterium, assembly GCA_964419905.1. Lineage (GTDB taxonomy): Bacteria > Myxococcota_A > UBA796 > UBA796 > JAFDJI01. The sequence goes on from CAYQSE010000003.1 coordinate 36,748, forward strand.
AGGCCCCGATCCTCGGCGTCGCGATGGCCATCGTGTTCCCAAGACCCGACACCGCGGCCGTGTTCATGCTGGTGCTCTCAGCGCTGTGGTTCGGCGCGTCCGACGCCATCCGCGAGCTGATCGCCGAGCGCGCGATCTGGCGCCGGGAGCGACGGGTCGGCCTCGGGCTGTGGCCCTACATGGCGAGCAAGGTCACCGTGCTCTCGTGCCTCGTCACGCTGCAGTGCGTGACGCTCGCGACGATGAACTACGTCTGGCTCGGCATGGGCGGCGACTACGGCTTCTCCTTCCTCGCCCTGAACGCGGTGGCGGTGCTGACCGGGCTGGTCGGCATGGCGATGGGCCTGTTCATGTCTGCGATGTTCAGCTCCAGCGAGGCCGCGGTCGGCACGCTCCCGCTCGTGCTGATCCCGCAGATCACGTTCGGCGGCCTGATCGTGAAGATCGGCGAGATGAGCGCGCTCGCGAAGCTGATCTCGTGGACGATGATCACGCGCTACGCGTTCGAGGGCGCGATCAAGACCGGCGAGAAGCTGTGGGTGCCGCGCATCGGCCCGCATCGCAACGATCCGCTCACCCTCAACGGCGTGCTGTACGACCTCGGGATGCGGACGTCGTCCGTCGAGGACGCGGGGCTTCCGCTGTGGCTGATCGCGACGATCCTGCTCGGCTTTCTGGCCCTGTTCCTGAGCGGCGCGACGTTGCTCACCGCGCGAGCGGGAAAGGGGTAGGTTACGACCGCTCCCGGGCTCGTCACGGAGGATCGCATGGGACATGTCATGGTCATCGGCGCCACGGTCGCCGAAGCGCAGATCGCCTCGCTGAAGGTTCGCCTGCACGGGCTGCCCGAGCGCAGCATCGATCGCGACACCGCGCTCGCGTGGATGAAGGACGGCCACAGCCTCGTGCCGCTGCTCCCGAGTGGCGCCACGGGAACTGCGCTGCAGCGCGTCGAGGTCCCGGTCGAGGGCGAGTCCGCGTGGTTCATCCGCGACGACAACGCGCCGGAGCCGGCCGACAAGCTGCCCGAGCTGCCCGCCGCCGCGGAGAGCGGGTCCTGAGCGCGTGATCTCCCTCCTCTTCGTGCTGCTCGTCGGCTGTCCGAAGCTCCCGTCCGCCGCGTCTGCCGCGGACTGGACGGCCGTGCCGCGGCTGCCCGCCGCGACGTCGGGCACCTATGGGCGGCAGCGCACCGTGGCACCCGACCCCGTCGTGGCCCACGTCGTCGGCCAGCGAACCTGGGACGCCTACCTGTCGGGTGCCGGCACGTCGCTCGCGCTCACCGGCTCGCGGGGGCCGTGGACGCTCTCGCCGTGGGAGGTGCGCGAGAGCGCGTGGCGTGCCGGCTGGCCGTACCCGATCGACGTCGCGATCGGGTTCCATCAGCAGCCCGACACAGCGCCGCCCCCCGACCTGACCACGTGGGTCGCAGGCGTCGATCCCAAGGCCGACCTCGGGCTGGTGCGCGCCCGAAGTGGCTCGCGGGTGGCCTGGGTGGGCCTGGTCTCCACCCCGCGCGTCGAGCTCGGGGTCCAGGCGCGCGCCGTGGAGCGCGGCGCGCGCCTGTCGCTGCCCGAGGCGCCCGGCGCCCGCTACCGGATCGCGGACGCGGACGGGAGACTGCTCGAGGGCACCCTCGAGGCCAGCCGCGCGTGGACGCTGAACACCGAAGGCGAGTGGCTGATCGAGATCGCCGACGCGCAGGGCGTCGCGGCCGTGTTTCCCGTCTATGTCGGCATCGCCCCGCCCGAGACGAGCCTCCTGCCGGCTGCGCCCGCCGCGCTCGTAGACGCCGACACCTCCACCGCGCACCTCGCGCGCCTGCTCGCCGACGTCCGCGACGCCTACGGGCTCCGCGCGTGGACGCCCGATCCGATCCTCGACGCGGTGGCCTCCCGGCTCGAGGGTTCGACCGACGCATCGCTGACCCGCGCGCTGTCGAGCCTCGGCCTTCGCGGCGCGAGCCACACCTGGTCGTGTGAGGCCCGCAGCGTCGAGGCGTGCCTCGACGCCTGGGTGTGGGATCCGTCCCGTCGCGAAGCGTTACTGTCGAGCACGCTGACGCATGTGGGGATCACGACCACGCTCCGAGCGGATAAGGTAAGGACGCGTATCGTCCTCACCGGAGACTGATCCTGTCCCACGCGCCGCTGATCGACCGCATCGCGCTTGCCGAAGTTCGCCAGCTGAAGTCTGCTCAGCAGGGCGACGCGGAGGCGCTGCGTGGCTTGATGGAGCCCCATCTTCCGGGAATCTGGTCGATCTGCCGCGGCTGGTACGGCGCGGTCGCCCCCGCGACCGAGGCGGTGCTCGCGTTCCGCGACAACTTCCGGGGCCGCGTCCGCGATCTGGCCCCGGATCAACCGTTCGGCCTCCAGTTCTACGGGCTGTTGTGGCGTTTCCTGCTCCACGATCTCCACCTCGATCCCGAAGCGCCGCTCCCGCGTCTCGTTCCGGCCGACGTCGTGACGCTTCGGCCGCCGAGCCCAGACGACGCGCAGCGCATCCAGGACGCGCTCGCGCTCGCTCCGCCGCTCCCGCGGCTCGTCTACCTGTTCTGGATCGTCACCGACCTCGACGCCTCGCGGCTCGCCACGCTCATGGACCTCCCCGAGATCACCGTCCGCCGCGCCCGGGCAGCGGTCGTCTGGCACCTTCAGCAGGCGCTCGTCCGATGACGCGCGACCAGGCGATCGCCCTGCTTCCCTGCTACGCCGCAGGAGATCTTCCGCCCCCCGTCGCGCTGGAGGTCGAACAGGTCGCCCGTCAGCACCCGGACCTCTCCGAGCGAATCGAGACGCTCCGCGAGCTGCAGGAGCGCGTCGCCCGCGCGATCTGCGACGCGGCCCCACCGCCCGCGCTCAACCGCACCTGGGTGGTCGACGACCCCCCCGTGGTGCCGATCGACCTCCCGGGTCGCCCGCTACCTGCCGCCGAGCGTCCGACGCTTCCCATCGCGATCCTCGCGGTCGCTGCCGCGCTGGCGCTGATGATCGGGCTGGTGTGGTCGCTCGGGCCACGCGGCGGGCCTACCGCGAGCCTTCCCTCCGTGGTCTACGCGCACCAGACCACGACCAGCGGGCGGCTCCAGGCCGTCGCGCCCTCCGACACCGACGCGCTCGCGCGAGCGTTCGCGGCAGCGGGGGTGCCCGCCAGGCTTCGCGGGGTGGAGGACCTCACGCACCTCGGGCTCACGGCCGAGAGCGTCTACATCATCCCAGGGCAGCCCCCCGCCGCGGCGGTCGCATATCAAGGCGCCACGCAGCGCTACCTGCACCAGTCGTGGCTCGGCGTCGGTGCCTCCCCCCGCCCCGCCACGACGCGATCGGTCGGCGACGTGACGCTCAGCGGCTACCTCGTCGACGGCGTCGCGCTGGTGATGTGGTCCGACGACGGGGTGCTCCAGGTGATGAGCGCGAGCGTGCCGCTCGACGATCTCCTCGACCTCGTGCAGCGACGGCTCGTCGCGGGCACCTGACCGCGCCGCTTCCACCGCGGCCCGCAACGGAGTACCTTGGCCACGCTACGAGGAGGAGGAGCGATGTCGAGTCGGCGTGGAGTCGGGCGCACCGAGGTGCTGGTCGGGGTCGGGGTGCTCGCCGTGATCGCGCTCATCACCGTTCCGCTGTGGACGAACACCGCGCGCAGATCCGCGCGCGCCGAGGTGCCGCTGCTGGTCGGCTACATCCGCACCGCGGAGATCACTCAGAAGAAGGCTTTCGAGGAGTACATCAGCGCCGAAGCATCGCCGCGCGCGCTGACCGCGGTGAACGGTGAGCGGGTGCCATGGAAGCCCTCGCCGGGCTTCTCCCGACTGAACTGGACGCCCCCCGAGGGCTACGCCGAGGTCTACGGAGCCTACCAGGTGATCGCCTCCGAGGACGACTTCACCGTGGTCGGCTCCAGCGACGTCGACGGCGACGGCGAGCGCGCCCGCGTCGAGGCCACCGCGACACAGGAGGCCCACCTCGTGACCGCGGAGAACGTGTACTGAGGCCCGTGCTCCTCGCGGCCGTCGCCTGGGCGAGCGCCGCGGCGGTCCACACCTGGCTGCCCGATCCTCCCCGCGCGGCCGACGCGTGGGTGCGCCCCGCCCCGAGCGTGTGGCGTGCCGCCGCGCTGGGCCGAGACAGCGCGGCCGCGACGCTGGTATGGCTCCGGGCCGTGCAGCACTTCACGCAAGCCGACCCGCCCGACCCGACCTGGCTCCACGCCGCGGTCACGACCTGCACCGAGCTCGACCCGCACTGGCGCACCCCGGCCACGTTCGGCGCGCTGATGCTCGGCGCGCTCGGTGACGTCGCGGCACACGACGACGTGCTCCGTGACGCCGTCGCGCGCTGGCCCGACGATGCGTGGTTCTCTACCGCGCTGGGCATGAGCCGCTACCTCCACGGCGACGATCCGGCCGACGCCGCCCGCTGGTTCCGCTTCGCCGCGGAGACGCCTGGCGCCGACCCACTGCTGCGCGAGCTGGCGGACGCCGTCGCGCGAGGTGCGCCATGAAGGTCGCGGTCGGACTCGGCAGCAGCCTCGGAGACCGTCGGGCCACCCTGGAGCTGACGCTGCGCAAGCTCGCGTCGCGCCCCGGCGTCACCCTGCTCCGCGCGTCGCGGTGGTACCGGAGCCCGCCGATGCGGGGCGGTACCGCGCAGGGGTGGTTCCTCAACGGCGTGGCCCTGGTCGAGTGCGCGATTCCGCTCGAGGACCTGATGGCGCTGTGTGTCGCGCTCGAGGTTGGCGCGGGCCGTCGGCGCACGCGCTACTGGGGCGACCGGGTGCTCGATCTCGACGTGTTGCACGCCGACGGCGTGATCCGCGACGACCCCCGGCTCACGCTGCCCCACCCCGGGATCGCCGACCGCCCGTTCGTGCTCGAGCCGCTCTGCGAGATCTGGCCCGACGCGACCGACCCGAGAACAGGCGTCCCGTACGCGTCACGCAGCCCGGCGCCGGGCCCACGCGCCGTCCCGGTGGGCGTCCCGGCGCGTCACGTCGTCCGCCCTCTGTCCGGTTGACCCGCTCGGCCGACAGGATAGTGAGTGAACCTTCATTCAGTGGCGGGAACCCCATGGCCGAGCCCTCGGAGCGGCGCACCGACAAGCGGAGCCTCATCACCGAGGCCGCGGTCGAGGTGTTCGCGGAGAAGGGCTTCCACCAGGCGCGCGTGAGCGACGTGGCGCGCCGGGCCGGCGTCGCCGACGGCACGATCTACCTGTACTTCAAGAACAAGGAAGACCTGCTGCTCTCCATCTTCGAGGAGAAGATGGACGAGCTGCTCGGCAGCCTGGGCGACATGCTAGAGGGCGTGCACGACCCGATCCTGCGCATCCGGCTGTTCGCGCGGTTTCACTTCGAGCAGGTCCGCACCAACCGATCAGCCGCCGAGGTGCTCCAGGTCGAGCTTCGGCTGTCGAACAAGTTCCTGAAGGAGTACCGACCCGAGAAGTTGTGGGCCTACCTCGGGGTGTTCGGTCAGATCGTCCGTGACGGTCAGGCGCAGGGGCTGTTCCGCCCCGAGCTCGACTCGTTCATCGCGATGTGGTCCTTCTTCGGCGCGCTCGACGAGCTCGCCATGCAGTGGGTTCTCTCTCGCAAGCAGGACCGCTTCTCGCTCGAGGCCGCGGCCGATCAGGTCGCAGATACGTTCATCCTCGGCATGATGGTCCACGACCCCGAAGTGAAATCGAGATTCTTGGAGGCAACGTGAAAATCGGCGTATGCATCAAGTCGACGCCCGACACCGACGCGCGGATCAAGATCCAGGGCGACGGCAACGGCATCGACCCGTCCGGCATCAAGTTCATCATCAGCCCCTACGACGCGTTCGCGCTCGAAGAGGGCGTCAAGACCAAGGAGAAGCTGGGCGGCGACGTCGTGCTCTACACGGTCGGCAGCGGCGATGCCGAGAAGAACCTCCGTGACGGCCTCGCGCTCGGTGCGGACTCGGCGGTCCAGATCGACGACGCCGCCACGAACGGCACCGACGCGCTCGGCGTCGCGCGCGCGCTCGCGGCGGCGCTGAAGGCTGACGGCGCCGAGCTGGTGTTCACCGGCAAGCAGGCGATCGACGACGACAACGTCCAGGTCCCCGCGATGCTCGCCGAGCTGCTCGGATGGGCCCACGTCTCGTTCGTCACCGAGTTCGCCACCGACGGCACTGGGTTCACCGCGACGCGCAACGTCGGAAGCGGCGTCGAAGAGGTCGTCAAGGGCAAGCTCCCGGTGGTGATCACCGCGGATCGCGGCCTGAACACCCCACGCTACGCGAAGCTCCCCGAGATCATGAAGGCGAAGAAGAAGCCGCTCGAGAAGCGCGCTCTCGCGCAGCTCGGCCTCTCGCCCGACCAGGTCGCTGCCAAGGTGAAGCTCGTCGCGTTCGGCGGTCCGCCAGAGCGCACCAAGGGGCGGATCATCACGGGCGACAGCCCCGCCGCCAAGGTCAAGGAGCTGGTCCGCCTGCTCCGCGACGAAGCCAAGGTCCTCTAGGCCCTCCCCCGCATCCCACGGAGTTCGAAATGAGTGGAATCCTGGTCCTCGCGGAGCACGAGGGCGGACAGTTCAAGAAGACGGCGTTCGAGCTGCTCGGAAAGGGTAAGGCCCTGGCCGATGCGCTGAACGCGCCCCTGGCAGCCGTCGTGCTCGGCGACGCGCCCGCGGCGTCCCTCGGTGCGTACGGCGCCGCCAAGGTCTACCAGGTCGCCGGCGACTTCGACGCCTACGGCACCCTGAAGATCGTGAGCGCGCTGCACGCGGCGATCCAGCAGGCGGCGCCCGACGCGTTCCTCGCGCCTGCGACCTACACCGGCAAGGACGCGATCCCGCGCCTGACCGCACGCCTCGGCACCGGTCAGGGCTCGGACTGCACCGACCTGCGGGTCGATGGCGGTCGGGTCGTCGGGCGTCGACCGCTGTACGCTGGCAAGGCGTACGCGGACGTGCAGATCGCGAGCAAGCCGGCGGTGTTCACGGTTCGCCCGAACAGCTTCGGCCAGCCGACGCCCGGCGCGGGCAGCGCCGAGGTGATCGCGGTCAGCGCCGACCTCGCCTCGCCGCTCGAGGTGGAGCTGGTCGAGCGTCGCCGCCCGGAGGCCACTGCGGTCGACCTGACCGAGGCCGATCGCATCGTCAGCGGCGGTCGGTCGCTGAAGTCGAAGGAGAACTTCGACGCGATCATCCGGCCGCTCGCAGCGTCCCTCCACGCGACCGCCGGCGCGTCTCGTGCCGCCGTCGACGCGGGCTACGCGCCGCACGGGGATCAGGTCGGTCAGACCGGAAAGACCGTCAACCCGGTCCTCTACATCGCCGCCGGCATCAGCGGGGCCATCCAGCACCTCGCGGGCATGCGCACCTCGAAGGTGATCGTCGCGATCAACACCGACGCCGACGCGCCGATCTTCGAGCACGCCACCTACGGCATCGTCGACGACCTGTTCGAGGTCGCCCCGCTGCTCACCGAGGAGTTCCGCAAGGAGCTCGGCAGCTGAGCCTCGCGACGCGGCGCCGCGAGCGTCCCTGCGGGGTGCACTCGCGGCGCCACGACATGTGGCGTCGGGATGGTAGACTCCGAACGGTCTCAGGGGGCGAGCCATCCTCACGACGAACCGGGAAGCGCTACCCACGCCGTCACGGCTGGAGGCCGCCATACAGGCCCTCGAGGCGCGCGGCGACCGACGGAGCCTGATCGGCTTCGTCGAGGCGTGGCACGCCGTGGGGGATCCGACGCGACGTGCGCGCACCGCGCAAGCGCGGGCGTTCCTCGACCTGTGCATGCTCGATCGCGCATGGATCCGACTCAAGGAGCTCGAGGAGGAAGACCCCGGCGATCCCGAGGTCCTCGAGCTGACCGCGCGGATGTTCATCGAGCGGGGCTGGCCGAATCGCGCACGCAAGCCCCTGGAGCGTGCGCTGGCGCTCGCACCGGCGAACCCGCGGCTGACCAAGCTGTGGGAGCGCGCACAGCAGCCGCCCGTGCACGCCGATCCCGAGCTTGAGTCGTCGCACGCGCTAAGCGTGCTGCTGCCCCTCGCGGAGCGCTACCTCGCCACCGGCGCCATGATCAAGGGACGGTCGCTCCTCGAGCGCCTGCGCCGCGAGCACGCCCAGGAGCCCCGCGTCGAGGAGCTGTTGTGGGTCCTCGATGGCGACTTCTCGCTCGGCGGCCTCTCGCTGGCCGAGCTCGCCGATCGGTTCGGCCCGGACCTCTCCATGCTGGCCGACCTCTCGGACGAGGCCGAGCACACCGAGTCGATCACCCTCGACGAGCTGCACGTCCCCCCCATGAAGGAGAGCGCGGCCTTCCCATCGCTGTTTCGCGCGGCCAGCCCGCGCGACCTCGACGGCGAGACCGAGAGTGAGGTCACGCGCGCGACCTCACTCGCCGACCTGCCCGAGCTCAGGCGCTCGGTCGAGGCCGCGCGCCGCGCCGCGGGCTTCGTCAGTGGTGAGGAGGACACGCAGATCCGGCGCGTGATCCGGCGCGACGATCAGGTGGACATCACGGATGCCGGCGGCAAGCTGCACGTCGCCCCCACCGACCCGGTCGACCTCGACTTCGACCTGCGGAAGTTCCGCCAGGAGATGGGCGTCGCCGAGCCAGCCGTGCTCCCCGAGAGCGACCTCGAGGATCCGCTCGAGGAGGAAGACGACGACGTCGTCATCCTCACGAAGCGCGAGCGGGACGCCGCGGCCCTGGCCGCCGCGCTCGACCCGGATCCGACGAACGAGAGCGTGAGCCACCCGGACGCCGTCCGCTTCCTCGCAGAGGCGGAGCACTATCGCCAGCTCGAGTCGGGCCCGCACGCCACGTTGACCCCTCCTGGCGCGCGGGCGCGTCGTCCGCGTCGACGCCGCGCGAACGCCTCCGTCGCGGCGACGCCCGTTTGGCTGCTGGTGCTCACCATCCTCCTCGGAATCGCGGCGTTCTTCCTGTTCCTCCTCGTGGTGCTCCAAGCGCTGGGAAGCTGATCTACAGGGCTTCACGCAAAGCGGACGCACTGCCCTGCCCGCGGTGTTGCCGTTCCGGAAATGCGCGGGTACCCTGCGCGCCCCGCCCTGGCAGCACCGCTGTGTGGGGCCCACTCGGAGGAACGCATGGCGAAGATTGTGGGATGGCGTCGACACACACTCCTCGGCCTCGCCGCGCTGGCCACGGTGGCCTGCAACGACGGCGCGACAGACACCACCGACACGAACGACACCAGCGACACGAACGACACCGGCACCACCAACACCTACGTCGACCCGTTCTGGTTTCAGGCCGTGTACTTCTTCGGCTACCACAACGACGCCGGGGAGAGCATCGACGAGTTCGTGTCGTACCAGGCCAACGCCAACGGCACCCCGGTCGTCCAGGACCTCGCCGTGGTGTTGATCCTGCTCGAGGACGACGCTGGCTCGCTGGGCGACGAGGTCTGCTCGATCATGGTCACGCAGGCGGGACCGGTCGCGCCGACCGCGCTGAACGACGTCGCGGTGAAGAAGGGCTTCGTGTTCGACTGGGACACCGCGACGATCGAGCACGACTGCGACGGGCTGCTCGATCCGGCGAAGTGGGGCGCAGACTTCCCAGAGGGCCTCAAGTCGGTCGCCTGGGGCGTGGGCCTGACCGGCACCGTAGACGCCACCACCCGCACCGAGTGGCTCGCCGAGGTCGAGGACTCCACGCAGTGGGACGGCCACATGTCGGGCGCCCGCCCGTACTTCGGCACCACCGGCACGATCAAGTCGAGCACCCGCGAGTACTACTTCGCCCGTGCAACAGAGGTGGACACCACGACGGATCCGCCTACCGCGCAGTTCAACGACGTGAACGACAACGGCGCTTGGGAGCAGGGCGAGTCGGGCATCTACCTGTCCGGCGCCGACATCGCCGCGGCGCCCGCCTCGGGCGCGTACCTGATCTCGTCGCCCTACGTGCTCAACTTCGATCGGTCGCTCGACGAAGTCCTGATCGCTCAGTAGGCGCGGGCATCACCAGCGCACGAGCCAGCCCGCGGTGGTGACGCCGACCGCCGCGGCGCCAGCGCCGATGGCACTCCAGCCCGCCACGTTCCCCCGCGTCCTCGTGGCATCCAGCTTGGCGTAGTCCACCTCACCAAGCTGCCCGCGGGCGTCGAAGTGCATCGCCGCGGCACCCGCGGCGCCCAGCGCGAGCGCGCCGCCCACCGCCGACGCGATCACGCGCATCTTCTTCGCGCGCGGGCTCGGGCCCGGGCGCGCGAAATCGAGCGCAGGCACCTCGGCGACCGAGCGCCCGTAGCCGGTGTAGACCACCTGACCGTCGCCGTCGAGCGCTTGCAGCACGAAGGCGCGATCGCGCGGCACCGCATCGCCCGCGCGTCCGTCGACCACCCAGCCGCCCTCGGGCGCGAGCTCCAGCGTCACGGTCTCGTCGTTCGGTGCTGCCTTGTCGAACAGCTCGCGCAGCAGGTGGCCGGGGGGCGCGAGCGCGTCGGGCGGCGTCCACGACGGGTTCAGCGCGCGCACGGCGCCCCAGCTCTTGCGCGCTCCCACCATATCCCCCTCGACGAACGCCGCGATTGCTGCGCTGCGATGAATGCCCATCACGTCGCGCAGCGCGAGCGGCGCACGCACGCACGGCAGTGCGCGCTGGACCGCCGCGTGGGCGCTATCGAAGCCCGCCTCGTCGAGGTCGATGAACGTCTGCTCGATCGCTGCAGCCCCTTCCTGGAGCGAGCCGAGGGGTTCCTCGGGACACTCGGAGGCCGACGCCATCCACGCGAACAGCACCATCCACATCGAAGCGCCCTCCTGCTCATCCAGCCCGGGTTGTACCGGGCTCGTGGCGCGAACGGAAGCACCTCGCGAACCACGACCGCTGGATTTCCGCCAGCGATGGGTGATTCTTTGCGTATCAGGGGCGCGATGCCGCGGTCGCCGTGGCCTTTCAGGCCCTTTCAACCATCGGGTCGCCGCGTCCGGGTTGCGGTACTGCAATCCGCGGATCGGTGCGTGAGGCCACCAACGTTTGACGCGATCGGCGACCGCGCCGAGCTAGAACGACGCGTCCTTGGAGGTGTCGGGTGGGCGTCGTACGCGCCGTGTTGCTCCTCACGCTGATCGCTGGCTGCGCTCCCGCCGACGAGTCGCCGTTCTGGGCGGTGGACCCGATCGTGCTCTACCCGGAGGAGAGCGGGTTCTTCGGCGTCCAGACCTGGGAGGTGTTCTCGGAGCGCTGGGGGCGTCGTTTCGCGCAGCGCTGGCACCTGTGCGGCGTCGTGGTCGAGCTCGAGGGCGCCGAGACCGCGCCGTGCGAAGGCTGCACCGCGTCGTGGGTGGTGAGCGCCACGCTCGCCGAGTCCGACTGCGATCCGGCGTTCGCGGCGGACCCGCGCTTCGTGGCGCTAGACGGTCTGCACCTCACCGAGGCGCTGCCCGACGTGGCGATGAGCCCTCCGCACGACGCGATCACGCTGGGCGTCGAGGCCCGCTACGGGAGCGAGTGGTACGACTACGGCTGGGCCTACCCCGAGGCCCTCGACCACCGCGAAGCGCCCGCGAGCACGACGTGGGACGGGTCCGAGCCGTTCGCGCTGACACCGGCCTTCGCTTGGGAGCTCAGCCCCTGACATCGCTGTCGCGATCCCGATCGCGCCAACGTCTCGGCAACACCCGAGCGCCCGCGCACAGGCGTGTTTCAGCCCGTGGCACAGCTGTTGCTCAGTCTATCGACGCACGCGCCCGTCTGCGCAGTTCGCGCTAGGGTGGAGGCTGCGATGATGCGATGGCTGCCCCTGCTGATCTCCCTGACCGCCTGCTCCGACTTCGCGTTGGACGGCGGCGGGCTGCCTCCGGGCCCTGAAGACGACGAGACGACAGACCCCGACAACAGCGGTCCCGACGCCGAGGATCCGTCCGTCGAGGTCGAGCCCGCGTGGGTCGCGCTGGGCGGCACGATGCGCGTGACGAGCGGCATCCCGGTGGTCGAGACGTCCGAGCTGTGGATCGAGTACCGCGACACCACGAACAGCCCCTACGACGCAGAAGCGCTCTCCGACGAGACCTCTCCCCCGCTGCCCTGCGTCGCCAGGCTGCCGGTGCTGTCGTTTGTCGAGCTCGCGCCGCCAAGCGCCGCGGTGAGTCTCGCGTGGTGGGCGCTCACCCTCGACGAGCCGGACGCGAACAGCTGCCCGTGGGCCCCACCGGGGGACCTCCACCTCGGGGTGGGCGTGCTCGATCCGGCGCTTGCGCCCGCGCTCGCGCTCGCAGAGCTCGGCGACGCCGCCAGCCCGCTGTATGGGCTCTACGTCCGCGTCGACGGCGACGCCAACCCCGTGTGGGTGTTCGGCGTCGTCGGCACCAGCGCCCAGTACGACGGGACCGCGACGCCCGCCGAGGCGCCGCCGCTCCCCGATGGCCTGTACACCCTGACGACACTGCACCTCCTGCCCTACTGAGCAGCCCGGCGGGCCCCGCGGGCCGGGAAGGTGTTAGCTTGCGGCGCCTGTCCGTCGGGGGCCCCCGTGTCCTTCAAGCTGCTGGCCGTCACACCGCTCCTCCTGGTGCACTCCATCGCGTTGGCAGCCGGCGGCGACGCCGGCCACCATGCCAGCCTCGGCGACTTCCTCCCGCTGTGGTCGGTGCTGCCGTTCGCCGGCATGCTGCTGTCCATCGCGCTCGTGCCGATGTTCGCCGGACACTTCTGGCACTCGAACCGGAACCAGCTGATCGTCGCGCTCGCCTGGGCCTCGCCGGTGCTCGCGTTCCTGCTCTATGCGATGGCGACCGACCACCACGGCCTCGCGTACGATGCGGGTCACAGCCTGGTGCACGCGCTCGAGGAGTACATCAGCTTCATCGCCTTGCTCGGCTCGCTGTACGTGATCTCGGGCGGCATCGTGCTCCGCGGTGATCTGCAGGCACGCCCGATGATCAACACGACCTTCCTCGCGGTGGGTGCCGTCCTCGCCAACGTGATCGGCACCACGGGCGCCTCGATGCTGCTCATCCGACCCGTGCTGCGCACGAACGCACAGCGTAGGAACGTCTGGCACATCCCGCTGTTCTTCATCTTCATCGTGTCGAACATCGGCGGTGCGCTGACGCCAATCGGCGATCCGCCCTTGTTCTTGGGCTACCTGCGCGGCGTGCCGTTCTTCTGGACGCTCGAGCACATGTGGGCGATCTGGGTGCCGGTGGTGGTCCTGCTCCTCGTCATGTTCTACGCGCTCGACACCGTGATGTACCGCCGCGAGGCGGCCGCCGACGTGCTGCTCGACAACCGCCAGATCGAGCCGTTGAGCATCGACGGCAAGCGAAACTTCTGGCTCCTCGCGGGCGTGATCCTCGCGGTGCTGCTGCTCTCGCCCGACGCGAACAACCCGGGCTTCCGCGATTACTACGCGCGGGAGATCGCGATGGTCGCGCTCGCTGCGATCAGCGTGTTCTACACGCCGGGCGACTACCGCAAGCGCAACGACTTCAACTACACGCCGATCCTCGAGGTCGCGGCGCTGTTCGTCGGCATCTTCATCTCGATGATCCCTGCCACCAAGCTGCTGCAGACGCACGGCGCCGCGCTCGGGCTCGACGCGGCCTGGCAGTACTTCTGGGCCACCGGTGCCCTGTCCGCGTTCCTCGACAACGCCCCCACCTACGTCACCTTCGCGGCGATGGCGTGCGGCGCCGACCCGACCTGTCTCAGCGCCGAGGACCTCCAGCCGCTGACCGTCGGATCGTCGCTGCCGATCCTCGTCGCCATCTCGCTCGGATCGGTGTTCATGGGCGCTGGCAGCTACATCGGGAACGGTCCGAACTTCATGGTCCGGGCGATCGCCGAGCAGACCGGGCTGAAGATGCCGTCGTTCTTCGGCTACTGCGGCTACGCGGCGCTGTTCCTCGGCCCGGTCTTCGTGCTCGTCACGCTGATCTGGATGTGACGATGGGGTTTGTCGCCAAGGCGCCCCGCGGCACGCTGCTGATCGGCGTTGTGCACCTGCTGCCCCTGCCCGGCGCGCCGCAGCCGTCGCCGGGCCTGGACGCGGTGGAGGCCCGCGCGCTGCAAGACGCGCGCGCCCTGATCGCGGGTGGGTGCGATGGGCTGATCCTCGAGAACTTCGGTGACGCGCCGTTCGCCGGCGCCACGGTGGACCCGTGGACCATCGCCGCGATGACCCGGCTGGCCTCGAGCATCCGCGCGATCGACCCGGCGCCGATGCTGGGGATCAACGTGCTGCGCAACGACGCGGTGGCCGCGCTCTCGATCGCTGCCGCGACCGGTGCCTCGTTCATCCGGGTCAACGTGCTGGTGGGCGCCATGGTCACCGACCAGGGCGTGATCACCGGTGCCGCGCGCGCGCTGCTGCTCGAGCGCAACCGGCTGGGCGCCTCGGTGTCCATCGTCGCCGACGTACACGTCAAGCACGCCGAGCCGCTCGGCGGCACGCCGCTCGAGCACGCGGCACACGACGCGTGGACCCGCGGCGGCGCGGACGCGCTCATCGTGACGGGCTCGGCGACAGGCAAGCTATTCGACCCGAGCGATCTCGAGCGGGTGCGCGGGGCCGCGCCAGGCGCGCCGATCTGGAGCGGTAGTGGGCTCACCCCCGAGAACGCGCGTGCGCACGGAGCCCGTCTCGACGGCGCGATCGTGGGCACGTGGCTCCACCGGGACGGCGACCTGTCCCTGCCGATCGACGCGGACCGGGTGCGCGTGATGCGCGACGCCCTCGGGCGCACCTGATCACGCGGCCAGGGGCGCAGCGAACAGGCTGAGCTGGCCGCGGGTGGCCCACGCGACACCGTGACGCACCCGCCCCCCCGACGGCTGCGTCACGGCGCGGTGGACCACCCGCAAGGGCACGGCCTCGGATCGCGGCGCGCGGGCCCCCACCCGCTGCGCGACCCCAGCCTCGTCGCCCCCGTCGACGAGCGCACCCAGCGCGCCCTCGACGAGCGCGACGGCCCGCCATCCCTCCATCCCCTTCACCACCTCACCCGACTGGGCGCGCTCCGGCGTCGCCTCTTCGCGATGGAGGACCGCGACCACCTCGCCCGCGACGCCCCAGCGGAGCGGGCTGCAGGCCTCGCCGCCGTCGCCGCGCAGAGCGTGCCCCTCGAGCATCCCCAGGCGCGGGCGCCCATGCCCTCGCGCCTCGAGGACGATCGGGCCGCGCGGCTCGATCGCGTTCCGACAAGCCACCACGTCGCCCGCGTGCCATCGACGCCCCGCGAAGGTGCCGTCACGCAAAACGGTGAACAGTCGCAGCGACGGGTGGACGGACGGCACGGCAGTGAGCGCGTCGGTGATCGGCTGGATGAGCGGGGCGTTCATGGGGACCTCCCGTGTCCATGAACAGAGCATACTGAACACCCGTAGCGTCGTCACCTCACTTTTTTGGTAAGCGGACATTTTCTGTCCGCTTCGAGATCGGACGCGCGCGACGCGCCCCTGTGTGAACGGCCGACACGTCACGGCCTCTGCTGCCGGGATACGCGTGCCGCCCCGTTGCCCCCTGTCTGGAGTCATGATGAACCGCTGGAAGACGGCCGCGCTCTCGCTCGCTGCGCTGTACGCCGCACAAGCGGCCTGGCTGGGGCTGCGCGACGCCCGCGCCGAGGTCCCGGTCGCCGCCGAACCTGCCGCGGAGCGCCCCTCGCATCACCTCACCTGCCGCGTGTTCGCGCTCGACCTGCGCCAGCCCTCCCCGATCGAGACCCAGGATCGCACCTCCGAGATCGGACAGTGGGTGGGCGAGCTGGAGGATCGAGGCCACATCCTGCACGGCCTCGACTTCGAGATCGGTCAGAAGTCCACGGGCTACCCGCAGGGCTACGTCCAGGTCTGTGTCACGCGCGGCTAGGCCTCAGGGGCCCAGGACCGTCGGGCACAGGTTCGGGTCGCCCCCGGCGGCCCACTGCGCATCGAGGTCGGCCCAGGCGGAAGGACGCGCCGCTCGCGCTCGATGCGCCTCCGTCGACCCCTCCTCGCGGGCGGCGCCGGCCAGCCGACCCGCCGCGAATCCCAGCGCTCGGGCGTCGGACCCCTCGACGCCACCGACCGCGCGAACCGCGTCGAACGCGCCGGACGCGCCAATCGGATCGAGGCGCTCGGCGAACGCTGCGAGCCGGAGCGCGCGCAGCCCCTCGCCCGCCCGGAGCGCAGCGCCGGCCGCCTCGAGGGCCGCTTGCGCCATCACGGCTTCCTGCGGCCAGAGCGGCGCCGTCGCGTCGACACCCGGCCCGGGCGTGTTGCAAGGCGCCACCAGGGCCTCTACCGCGCCCGCCGAGAGGCGGACGCCGCCGAGCTCGGTGGCCTGAACCAGCACGGGCACACCCGCCATCTCCCCGAGGGTGAGCGCAGCGAGCGCGGTGGCCCACGGGGTTGCCGCCCGCGCATGGATCGGGTCGACCGGATCGCCCGCCCACGCTGCCCGAACCGACCCCACATCCAGCGCGTGCCCCGGCCACGCCACGCTGCCGAGCAACCGGATGGCCTGTTCTTGTGGATCCGCCGCAGCGACCCAGGCGGCGATCTCGCCGAGCGCCTCGGCCGCTGCCCGAACCGCTGCCGGATCGTCGTAGAGCAGGGACCACAGCGGGATCGGGAGCAGCGCCGGCGCGACGACAGGGCCGTGCCCGTCCCCGGGAGGGCCGCCGTCCCACGTCTCCCCTGCACGAACCAGGTCGAGCGCGAACCGAAGGCAATCCGGCTCCGCCCGATCCTGGCACGCGCTTCCGCCGTTCGCGGCGAGCGCGATCAGGTGATCGGGCACGTGCTGCACTGTCAGCCCTGCCGCGTGGCGACCCACCAGCTCGTCGAGACGGTCGCCCGGGAGCCCCGCGAGCGCGAGCAGTGACTCGGCCCAGCGGTGCCGCTCGTCGGCTGGAAGCAGCACGCGCCGGCTCGCAGCGAGGCGCAGCCATCGATGCACAGAAGCCGCGTCTCCGTGGTCGCCTTCGAGGTAGGCGGCGCGCCCGAGGTGCGCGCGCAGCAGAGGATCGGTCAGATCGGGCGGCAGCGAACCGTCCCGCAGCGCCTCGAGGTAGTCGGCCATCGCCCCCGAGCGCGGATCGGTGACCAGGAAGGGCCAGTCCGGCGCCGGAGTGCCCCCATCGAGCCACAGCGCCGTGCTCACGCGCAGCCGGTGTCGCACCGTGCGCTGCGACTCGGTGAGCTCGTCCCGCAGCCACTGACGCTCGCGATCGCCGAGATGACGCGAGGTCGCCGCGACGAGCCAGAACTCCGAGCAGGGCGTGTCCAGATCCTGATCGAGCACCCGGGACAGCCCGGCCCAGCCAGGGTCCTCACAGCGCTCGAGCGCCTGCTGATCTTCGATGCTCAGCGGACGGGTCGCCTGATAGTCCAGGTAGGACTGCCACACCGGCTCCTGGACCGCCCACGCCAGGCCGCCCAGTCCAAGCAGGACGAACACGCCGACAGTCGTGACCCGGAGACGTTCCACGGCCCTAATGTAGACCCCGACCCTGGAGATGGCGACGCCCGGAACCCGATTTCGAAGCGCGAGCCGCCGGGGATGGCGGATGGAAGGTCGGGGAGACCCTCCGGGGGGGCGCTTCGCAGCTCGGATACCGGGCGTCGTTTCGGAGCGAAAGAAGAAGAGCGCGGGGAGGTTGCGGAATGGGGGGGGACAGCCTCCCCGCGCCTGGGGGGGG
Source organism: uncultured Enterobacteriaceae bacterium (assembly GCA_964419905.1). GTDB lineage: Bacteria > Myxococcota_A > UBA796 > UBA796 > JAFDJI01. Next base: position 54,385 of record CAYQSE010000003.1, read on the forward strand.
GGTGGGGTGGGGTGGGTGTCGAGCCTGCCGCTCGACGACTCTTTCGTACCGCGAGCAGATCTCCAAGTCAAGCTCGATATACGAGCCTTCGAGCGCGACTCTCACGCGATCCAGCCATCCGTTCCACCTGTGGATGGACGCGCCTGCCGCGACGCCGATCCAGCCTTACTGCTGGGTTTCGGATCCTCGCCGGCTGTGGACGGATCCACGGCACGAGGCCGCCTGGGCCGGGACCGCCGGCGCAGGAGACCTCAAAAAAAAGTGTCTGTGGATCAACTATGGACAACCAGCGCGCACACATCGCGGCGTCGTGTCCTTGATCGCAGACGAGGCGGCGTCCCTGGGCGAGCCAGGACGCACGACGCACTCAGATGTTGGTGTCGCCCGAGCCGGTGTCCGTGTCGCCCGAGTCGGTGTCCGTGTCGCCCGAGCCGGTGTCCGTGTCGCCCGAGTCGGTGTCCGTGTCGCCCGAGTCGGTGTCCGTGTCG
>CAYQSE010000003.1:54972-69421 GCA_964419905.1 uncultured Enterobacteriaceae bacterium
GGTGTCCGTGTCGCCCGAGTCGGTGTCCGTGTCGCCCGAGTCGGTGTCCGTGTCGCCCGAGTCGGTGTCCGTGTCGTCGGTATCCGTGTCGTCGGTGTCGACCGGGCGGGTCACGTCCGGCCATCCGGTGTCCACGTCCGGCGCCAGCGCGTCGAACTCGGCCGTCGGGTCGGTGGACTGGGACGTCGGGCTCTCGAAGCCTCCCGTGCATCCGGGGAGCACCATCGCCAATCCGAGCCCGATCATCACGCGCAACATCGGCTTCTCCTCCTCGCGGCCCGGATGCCCGGCGCGAAACGACCCGCACTATATCTCGCAGCGCGCGAGGCTCAACCCCTGGACCGTCAAACGATCGACGTTCGCGCCCGTTCAGTGGAAATCGCGCGATGGGACACGCAAGCTCGGCTCGTCCTCGACCGGCCAGAACGACTCGACGAGCACGCTCAGCGCGTCGTCTTGGCGCTGCAGCCGACCGTCCACGCCCAGCAGGCTCGTGTTGCGCGCGAGGCGACGAAAGCGCGCCCAGACGGACGGCCACACGATCAGGTTGACCATCGCCGACTCGTCCTCGAGCGTCATGAACACCACGCCGTTCGCAGTCCCGGGACGCTGCCGATTGGCCACCAGCCCCGCCACGCGCACCTCGACACCCGCAGGCATCGTCGACAGGCGCCCCAGCGGCACCACGCCTCGCGCGTCGAGCGCCTCGCGGAAGAACGCGACCGGGTGGCTCGTCACCGAGAGCCCCACCGCGCGATAGTCGGCCCGCAGCCCTGCGAACGGCGTCTCGACGGGTAGCTCGGGCTCGGGCTCGCGACGGCGCAGCCCGACGAACAGCGGCATGCCCGCCCACAGCCCCTGGATCTCCCACGCGGCGCGACGGCGATCGAGGCCCAGCGCACGGAGCGCGTCCGCATCGGCGAGCGCCTGGAGTGCGCCGCGATCCAACCCGGTGCGGGCCGCCAGATCACCCAGATCACGGAACGACCCGCGCGCCCGCGCGCCGACCAGCGCGGCCCCCTCCGAAGCACCGAGCCCGCGGACCAGCCGCAGCCCCAGGCGCACCGCCGGCGCGCCGGTGGGGGTGCGCTCCAGCGTGCAGTCCCAGTCGCTGTGGACGACGCAGACTGGACGGGCCTCGACGCCGTGCCGCTGCGCGTCGGCGATGATCGCGCGTGGGCTGTAGAAGCCCATGGGCTGGCTGTTGATCAGCGCGGCGGCGAACGCGGCGGGGTGGTGGCACTTCAGCCACCCTGAGACGTAGACGAGCAGCGCGAAGCTGGCCGCGTGGGACTCGGGGAAGCCGTACTCCCCGAACCCGAGGATCTGCTGGAACACCCGCTCGGCGTAGTCCGGGGGGATGCCGCGGGCGATCATGCCATCCACGAGCTTGCGGCCGAGCGCGTCGAGCTTTCCGCGCTTGCGCCACGCGCCCATCGCGCGCCTGAGCTGATCGGCCTGGCCCGGGGTGAACCCGCCCACCGCGGACGCCATCGCCATCACCTGTTCCTGGAACAGCGGCACACCGAGCGTGCGCTCGAGGATCGGCTCGAGATCGGGGTGCGCGTAGGTGATCGGCTCTTGCCCGGTGCGGCGCGCCAGGTAGGGGTGCACCATGCCGCCCTGGATGGGCCCGGGCCGCACGATGGCCACCTCGATCACCAGATCGTAGAAGCAGCGCGGGCGCAGGCGCGGGAGCATCGACTGCTGCGCCCGGCTCTCGATCTGGAACACGCCCACCGTATCCGCCCGGCAGAACATGTCGTAGACCGCCGGATCCTCGGACGGCACGGTCGCGAGCGTCCACCGCGGGCCGCCGAAGCCCGCCACCAGGTCGAAGCAGCGTCGGATCGCGGTGAGCATGCCGAGCGCGAGCACGTCGACCTTGACGAACGCGAGCGCGTCGATGTCGTCCTTGTCCCACTGGATTACGGTGCGATCGGCCATCGCGGCCGGCTCGACCGGCACGAGATCGATCAGCGGCGCCTCGGTGATCGTGAACCCGCCGACGTGCTGAGACAGGTGCCGCGGGAAGCCCGCCAGCCCGTCTGCGACCTCGAGGGTCTGCTGCACGGCGGGCTCGGTCGGATCGAGTCCCGCCTCGCGGATCAGCTCGTCGTCGGTCGCATCCCCGGACGACCAGCGATCGGTGCCCTTCGCCATGCGGTCGACCTGATCGAGCGAGAGCCCGAACACCTTGCCCACGTCGCGGATCGCCGAGCGCCGCCGATAGGTGATCACCTCGTTGACCAGCGCCGCGCGATCGCGCCCGTAGCGCCCGTAGATGTACTGGATCACCTCCTCGCGGCGCTCGTGCTCGAAGTCGACGTCGATGTCGGGCGGCTCGCCGCGCTCCTCGCTGATGAAGCGCTCGAACAGCAGCGTCGAGCGCGACGGATCGACCGCGGTGATCCCGAGCGCGTAGCAGACCGCCGAGTTGGCCGCGGACCCGCGCCCCTGGCACAGGATGTCTCGCTCGCGCGCGAACCGGACGATGTCGTGGACGGTGAGGAAGTAGGAGGGGAAGTCCAGCGCATCGATCACTTCGAGCTCGTGGCGGCACTGCGCCAGCACCGACGCGGGCGGGCCGTCGGGGTAGCGCTGGGCCAGCCCGTGGTCGACCAGCTCACGCAGCCAGGCCATCGGGGTGCGACCGTCGGGCACCACCTCGTGCGGGTATTGGTAGCGCAGCGACGCGAGCGAGAACGCGCACCGCTCGGCCACTACGCCAGCCGCCCGGACCGCCTCGGGGAGGTCCGCGAAGCGGTGTCGGAACGACCCCTCGGCGAGGAGGACCCGCTCGGCGTTCGACGCGAGCGCGTGGCCGACGTCGGCCAGCGTGGTGCGTCGGCGGATGCAGGTCAGCACGTCGGCCACGGGCTGGCGTTCTGGCGCGTGCAGGATCGGATCGTTGCTCGCGATCAACGCGACCCCGAGCGCGCGCGAGAGGCGCACGGCGTGGCGCGTGCGCGCGCGGTCGCCCGGCTCGGCGCGTCGAGTCAGCGCGACGACCAGGCGGTCCCCGAACGCCTCGCGCAGGCACGCCGCCTGCTCGGGCTCCCAGCCGTGCCGCAGCACCGCGGTCAGCCCGCCCGCAGACGCGGCGACGCGCGCGACGTCGATCTCGGCGCGCCCCTTCTCGGCGTTCCGATGCGCCTCGGTGAGCAGCCTGCACAGCCGGCCCCAACCCGAAGCGTCCTCGGCGAGCAGCACCACCGGCGGCCGCCCGCGGACGGTCAGCGTCGCGCCGCACACCAGCGTGACGCCCACCTCGGCCGCCGCCTTGTGCGCCCGCACGAGGCCGTAGACCCCGTCTCTGTCCACCACGCCCAGGTGCGAGACGCCCGCTTCGGCGGCCGCTGCGATCAGCTCCTCGGGCGCGCTCGCTCCTTCGAGCAGCGAGAAGTGGGATCGCGCGAGCAGCTCGGCGTAAGGCATGACCTGAACATACGTTCAGGTCATCCTGAGCGCAACCCGTGTCGCGGGGCGGGTGGGTGGCCCGCCCCGCGACGGATCAGGCGGCGCTGCGACGACGGCGGACGAGGAGCCCCGCCGCGAACAGCAGGCCCCACAGGCCCACACCCGGCGCGCTCGGCGCGGTGCTGCACGCGCAGCCGGGCTCGGGCAGCTCGGGCTCCTCACCGGTGTCTCCGGTGTCGAACTCATCGTGGACGGCGTCGAGGAAGTCGGGGATGCCATCGCCGTCCGAGTCGGTGAGGCCCTCCTCGGCGTCGGGGATGCCGTCGCCGTCCGAGTCGAGGTCGAGGTAGTTCGGGATGCCGTCGCCATCGACGTCGAACGAGCCCTCGATGGCCGTCGGGATCCCGTCGCCATCGTCGTCGGGGTCGAGCGCGTCGATGAGCGCGCCCTCGTTCGTGTTCGGCGCCGCCGGACAGCAAGCGACGGTCAGGCAGACGTCGTCGTAGCCGTCACCGCACACCGACGCGTCGAACTCGAACGCGTCGAGGTGGGGCGCTGCGCACACGCCGGTCTGCCACAGCTCGATGCGATCGACGATCCCGTCGCCATCGCTGTCGATCGCGTCGTCCTTCAGCTCGAGCGACCACTCGATGTTGTTGACGATGCCATCGCCGTCGAGATCACCACACCGCCCGTCCGCGATCGCGTCCAGGTAGTCGGGGAGCAGATCGTCGTCGCTGTCGACATCACTCGGATCGCCGTTGCCGTTGCGGTCTTCCTCCAGGGTGGTCAGGCCGTCCCCGTCGTCGTCGATGTCGAGGAAGTCGGGCGTGCCGTCCCCGTCGGTGTCGATGTGCTGCGGGCCGAAGTAGCTCGTGTTCGTGACGCGCGGGTCGCAGAACGTCGGGTCGATGCGCATCAGCACCTCCCCGTCGAACTGGAAGTCGCCGTTCTCGTCGAGGTCGTAGTACTCGTGACGCGTCAGCACGTTGTCGCCGTCGTCGTCCATGTCGAACGGATCGGGGATGCCGTCGCCGTCGGTGTCCACCAGGGACAGGTGCGGGGACGCCTCGTTGATCGTGCCGAGCTCGTCGGCGTCGTTCACGCAGTCCTTGTCGATGTCGGGGTCCGAGCCGTTGAGGCAGCACAGGTCCGCGCCGGTGGTGCACGCCACCGCGGCCCCGCTCGCCGCCGACCACGCGAACGCGACGCCGGGCCCGCACTCGCGCACCACGCCGTTCACGCCCGCGGGGCACTCGCCGACCATGCACACCCGAACCTCGAAGTTCGTGAGCAGGCCGTCGAGATCCGCGTCCACCGCGCCGCCGTCGAAGTCGTCGCAGTCCCAGATGTTGGGTGCGAAGTCCTCGTCCTCGTCCTGGAAGTCCTCGATCACGAACTTGTTGTCGCCGGTACGATCGACCGAGAGGTAGTGCTGGCAGGTCGGACCGGTGCGGATCGCGTTGCCGCCGCCGTCGACGCCCCACTGCGACCCGCCGGTCGCCGCGAGGAAGTCGCACACGCCGTCGTTGTCGCTGTCGAGGTCGAGGTAGTTCGGGATCGCGTCGGCGGCGCACTGGGTGAGGCCGTTGTCGAACGCGAAGCGGTCTGCGTTGCGCATGCCCGTGCCGTCGTCCTCGTCGACCGTCGGCACGCCGTCGTCGTCGTCGTCGTCGTCGAGCGCGTCGATGAACGCGTCGCCGTCCGTGTTGCGCGGGTCGGTGGGATCGACGCCGAACTCCGTGCCATCGACCACCGAGTCGCCGTCGCTGTCGACGCCGCACGGGTTCGTGCCGAAGGCGCGCTCGTAGCGGGTGGGCGCGGTGTACCGCGGGTCGGTCTCGGTGCTGGTGCCCGGCGCGATCCCCATGAACTCGCGGAACGCGACGCTGAAGTCGCCGTCGTCGTCCGGGTCGAGGTAGTTGGGCCACCCGTCGTTGTCGAGATCGTCGGTCTCGGGGTTGCCGTCGTTGTTGCCGCACGGGCTGTTCGCGTAGCCCGCCGGCGCGAGGTGCTCGTTGATCGTGAGCACGCCATCATCGTCGTCGTCGACGTCGAGGTAGTTCGGCACCGCGTCGCCGTCCCGGTTCGGGAAGTTCGACGAGATCAGCGTGGCGTTGCACACGGGCGTGGCGCCCGCGGCGGAGCGCCGCACCTCGATGCAGGTCGCGACACCGTCGCCGTCGTCGTCGTTGTCGAGGACGTTGACGCTGGCGCCGGACGCGCTGTCGCAGTCGGACGGCGTGAACAGGCGGCGCGGGAAGGTGCCCGTCACGGTCCCGTCGCGCTTGCTCGGCGCCTGCGCGTCGCAGATCGCGAGCGCCTCGATGCCGTCGGGTACGGTGTCGCCGTCGGAGTCCACCAGGAGCGGGTTGGCGCACTGCGCGCGGTTCGCGGTGAACGCGCCGTTGCACAGCTCGAGCACCTCCTCACCGTCCGACAGGCCATCGCCGTCGGTGTCCGCGAGGCGCGGGTTGGTCTCGCCGGTGTTCACCGCGCCGTTCGCGTTCGCGTCCTCGCCCCCGTTGTCGAACCCGCCCACGCAGCTGACGGCGTTGAACGTGACCGAGGTGGACGGACCGTCGCACAGCCCGTCGTTGTCGGTGTCGGGGTTGGTCGGGCTGGTGGTGTTCGCCGGCAGCGTGCCGCCGGTGGTGGGCGGGTTGGTGTCGCCCTGCCAGCCGCCCGCCGTGCCGAGGATGGTCAGCCCCTTCGGCGTCGTGCCGGTCGGGATCGCCACCGTGGCGCCCACCTCGAGGCCGTCGTTCAGACCGTCCCCGTCGGTGTCGGCCACGACCTTGTTCGTCGGGCTGAAGGTGACGGTGATCGAACCGGGAAGGACGATGCTCCCGTTCACCTCATCGCCGTCACGGATGCCGTCGTCGTCGGAGTCCGCGTCGAGCGGGTTGGACTCGCCCGCGTCGACCACGCCGTCCGCGTCGGAGTCCTCACCGGCGATGCAGGTGCCGAAGGTCGCGCTGGTGACCGCGACGTTGCCATCGCACAGCCCATCGTTGTCCGAGTCGGCGCGGGTGCCGTCCGAGTTGGCGACCCCGTTGCCGTCCGCGACGAACAGCGCGGCGGGCGTCTGGGTGTTGGCACTCCCGGAATACGAGATGCGGTAGGGCACGTAGGTGCCCTCCGAGGTGCCCGTCGGGACCACCACGGTGCGGCCCGCCTCGACGCCGTCGGTGAGCCCGTCGCCGTCGGTGTCCCGGTTCAGCGGGCTCGTTTCGGTGGTCTGCCGTACCCCGTCCCCGTTCACGTCCTCTTCGCCGTCCTTGAGGCCGTCGTTGTCGCTGTCGGCGTCGGCCGGGTTCGTCTCGCCGGCGTCGATCGCGCCGTCGTTGTCGCGATCCTCACCGCCCACGCACACGCTGGCGACGGTGAGGGAGCCATCGCACAGCCCGTCGTTGTCGGTGTCCGCATCGCCCGGATCGGTCTTGCTGGAAGTGTGGGTGTCCTGCTTGAACACCGAGGTGTTCGTGCCGACATACGACACGCGCCAGTCCTTGCCCACGCTCGCCGACTGCCCGCCGCTGAACGGCAGATTCGAAGTGACGAAGGTGTTGTTGCGGCCGATCTCCTGGCCATCCTGCAGTCCGTCGCCGTCGCTGTCGCCATTGAGCGGATCGAGGGAGGCGGTGCGCTCCTCGCCGTCGCTGAGGCCATCGTCGTCGGAGTCCGCGTCGATCGGATTGGTCTCTCCAGAGTCCCGGATGCCGTTGTTGTTGAGGTCCTCGCCGGACACGCAGGTCTTGCCGTTGAACGCGACGGACACAGCGTTGCCGCCGTCGCAGAGGCCGTCGCTGTCGGAGTCGGGATCGGAGGGATCGGTCTTGGTGCCGGTGATGCTCATCCCGGCCGGCGGCCAGGTGCCCTCGGTGCCCGTGAACACACGCCCGCCGGGCGACGACGTGCCGCCCGGCACCGCGGCCATGTTCGCCTCGATGCCGTCGTAGATCCCGTCGCCGTCCGAGTCGCGGAGGTGCGCGAACAGCAGCGCCTCGCTCAGCTCGAGGCCGTCGGGGAAGCCGTCGTTGTCGGTGTCGGCGTCGAGCGGATCGGTCGGCTCGGTGCTGGCCGGATCGGTCTCGGCGAAGTCGGTCGCGCCGTCGCCGTCGGTGTCCGGGTTGCGCGGGTCGGTGCCGAGCGCGTGCTCGTTGCGGGTCGTCGAGACCACGCAGGTATCGGCGGGGAAGCGCGCGCCGCTGGGGCGCGGGCCGTCGCACAGCCCGTCGCCGTCGGAGTCCGGATCGTTCGGATCGGGCTCGCCCGCCTCGTAGGTGCCGTTGTCGTTCTCGTCCTCGCCGTCGACGCAGGTGTCGAACGTGGCGGACGTCACGTTCTTGGCGCCGTCACACAGCCCGTCGTCGTCGCTGTCGGCGTCCCACGCGCGGGTGCCGTTGGTGAGCTCGGAGCCCTTGCACGTGTTCGGCGTGGTGCTGATCCGGTGGTCGCAGATCCCGTCGCCGTCGGTGTCGATGGACAGCGGGTTGGACTCGCCGCTGCCAGCCCCGTGGATGTTGCCGATGTTGAGCTGCCCGTTGCGGTTCGTGTCCTCGCCGCCGGTGCAGAGGTCGGTCGGCTGGAAGCCGTTCGCGTCGTTGTCGATGCGGGTCGCGTCGCACAGCCCGTCGCCGTCGGTGTCCGGATCGTTCGGGTTGGTCTTGGTGGTCGGATCGGCGTCCGGCGCCCAGTGCGTGGCCGACTGGTTGGTGCCGTAGACACGCACCCGCTTGCTCGTGGCCGATCCGGCGCTGAGGCGGTTGGTGAGGTTGCTCGGCGCGGTCGCGTTGGTCACCCCGACCTCCTGACCGTCGATCAGGCTGTCGTCGTCGGAGTCGTAGTCGAGCGGGTTGGTGGCCGCGAAGCCGGTGAGCACGCCGGTGCCGGCCAGCTCGTGACCGTCGGCGATGCCGTCGTCGTCGGTGTCCTCGTCGGCCGGATCGGTCAGCGTGACGTTGACCTCGTGGCCGTCGGCGAGCCCGTCCCCGTCCGTGTCGGTGCTGCAGATGTCGGTCGGGCGCGTGAAGCCGAGCTCCACGGTGTTCAGCAGCCCGTCACCGTCCTCGTCGAGCTGGTTCGAGTTGGCGAACGCGTTGACCTTCACCGACGTGGGGTAGATCAGCCCGTCCGGGTTGCAGTCGTTGTCGACGTCATCGCCGCAGACGTCGGTGGCGCCCGGGTTGATCTGGGCGGCTGCGATGCCGTGGTCGGTGCCCGTCTCGAGGCAGTCGCCGTCGCCGAGGATGTCGCCCGGGCCCTTCCACGTCGTATCGCCGAAGTCGTCGGTGGTGTTCGCGCACGCGACCCACTTGTCGCCGTCCAGATCCCGCTCGTCGGCCGGGGCCAGGACCGCGCAGGTGTCGGTGGTCGCGCAGTTGTTCAGCACGCCATCACAGAGCTCGGGCGCGCCGGGGTACATCGACGCGTCGGAGTCGCAGCAGTCCACGTCGATGCACACGGTGTCGCCGAGCGCGCAGTTGTTCGTGGAGCCGTCGGTCGTACACGTGCTGTGCGACTGCGTGATTCCGTGGTCGTCCTTGTCGGCGTCGAGACAACGGTCGAGGCAGTCCTTCACGCCATCACTGTCGGTGTCGGCGCAGGTCGCGGTGAGGCCGCAGGTGCTCGCGTTGTCGTCGCAGTCGTTCTGGTTGCTGGACGCCTTCTGGCTGGGCACCTGGCACGTCACGCCGTCTTGTGTCGCGTTCATCGGGCTGATCGCGACGACGGTGTTCGTGCCGGTGGCGGCGCCGAGGCCGTCCTGATCGTGGTCGACGAAGCAGGTGAGGAACGCGTCGCAGTCCTCGTTGACGTTGTTGCCCGGGATGTCGGTCGCGTCGGGGTTGATCGCGGAGTTGGTGTCGTCGCAGTCGCCGGGCTCCACGGTGCCGCAGCTCGGGTTGCTGGAGCCCATGCACGACGGCTCGGTGTCCTCTCCGTAGATGTGCCCCTCGCAGAAGCAGTCGCCGTCGTCGTCGAAGCCGGCGGTGCCCTCGTCGATGTCGCCGTCGCAGTCGTCGTCCACCCCGTTGAGCACCTCGGTGGCGCCCGGGTAGACGGCGGGGTCGGTGTCGTCGCAGTCCGCGTCGAACGAGTCGCCGCCGACGCTGATGGCCTCAACACCCCATCCGTCGCCATCGGCGTCGTCGGTGTAGGTGAACGTGACGCCGTCGAGCGTCGGCGACTGGTCGAACCACGCGGTGAAGTAAGCGGAGTAGGTGATCTGCTTCGACCAACAGAAGTAGTCCGCCGGAGCGCCAGTGGGCGACGGGGGGGGATCGCCGAGCGGGTTGAGCGCTGCGGGGCTGTCTGGGGGATTACTCGTCGACGAGAACGACCCGACGACAGGGGCGGCAACGGTGGCACCGCAGAACACGTCGAGGACGATGTCGCCCAGCGGCACGTTGCTGGCGTCGGTCTGCTCGGACCAGCTCACCGCGTACCAGATCGCCTGATCCGCCGTGGTGGAGAGCGCGACGTCCTGACCGACGAACAACCCCTCGAACAGGAAGTTGTTGTCGTAGGTAGGGAGCTCGGTGGTGTTGGGAATGTCGAGCGCCACCGCGATCGGCCCGCGCAGCGACTGGTTGCCCGTGCCGTCCGAGACGTAGGTGACGGTGACGCTCACCAGGTTCTCGGTAGCCTGCTTCGGGTTCGTGACGACCACCTCGTCGAGGTGTGGCGCCTGCGAGCACGACTGCTCCTTCCCCACCGGCCCCGCGCTCCCGGTGATCCAGTTCGTGCCCCAGAGCGCCCGGTTGTTCTCGGTGGTGTGGGCGACCTGCGCCACGACGGTCGTGTTCTCCGCGGCGTCCTCGTAGACGAACGCCACCGAGTAGCTTCCAGGCGCCGCGGTGGTGGAGTAGTTCGCGCCGCTGAGGAAGCGGACGTGCGTCGTCTTGGCGGGCGCCGTCAGCACCACACCCGAAGCCAGCGTCGCCTGCCCCGCCGTCGCGCCCGCGGTGTGCGGTCCGACCCGGTACTCGAGGTCGCTGGTGGTCTTGAACAGGTGCTCGCGTAGTGTGCCGTCGGACCCGGTGTAGCCAGCGGACACGGTGTCGGCGATGCACGCGTCGGCGCCGGTCCACGGCGGCGCAGCGGCGTCGTCCTTCTCCAGATCGACGGCGTTCTGCGCGTTGCCCCGCACGGAGCGGGTCGCGCGATACCAGATGGAGTCGCCGGTCCCGAACGAGAACGTCAACACGTCGAGCTCGACGTACTCCATCGCAGCCGTGTCTGCCGTGTCGTCGACGACCGCGACATTCTCGCTGAGACCGGTGTCGATGACGTCGCTGAACCCCAGCGGATCCGGCTGTGCCAGCTCCGAGGCGAGCGCCACGGCGAAGCCCACGGTGACGAGAGTGGCGGTTCCGAGGAAGATTCCGGTACGGCGCATGAAGATCGTTCCTTCGCTGCGTGCGGGGGTCGACCCGCACGTTAGCACCCCGTTGGCCCGCTGTGTGCGATCTAGACCGCAGCAGCGCGCCGATCGCCTGCCAGCAACCGCGGATGCGGCGTCTGGCGCGCGGTGGGGACGTGGGCGGCGACATTAGCACCGGGATCGAACCGTGGACAGGGGCGAGCAAGGCCGGCGCGGTTGGATTTCCGGGCCGCCCCGTGTGAGCAGGGAGAGGCGTCGACGCCGGAGCCCCCCCCGTGGAACGTCTGGACACCACCGCCGCGGTCGACACGCCCGAGCGGGTGCGCTTCCGGTTTCGCCTGGCGGGACCGGGCCGCCGGGGGATCGCGTGGATCGTCGATGGCGCGATCCGCCTCGCGTTCCTCGCGCTCGTCGGCGCCGTGCTCGCCCCGCTGATGATCGTGACCGAGATCCGCGGGTTCGGGATCGGCGCGCTGCTCGTGGTGATCTTCCTGCTCGAGTGGGGGTACGGCGCGGTGTTCGAGACGCTCCTGTCGGGCCGGACGCCGGGCAAGATGCTGCTCTCGCTCCGCGTGGTCCGCGAGGACGGCGCGCCGGGCCGCCTGCCCGACTTCCTGCTCCGCAACCTGCTGCGCGCCGCGGACTACCTGCCGGGGATGTTCGTGATCGGGCTCGGCACGATGCTGATCGACCGCAAGCTGCGCCGGATCGGCGATCTCGTGGCCGGGACGGTCGTGGTGATCGAGCAGCGCGGTCGGGTGTTGGCCGACGTGGCGATCGACCCACCGGTGTCCGACACCGAGCGACAGGCGCTGCCGGCGCGCGTCGCGCTCTCCCGCGAGGAGGTCGGACTGATCGAGGAGCTGCTGCGGCGCCGCGCCCGCCTCGGGCCCGCACGCACCGAGGAGCTCGCGAGCCTGTTCGGACCCGCGCTCGCCGACCGTACCGGCATCGAGGCGCCTTCGTGGGAGCGGGTGCTGACGCTGGCCTACGCGCGCCACACCGGCAAGGATCGGTGAGCCGATGAGCGCACGCGAGGACTTCGTCGCGGCGCGCCGCGCGCGCTGGGAGCGGCTCGAGGCCCTGCTCGGCGGGCGCCTGCGCACGGCCGCGGCATGGTCCGAGCTCGCGTCGGGCTACCGCTCGCTGTGCGCCGACCTCTCCCGCGCGCAGAGCCTCGATCTGCCCACCGATGTGGTGTCCTACCTCGACGATCTCGCCGGGCGCGCACACAACCAGCTCTACGCTGGGCGCGGCGGCGGCGGGCTCGCGGGCTTGTTCCGCTTGGTCCTCGCGGACTTCCCGCGCGAGCTGCGCGCACACTGGCCCTGGTTTCTCGCCGCGAACCTGTTCTTCTACGGACCGTTCGTGCTCGGCGGGCTCGCCGCCTTCTTCGACGCCCGCTTCGCGACCAGCGTGCTGCCCGAGGCGATGCTCGCGCAGATGGAGGAGATGTACAGCTCCGAGGTCGGCCGCGAGAACCCTGGGGAGGACGCCGCGATGGCGGGGTTCTATGTGATGAACAACGTCGGCATCGCGCTGCGCTGCTTCGTGACCGGGGCGTTCGCCGGGCTGGGCTCGATCTTCTTCCTCGTCTACAACGGCCTCGTGCTGGGCGTGGTCGAGGGCTACCTTTGGCGCGTCGGGCGCGGCTGGAACCTGCTGACGTTCACCGCCGGCCACACGCCGTGGGAGCTCACCGGCGTCGTCGTCGCCGGCACCGCAGGGCTGCGGCTGGGCTGGTCGCTCGTGGTCACGAACGGGCTCACGCGCGCCGGCTCGGTGCGCGCCGCGGCGCCGGCGCTGTACCGCCTGGTCGTCGGCACGACGTTCCTCCTGCTCGTCGCCGCCCTGATCGAGGGCTTCTGGAGCGCGAGCCCGATCGTCCCGGGCGTCGTGAAGGTCGCGTTCGGCGCGCTGCAGGTCGTCGTGGTGGTGGTCTGGCTGGTCGCCGGCGGCAGGGGGCGCGGTTGAACCCGTACCGCTGCCGGATCGTGCTGCGCCCGCGCGACCCGCTCGAGGTCTTCGACCTGACGTGGCGCTTCCTGCGCGAGGGCGGTCGCCCGCTGCTGACGATGGCGACCGCCGTGCTGCTGCCGACGTGGCTGCTGCTGGCGCTGATCGCGTGGGCGAGCGACGGCCACTGGGCCACGCTGCTGGCCACGCTGTGCATCGGTCCGCTGCTGCGCGCGCCGTTCACCCTGCTGGGCGGGCGCCTGCTGTTCGACGACGAGGTCCGGGTGCGCGACGTGCTGCGCGACCTGCTCGGACGCGCGCCGGCGCTGGCGATGACCGGCGTGTTCGTGGCGCTCGGATGGGTCGCTGCCGCGTCCACGTGCTTCGTCGCGCTGCCGTGGACGCGCGGGGCGCAGCTCTGGCTGCCCGAGACGGCGCTGCTGGAGCGCGTGTCGGCCGCCCGCGGCCAACGACGCGCGGCCCGACTCGCCGCGGGACAGATCGGCGCGGCTGCGGTCGGCGTGCTCGCGGGTGCCGCGCTGCCCGTGTGGGCGGCGCTCGCCGCCGAGGCGACCGGTCATGCCGTCGTCCGGTTCGTGTTCCAGCTCGGTGAGCCGTTCGGCTCGCTCGTCACGCTGCAGGTCACCCCCTACCTGCTGGCCGGGGTGCTCGCGTCCCAGCCGCTGTACGCGATCTACCGGCTGCTGCTCTACGTGGACGCGCGCACGCGGCAAGAGGGCTGGGATCTCCAGGTCGGCCTGCGCGCGGCGGGGCTCGCATGAGGTGCGCGCTGCCGCTGCTCCTCGCGCTGACCGCGTGCGCGCCCGACGCCGAGACGCTGGACGACACCGACAGCGCCCTGGACGCCTCGCCCCTCGACGACGCCGCCTACCGCTTCTGCCACGTGCCCGGCGCCGACGCCGAGGACGCGAAGGCGTTCTGCGCGCTCCTCGAGGGTCTGCCTCCGGATCGCTGCCCCGGGCTGCGCGCGACCTGCGAAGAGGGCGCCGCCGAGCAGGTGGTGGACCCGGCGGGCTGCGCGGGCGGGTGGGCAAGCCCCGGCTCGACGCCCGCGCCGCCCCCCTCGAAGCCCAAGCCCCCGATGTCGATCGAGGGCTGGTCGTGCGAGGCGCCCGAGGACGCGACGGGGTGGCTGTTCGCGCTGCTCCGCTGGGGCGCGGCGATCGCGGTCGCGCTGGTCGTGCTCGTGCTGATCCGGGTGATCGTCGCGGTGCTCGGCTGGCGTCGCGACGCCCCGACACCAACCGCCGCTCCGAGGCCCTCGGAGATCGCGCCACCCGCACCCGACGAGGTGCCCGACGCCCCGCCCGACGACCTGCTCGGCGCGGCCCGCAGCGCGCTCGCCGACGAGCGGTTCACCGACGTCGTGCTGCTGGCGCGCGGCGCCGCGCTGCGCGCGCTCGCCCAGGCAGGACGCCTGCGACTGCACCGCGCGCGCACCGACCGCGAATACCTGCGCGGGGTGCGGCGCGACGCTGCCGTCCACGCGCCGCTCGCGGACGTGCTCCGCACCGTCGAGGGCCTCCGCTGGGGCGGCCTGACGATCGGCGAGGCGGTCGCGAGGCAGGCGCTGGCCGCCGCCGAGCGCGTTGTACGGCTCGCGACCAGCGTGGCGTTGTTGCTCTTCCTGCTCGCGGCCAGCGACGACACCTGTCGGTTCGGCCC
>CAYQSE010000003.1:69431-76505 GCA_964419905.1 uncultured Enterobacteriaceae bacterium
CAGGGCGACGCCGCGCTGTTCGACCTGCTCGCGCGGGAGGGCTACGAGGTCTCGTGGCGCCTGCGCGGGCTCGGCGAGCTCGAGGACGACCTGGACGCGCTGGTCCTCGACCTCTCGGGCATCACCCCGCGCGAGGCGGACTGGCACGCGCTGCGAGCGTGGGTGGCGGAGGGTCACCTGCTGATCCTGGCCGGGGATCCGCAGGGCGCGCTGCCAGAGCTGGGGCCGCTCGCCGAGCTCACCGGGACGCTGGAGGTCCGGGTGGAGTCCATCCTGGACGGGTGGCTGCCCACGCCGCGCTGGCCGGACGGACCCGACGCGGGCTGGGTCGCCGGCGAGGGCATCCCGTGGGTGGTGGTCGGTGAGACGACCTCCGAGCGCAACAGCCGCCTGCTGCGTGGCGAGGGGCCGCACACCGAGGGCCCGGTGCGCGTCGTCGCGGCGCTCCCGCTCGGCGACGGCGGCGTGGTCGCGATCGCCGACCCGCGGCTGCTGTGGAACGGCGCGCTCGTACACCCGAGCAACGAGCTGTTCCTCGGTCTCCTGCTCGATCTCGGCGCTCAGCTCGGCGCGTGGCCGCTGCCCGAGCCGCAGCGCGTGCAGCTCGCGACGGTGGCGGCAGCCGGCAGCGACAGCCCGATCGGCAGCCTGGCGAACGCGCGCCTGCTGCCGTTCGTGCTCCAGCTCCTGCTGCTGGTGGTGCTCGCGGCGCTGTGGCGCGGCTGGCCGTTCGCGCCGCTGCGCGATCCACCCGAGGAAGGTCGACTCCGGTTCGCGGACCATGTGCGCGCGCTGGGTTCGCGCTATGCGCGCCTCCGGGCGTCGCGAAGGGCGGCGTCGGCGTACGCCGGGCTGTGGCTCGCGCGGCTCGGTCCGAGCGGCCTCGCGGAGGCGGCGCGTCGCGCCGGCTCCGATCCCGACGCGGCCCGGGCGCTGGTCGAAGCGGCGCAGGACGCCGCGTCCAACCCGAGCGGGCCGAGCGGGCCCGCGGACTTCAAGATCATGGAGGCGTTGTGGCGGATCACGAGGCGCAGCTGAACGAGCCCCCGACGCCTGAGTCGGTGCAGGCCTTCGCGCACACCTTTCGCGCGATCGAGGACGAGATGGCGCGGGTGGTGCTGGGGCAGGAGCCCGTGCTGCGGGCCACGCTCGTCGCCCTCCTCGCCGGCGGTCACGTGCTGCTCGAGGGGCCGCCCGGCATCGGCAAGACCCTGCTCGCGCGCACGCTGGCGCGCGTGCTCGGCGTGTCGTTCCGCCGCATCCAGTTCACGCCCGACCTGATGCCCAGCGACGTCACCGGCGGCGACATCTTCAACCAGGGCGAGGGGAAGTTCGCGTTCCACGCCGGCCCGATCTTCACCCAGGTGCTGCTCGCCGACGAGATCAACCGCGCGCCCGCGAAGACGCAAGCCGCGCTGCTCGAGGCGATGAGCGACCGGCAGGTCACGATCGATGGCGAGACGCGCACGCTGCCGCGCCCGTTCTTCACCCTCGCGACGCAGAACCCGATCGAGAGCGAGGGCACCTACCCGCTCCCCGAGGCGCAGCTCGATCGGTTCCTGATGAAGGTGCTGGTCGACCACCCGCCCGAGGTGGTCGAGATCACCCTGCTCGAGCACTACCTGCGCGGCTTCGACGCCGCCGACCTCGATCGGGTGGGCCTGCGCACCATGGCGACCGCCGAAGATCTCGAGGGGCTGCGGCAGACCGCTCGCCGCGTGCGGGTCGACCCCGAGATCCTCGCGTACATCACCCGCGTCGTCGGGCGCACGCGGGTGCACCCGTCGGTCGATCTCGGCGCCTCGCCGCGCGCTTCGATCGCCCTGCTGCTGTGCGCGCAGGTCGAGGCGGCCGCCGAGGGGCGCACGTTCGTGGTCCCCGACGACGTGAAGGCGCTGGCGCACCCGGTGCTGCGCCATCGCTTCCTGCTCCAGCCCGACGCCGAGCTGGAGGGGATCTCGCCCGACGCCATCGTCGACGACATCCTGCAGGACGTGCCCGTCCCCGGCGGCGAGCGCGCGTGATCCCGACCCGCCGCCTCGTCGCGCTGGCGTCGATCCCGCTCGGGGTCGCGGCGGTCGCGTTCTGGGTGTGGGCCGCGCTCGCGCCGATGATCGCGCTCGACCTCGCGCTGCTGTTCGTCGCGGCGGCGGATCTGGCGCTCGCCTCGGGTCGTGTGCGCGCCGAGCGCCACTTCGGCGCGGTGCAAGCGGTCGGTCGGCCGTTCGCGGTGCATCTGCGACTGTTCAACGTGGGGCGCCGCGGGCTGCGGCTCCGCGTGACCGACGACGCGCCGGGCGAGGTCGACGGCCTCCCGGCGCAGCTACGCCTCGCCGCCGGCGAGGACGCCGAGCTGAGCTACACGCTGCACGTCGACGCCCGGGGCGAGCGCGCGTTCGGCCCGGTCACGGTGCGGTGGTCGTCTCCGCTCGGGCTGTGGGAGCGCCAGCGTCGCCTGGACGTGCCCGGCAGCGTGCGCATCTACCCGAGCTTCACGCAGCTGCGCCGACACGGGCTGCAGGCGCGCGAGGCCGAGCGCCGGCTGCCAGTGCGCTCGCGCCGTCGCCTGGGCGGCGAGAACGAGTTCGAGCGCCTGCGCCCGTATGTGAGCGGCGACGCCTACCGGCACATCGACTGGCGGGCCACCGCGCGCAAGGGCGACTTCATCACGCGGGAGTTCGGGCAGGAGAGCAACCAGAACCTGATCCTGCTGCTCGACGCGGGGCGGATGATGAGCGGGCAGGTGGGCGCGATGACCGCGTTCGATCACGCGCTGAACGCGGCGATGATGCTCGCGCAGGTGGCGCTGCGGCACGGGGACCGCGTGGGTCTGCTCGCGTTCGATCGGCAGGTGCGCGCGTGGCACCCGCCGCGCGGCGGTGCTGCGAGCGGCAGCGCGCTGATCCGCGGCACCTACGATCTGTTCCCGTCGCTGCACGAGCCCGACTTCGCGCTCGCGTTCCGGCACCTCGCACACTCCGTGCGCCGCCGCAGCCTCGTGGTGTTGTTCACGACGGTCGTGGACGAGGCGAACGCGGAGCTGACCCGCGCGCTGATCGCCGGGCTCGCGACGCGGCACCTGCCGCTGTGCGTGTGGATGCGCGACACCGACCTCGACGCGCTGCTCGACGCGCCGCCCGGGGCGCCCGAGGTCGCCTACGCGCGCGGCGCAGCCGCCGAGCTGATCGCGTGGCGGGAGGCGTCGATGGCCGCGTTGCGGCGGCGCGGTGCGCTCGTCGTCGACGCGAGCGCCGAGACGCTGACCCCGAGCCTCTTGACCCGCTACCTCGAGATCAAGGCGCGTCGCCTCCTCTAGACGCACGAACGCCCCGCCCGGGGTTGCCGGACGGGGCGCGTGAGGTCACGCTCGATCAGTTGTCGCAGCGGCCATCCGGGTCGATGCACACGCAGCTGTCGCCCAGGTAGCCGTTGAAGTACTGCTGGCTACGGCTGCCCCAGATCACGCAGTCCAGCTCCGCGCCGTTGTCGTCGTAGATCGTCTGGCGGAACGCGAGCGAGCCGCCGTCGTTCCAGTTGCAGCCGAACAGGGTGGTCTGACCACCGACCTGCTGTCCGATGGAGCTCACCGCCCGCAGCGTGAGCGACCACTCGTCCCAGGTCCCGTCGTCGGCGTAGTTGGTGTTGGTCATCACGTGGGTCTCGGACCACACCGCGCTCGGGTTGTTGGGCCAGTTGCCGTCGCCGGTCTCGAAGATGTCGAGCATCGACTGCCCCGCCCAGCCGTCCAGGTAGGAGTAGAACCGCCACAGGTCGGGGTTGCCGTAGTCGCAGGTGAAGCTGACCTCGGCGATCATCGGGACGACCTCGTCCCAGTAGCCGGTGTCGGCGGAGTCGAGGTCCCAGTCGGGCATGCCGATCCCGTCCGTGCAGGCGGTCAGCGCGAACAGGGCTCCGGAAGCGATCAGGGCGAGCTTGATGGGGTGCATGGCGTCCTCCGCAGGTGGGTTTCGCTGGCAGAGACGGCCCATTTCGCCGACTAGTCGTCACCGTGTGTCAACCGACGTGTCCGTGCCCCGACACATCCGGCCGCGTCGCCCTTACATCGGGTTGACAATCAGGGAGGCCGGCTGCGGGGTACCTTCCACGCCCGTCGCTCCGCCGCCCCCGCTGGAGGCTCCTTTGGGCCGCATTCGTCCTTGGTTGCTCGCCCTCTCGCTCGCCGGCTCGCACGCCGTCCTGAGCGTCCCCACCCCAGCGCACGCTCAGTCCACCGAGCCGATCCCGGTCGCCGGGCTGATCGAGCTGCTGCCCCCGGGTCAGGTCACCGGCGATGGCGCGTCGGCGCACCGCCTGTACGTGATCGCGCTGGGTCCGAGCGGCGCGCCGAACACCGATCTCGACGCGCGCCTCGTCGCGAGCCGCGGCGCGGTGAGCGGATGGTCCCACCAGGGCAACGGCGTCTACCACTTCGACTACCGCCCCGAGCGGGTCGCCGAGCGCACGCCGGTCCAGATCACGCTGCGCGGTCGCGGCGCCGATCGCGCGCGCTTCGAGCGCGTGCTCGCGTTCGACGTGGTGCCTCCCCTCGCGCACGAGGTTCGGCTCGCGATGCCCGCCGAGCTCGTGGTCGGCGAGGACCTCGGCACCGACCTGTCGATCTCGCTGAGCGGCGGTTCGGGGCAGCCGCTCGACAGCGCCGACGTCGTGCTCCGCGCGTCCGAGGGCGAGGTCAAGGCGCTGAAGTCGGACGGCGGTGGCGCGTTCTCGGCCCGCTACGTCCCGAAGAAGGTGAACTACCCGCACATCGCGCTGCTCACCGCCGCCGACGTGCGGCAGCCGTTCGACGCGCGCGGCTACACGGTCGTGCGGATGGCGGGCAAGGTCGACTATCCGATCCTCGCGCCGGCGGGCGCCGAGGTCACGCTGGACGTCGGCGGCAAGCGCTTCGGACCCGTCGTGGCCGGTCCAGGCGGGCGCGCCGAGGTGCCGATCGTCGTGCGGCCCGGCGTGACCACCGGCACGGTGATCACGGTGACGAACGGGGAGACCACGTCCACCGAGATCGATCTGCGCGTGCCCGAGACGCGGCGCATCGTGCTGTTCCCCACGCCGACCGCGCTGCCCGCCGACGCGGCCACCGGCGTTCCGCTCCGCGCGCTGGTGCGCACGCCTGCGGGTCTCGCCGACACCGAGGCGAAGGTCGTGTTCGACGTCGCAGCGGGCACGGTCAGCGAGGCACGACACCTGGCCGACGGTGTGTACGAGGCGACGTGGACGCTCCCCATCGAAGCGCGCGACGGGATCTCGGTCGCGGCCCGCATCGACGGTCAGGACGTGCAGCTCGACACGCTCATGCTCGATCTGGTGCCAGCGCTCCCCGACCAGGTCCGGGTGGTCCCCGATCCGCCGGTGCTGGCACCTGGAGGCACGCGGCTGGGCATCGTCGCCACGCCGCTCGACGCTGATGGCTCGCCGCGTCCCGACGCGCGCCTCGCGTTCGTCGGCGGCGGCGCCAAGCTGGACGGCGAAGCCGCGCGCGCCGCGGACGGCACGGTCCGCGCGACCTTCCTCACCAACCCCACCGGCCCGGTCGAGGTGCTCACGCGACCGATGGCGGAGCCGTCCGGCAACCCGCTGCGTCACCTCGTGATCGTCCCGTCCCGGGATCGCCTCACCAACGACGGCCTCAGTGGCGTCCCGGTCGCGGTGATCGCGACCGACGCGTTCGGGCTGCCCGTCCCCGGCGTGTCGGTCACGCTCGACGTCGTCGGTGCCGACGGCACGATCACTCCGTCGGTCACCACCGACGCGAACGGCGTCGGGCTCGCGCTGTTCACCGCCGGGCGCACCGCCGGGTTCGCGGGCCTCCGGGGTCGGTTCGGCAACCTGCACGCCGCCGCTGCGGTGGCCCAGCTCCCCGCCGAAGTGCCACCGATCGCCATGCCGCTGGTCGGCGGCCCGGCACAGGTCGCCATCGCGCGTCGTTGGCGCGCGAACGTCGTGCTCACGCGCGTGGAGCACGGCGGCGAGGCCGCGTCCGGGTGGACGTCGGTGGCGCCACTGCCCGAGGCCGAGGCGCCCGCGGCGACCGAGACGGCGACCGACCACCCCGTCTCGCCCCGTCCCCCGTCCCCCGGCGCGGTCGAGCCCGCGCTCCGGCTGCGCGCCAGCTACGTGCTGGCGTCGTATGGCTACCAACAGGTCCCGAACGGCACCGATGGCCCGCTGCTCGGCCAGACGTTCGCGATCGGCGGAGAGAGCGGCGGCAAGAACGCGCTGCCGCAGGGCTTCGAGGCCAACGCCCGGGGCTGGCTGCCGCCGCTGCCCTACCTCGGCGTCCAGGTGCAGTACCGCGCTGCACTGTACGGGATCTCGGCCGAGATCTTCGGGGATCAGATCGTCCGGGACACGCTGCACGACCTCCGCGTCGACGTGCTCGGGCGCTACTTCTTCGACGTAGACCGGTCGCGTCTGCACGTCGGCGCCCGCGCCGGTCTCCGGGTGAACGACTTCATCTACTTCACCGAGGAGCGCACCGACACGCAGGTGATCTACGCGTTCAACACGCTGCTCGTGCCCTCGCTGAGCGTCGGCCCGGAGCTGGGCGCGGACTTCGGCCGCGCGTTCACCACGCTGGGCGCGGACTTCCTGCTCGCCTACGGATCCACGTTCATGGGCTTCGGCCTCGACGGCACGGTGGGCGTGCACCTCACCGACCACGTCTACGTCGATCTCGGGGTCGAGTACCTCGATCGCCAGCTCGACGTGATCGGGGCCGAGACACGCACCGTGCGCGGCACGCTCGACGACACGCTGCTGCTCGGTCGGGTCGGGCTGGGCGTCGCGTTCTAAGAGCCTGTCGGGCGTTGCGCGCGGGGCTCATCCCGTGCCCATGACGGTGCCCATCTCCTGATCCCACACAGCTCGACTGGGGCTCGAGATCACGTGGGGCGGGCGTCTCGCCTCAGGATCCATCACATCTCGGCTGCGGCCCGAGATCACGTGGGGCGGGCGTCCCGCCTGTCGATCCTACACATCTCGCACCGTGCCTGAGATCACGTGGGGCGGGCGTCTCGCCTGTCGATTGATCACTTCTCCAAGAAGTCCGGATGA
>CAYQSE010000004.1:0-47254 GCA_964419905.1 uncultured Enterobacteriaceae bacterium
CACCGCGGGGCAGGGTGGGGCCAAGGCCAACGTCGGCACCTGCGCGTCAGCTACCGGTTGCTGAGCGCGGCGCGTCCTGGTCGCGCACCAGGCGGTGCAGCGCGGCGTGGGTCTGGCGGAGCAGCTCTTCGCGGCTCGTCTCGCCCTTGAACAGCACGCGCTGCGCTGACGCCTCCAGCCGCCGCCGCTGATCGGCGGACAGGTCCATCGCGGTCAGCACGATCACCGGCACGGCGATCAGCGCCGGGTCGCTCCGGATGGCCGCGAGGAACTCGAAGCCGTCCATCTCGGGCATCATCAGATCGAGCAGGACCGCGCGCGGCGGCGGATCCATCGCGGCGAGCGCGGCGCGGCCGTCCGCAGCCTCGCGCACGAGCCATCCCTCCTCCTCGAGCGAGCGGCGGAGCACCTCGCGCGCCTCGGGCTCGTCCTCGACGATGAGCAGCGTGCCCTCTTGCGCCTCCGAGCCCGTCGCGCGCCGCAGCGCGGCGACGAGGCGATCCCGTTCGATCGGCTTCTGCAGGAAGTCCGCGGCGCCCAGCGTGAGCGCCTGGCTCTCCCCCTCGACCACCGAGATCATCAACACCGGGATGTCCGCCGTCTCGGGATCGCCCTTGAGCGCACGGAGCACCTCCCACCCGTCGATGCTCGGCATCAACACGTCCAGCCCGATCGCGAGCGGACGGAGGGCCCGGGCCAGCCGCAGCCCCTCGGCGGGATCGGTGGCGGTGACGGTGTGGAAGCCCTCGTGCTGCAGCGTGCGGCTGATGATGTCGAGGGCCGTCCGGTCGTCGTCGATCAGCAGGACGGTGGCTCCCACGGCCTCCGGATGAGGGACGGTTCCGGCGGTCAGGTCGGGCAGCGGCAGGCGCAGCGTGAACCGCGAACCTACGCCGGGGGTGCTCTCGGCCTCGATGTCTCCGCCCATCATCTGGGCGAGGGTGCGCGACAGCGCAAGCCCCAGGCCCGTCCCTCCGAACCGGCGCGGCGTCGACGGATCGGCCTGGGAGAACGGCTGGAACAGCCGGCCGAGCTGCTCGTCCGAGAGCCCGATGCCGGTGTCGACGACCGAGAACGTCACCTCGTGCTGGCCCCCGCGGTCCTCTCGACGAACCAGCAGCGCGACGGTGCCGTCCTCGGTGAACCGGCACGCGTTCGCGAGCAGGTTCAGCAGGCACTGGCGCACCTTCGTGATGTCCGAATGGATGGTGGCGACGCCCGGCTCGATGTCTACGATCAGCTCGTTGTCCTGCTTGCGTGCGAGCGGCACGATCGTCGCGACGACCTCTTCGATGAGCCGGGGGAGGTCGATCTCCTCGATGTAGAGGTCCATCTTGCCCGCCTCGACCTTGGACAGGTCGAGCACGCCGTTGATCAGCCCGAGCAGGTGCTTGCCCGCTGCGTGGATCTTGCGGAGGTCGGCGAGGATCTCGGCGTGTCCGGCGACCTCGGCGTCCTCCATGAGCAGCTCGCTGTAGCCGAGGACGGCGTTCATCGGCGTGCGGAGCTCGTGACTCATGTTCGCGAGGAACGCGGACTTGGCACGGGTCGCGTGCTCGGCGGCGTCGAGCGCCTGAGCGAGGGCGCGCCGCTGCTCGCCTTGGGCGATGATGTGCGCGCGGATCTGCTTGCGCGCGCTCTCGAGGGCCTCGGAGAGCTGGCTGACCTCGTACACGCCCTCGATGTCGATCGGTGTGTCGTAGTCGCCGCGCCCGAAGCGGGCCGCGGCGCGCTCGAGTCGCGAGAGCGAGCCGGTGGTGCGACTGAGGAGCAGCGTGACCAGTCCGAGCATCGCGAGGAACGCGACCGCTGCGACCAGCGCGGTCTGACGGGTCCGTTCCCGCACGGCCGTCAACAGCGAAGACAGGGGCGCGTCGACCTCGAGCAGTCCGACGACGCGCCCGTCGCCGTCGTGGATCGGCGCGTAGGCCGAGATCCACTGCCCGTGCTCGTCCTGGTAGGGCGCCACCACCGTGGGCTTGCCGTCGAACAGCGCGACCGCCATCTCGGGCTTGTACGCGTAGGTGTGCAGCCAGTACGGCGCGTCACCGCTGTTCAGCACGAACTCCATCGCGTGGAGGTGCGATGTGTCCGGATCTGCGAGCACCCGAGCGCGTGCTTGGGGACGCAACCTCAGCGTGAGCACAGGGGTGGCGAGCTCGTTCTGCGCGGTGATGCGCGCCAGCTTGCGCTGCAGGCGCTGTGCCTCGGGCGGCGCCTCGCTCCAGGATCGGATCGCGTCCATCGCGGGCAGGGTCCGGGTCAGTCGCTCGTGCTCGTCGCCGTCGATCAGCGGGGCCAGCGTGCTCGCGATCGCGAGGATGCGCGCTTGCTCGGAGGCCGCGATCTCGGAGGCCGCCTGCTGCGCCGATCGGAGCACCAGCAGCGTCGTCGCGACCGCCAGCACCGCGCCGATCAGCGCGACGACGCCCATCAGACGATTGAGCAGGGTCTTGGGAAGAAAGGCCGGCACGTCCGCGCGCTGCGCTCCAGGGGCTGCAGGATCGCATGGAATCGGCCATGCGGCTACCTGCGCCGCGCGCGTGGGGGGCGAGGGGGGGGATGGACGCGCGGCGGTGTTCGCGCCATGCTGCTCGCATGGAAGCGCGCGCCCCGCTGTGTCTGATCGCCTGTGACCACGCCCGTGACCTCGCCGAGGGCGTGGGCAAGCGCCTCGGCGTGGCTGTCACCCCGAGCCGCGACGTGTGGTTCGGGGTGGGTGAGGGCAAGCACGTCATCGACAAGAACGTCCGCGGCACCGACGTCTACGTGTTCCAGCGCGCCGTGGCGCCCGGCACCGGTCGCACCGTCTACGACAACCTGCTCATGGCGCTCCACGCCGTCGACGCGGCGCGGCTGGCGGATGCGGATCGGGTCACCCTGGTGCTGCCCTACCTGCCGGGCACCCGTCAGGACAAGCGGAAGGGCCACACGCGGGAGGGCGTCAGCACCGGGCTGTTCGCGCGCCTGATCCAGGCCGCCGGCGCTTCGATGGTGCTCACCGTCGAGCCGCACACCGAGGGGCTCGTCGGCTGCTACGACCCGCGCCGCACCGTGCTCGAGAGCGTGTCGATCGGCAACCCGTTCGCGCGGTTCCTCGACGAGCGGGGGCTCGTGGGCGAGGTGGTCGCCTCCACCGACGTCGGGGGCCTCGAGACGGCGCGCATGTATGCACAGGCGCTCAAGCGCGATCTGGCGGCGCTCTCCAAGGAGCGGGACTACTCGCAGGCCAACACGGTCACCCGCACGACGGTGCTCGGAGACGTCCAGGATCGCGACGTGCTCATCGTGGACGACATCGTGGACACCGCGGGCAGCGTGGTCTCCGGCGTGCGCTCGCTGTGGGAGCGCGGCGCGCGGGGGATCTTCGTCGCATGTGCCCACCCGCTGCTCTCCGGCCCCGGCTGGGAGCGGCTCACCGAGCTGCACGCCGAGGCGACCTCGCGCGGCGTCCGGTTCGCCATCGCGGGCACGACCTCGGTGCTCCACCCCTATCCGCCGACCTGGTACACCGCGTTCTCGCTCGAGGCGCTGCTCGCGGATGTCATCCGCTCGGTGAACAGCCGTGGGAGCGTGCGGGCCCTCGAGGCACCCGACGGTTGACCCGGTCGGGCCGCGGGCTCAGACCTCGCCGCCTCGGGGCCTGAACAGTCCGAACGCGCTGGTGTAGCCGTGGAGGTAGGTGGAGCCCTGCGAGGGGCCGATCTCGCCGCTGCAGAAGAAGCCGCCGAGCGGGACGTCGCCGACCACCTCGCGGAACACCGCGCTGTCGTGCCCGTCGTAGCCGTACAGATCGCGCCCTCGCCACACGCACGAGAACAGCAGGGCGCCCAGCGGCAGGCGCTCGTTGCGGCTCTTCCGGTAGCGCGCGAGCATCCGGCGGAGGTCGGCATCGCTCGCGCGTGGATCGCGCAGGTGGAACCGGATGACCTGCCAGGGGCGCAGCACCTCGTCGATGTACAGGCCGTCCGTCTCTTCGTGCAGCCCGAGCACAGGTCGGACCAGGTAGGCGTCGTCGCGATGCAGCACGGTGTCCCGCAGCTCGATTCCGCACGACAGCGACGTGCGGAACAGCACCTTGTCGGGCTCTTCCAGCGCGTCGTAGATCTCCTGGAGGGCCTCGAGCGGGGCGCGTCCGTCCAGCTCCAGGATCAGGTTGGCCTCGCTGCGCGTCACGATCATCGGGGGGCCGATGGGCTTGCACCCCTGCGAGACGACGGTGTCGACCTCGATGTTGCCCGTGAGCGCGACGCCGACCGTGCCCTCGCGGAGCACGCGGTCCCCGAGGAACAGCGCGGTGGTGCGGGGGCCGTCCCCGCCGCTCGCGACGCCGCCGATCTTGGGCGTGGAGGGATAGACGACGTCGAGGCTCTCGACCAGCTCGTTCGCGCTCGGCGTGAACGGATCGGCGACGAGCAAGAACGCCTGCGGCGACTCGGCCCCCAGACCGAGCAGATCGGCCCAGATGCCACCGTGCGCGTTGGCGTCGGGCAGGCTGTGCGGCGCGACGTGGAACGCATCGAGGCGGACGTCGGGAAGCCACGCGGCGGTGACCGAGAGGGCAGGACCATCCTCGATCTCGCGGCCGCCACCGATGATCCCGTGGCCCGACCCGCCGAGGATCACCGCGTGGGGGAACGCGCGGGACAGCGCGCGGGTCAGGAGCCGATAGCCGGCCTCGTGGTGGGGCGACGCGAACACCACGACCAGGTCGGGCGTGTGCACCAGCGCGCTCCGGACCGTGCGCACGACCTCGCGGACCGCCTCGGCGGTGTTGGCTGTCTTCGAGAGGGTGGAGGTCCAGCGCACGATCCCATCTTCGCTCAGCGCGGCCGTCGGATCGTCGTCGACCCTTACGCGGCGCTACAGGTGGGCTTCCAAGGACGCGAAGAACGTGCGGCCCGGCTGAGGCAGGTGGGGCATCCGCAGCTCGACCCCCCCTGGGTGGTTGTGCTGCCAGTCCAGCAGGTTGCGCACGCCGAGCCCGAAGCGCAGCGGAGCGCTCGGCACCTCGCCGGTGACGGTCAGATCCCAGAGGAGGGCCCACTCGGTGCGCGCCCGGGTCGAGGTGACGCGCGGGGTCTCGGCGCGCAGGCGCGTCGCCGCAGTCACGAGCCCGGGCACGATCGGCGCGGCCCCCTTCAGCGCGAGGAGGTGCTCGGGGGAGTTGCTGATCGCGGACCCCGAGATGAGCGAGCCCTCCCGCGTTCGCTGCATCGAGTGCTGGAACGCGAACAGGATGCCGCGGCGCCACTCCCGGCGCAGCTCGTACTCGGCGCCCAGCGTGCTGATCGCGGCAGCGCTGTTGGCGTACCAGAACAGCTCGCCCTGCTCGCCCTGTGTCCCGGTGAGCTCGGTGTCGATCAGGTTGGGCAGGTGATTGAAGTAGCCAGCGATGGTGAGACTGGTCACGTCGTCGAACCGGTGGCTGTACTCCAGCTCGCCCGTCCAGATCCGCTCGGCGGCGAGCTGCTCGGGCACGATCTGCGTGAACCCGTCGTCGTTGTAGAACCACTCGTAGGGGCTCGGCGCGCGGAACGCGGTGCCGCCGACGACCTTGATCACGTCGTGCTCGCCGGGGCTCCAGATCACGGCGGCGCGCGGGCTGAACGCGCCGCCGGTCCGC
This sequence comes from uncultured Enterobacteriaceae bacterium, assembly GCA_964419905.1. Lineage (GTDB taxonomy): Bacteria > Myxococcota_A > UBA796 > UBA796 > JAFDJI01. Next base: position 5,627 of record CAYQSE010000004.1, read on the forward strand.
TCGAGGGTGAAGTGATCGTAGCGACCGCCGACGGAGACCCGGAGGAAGTCGCCCGCGCGGGCCTCGCCGAGGAGGTAGCCGGCGTACACCTGCTGGGTGGGGCGCTCGTCGAGGTAGCGCTCCTCGCTGCCGCCGGTCTGGTCGAAGCCGAGCAGGCGGGCGTGGTAGTAGAAGCGCGCCTCGGCGCCAGCGGTGAGCTCGAGCCAGTCGGTGGGGCTGGCTACCAGTCGTGGCTCCACGCCGGCCCACGCGCCGGTCCAGCGGTCGGAGGTGACGATGTCCCGACCGTACGGGTAGTCGCCCATATAGGCGTAGAAGTCGTTGTAGGCGCGGGTGTACAGCCGCACTCGCTCACTGAGCGCGGGCTCCCAGCGCACCTCGACGAACGAGCGCAGATCGGTGGTCGCAGCACGGGGATCGCCGAGCAGCGTCTCGAACGCGCCGGTCGGGATGCGCTTGCGGCGGCCGTTGAAGTACGCCTGCACCGTGACGTCGTCGAACCACGCCTTCGCCTGGAACGTCCCACCGAATGCGCCGTCGGCGCGCTGACTCAGGCCGCCGGGTGCGTCGCCTTCCCACTCGGGGAACTGGTAGTCGCCGCCCTGCGCGCCGAACCCGCCGAGGCCGAACCAGCCGCCGCGGCGCGCGTCGCCCACACCGGCGCCGACGCGCGCGCGCGCGGTGCGCCCGCCATCGGCGGTGAACGCGATGTGCGGTCGGGGCAGCGCCTCGTCGTCGGCGGTGACCACGTTGAGCACGCCGAAGAACGCGTTCGTGCCGTAGAGCGCCGAGCCGGGACCGCGCACGACCTCGATCTGCTGCACGTCGTACAGGTCGGAGGTGAGGTCGTTGCCGATGTAGGACGCACCCAGCAGGTCGTCGTTCATCGTGTGCCCGTCGATCGTCGACAACACGCGGTTCCCGTAGTCGCCGGGGCGCCCGAACCCGCGGATCCCGAGCGAGGCGTAGGTGAGGTCGTGGGTCTGGAACACGCCGCGCGTGGCCGCGAGCGCGTCGTAGACCGTCTGGTAGCCGAACGCCCGGATCTCCTCGCGCGAGATCACGGACACACTGGCCGGCGCCTGCTCGATGGTGCGCGCGGTGCGCGTCGCCGCGGTGATCTCCTGGGCGCTGCGCAGGCGGACGTCGAGGGCGACGCGCTCCCCCTGGACGACGAGGATCTCTTCCTCGTGTGCGCGAAATCCTGCGCGGCTGACGCGCACGACGTGCGCGCCGACCGGTACGTCGAGGACCGCTGGCGTGAACCCGGCGGCGCGCCCGTCGATCTCGATCAGCGCGTCGCGCTCCAGCGCGTCGACGACCAGCTGGCCGGTGAGCACCGAGAGCTCGACGTGGAGCCGGGCGTCCTGCTCCGGGTCGACCGTCACCACGCGCTGTGCGCCCTGGTAGGAGGGCGCATCGACCACGAGCACCTGCGGACCCGGGGGAAGGCGCAGCGTGCCCGGGAGCTCGCCGACGACCGGGCCGGACTCGGACCCGAGTCGGATCGTCGCGCCGGCCGGCGCGCCGGCTACCTGGACCACGCCGAGGATCGGCGCCAGGGACGCTCGCACCGTGGCGGTCTCGCCGCGGCGCGCCTCGGTCGTGGCGCTGGCGCCCTCGTGGCCGGCGAGCTCGAGGAGCACCGTGTGCTCGCCGGGCGGCAGCGCCAGCGTCTGCGGGGTGCTGCCGCGCGCACCCAGGTCGCGACGGTCGACGTAGATCACGGCGCCCGGTGGATCGCTCTCGACCGCGACCAGCGCCACCCGGCTGCGGATGCGCTCGATCGAGGCTTCGCCGGTGGCGCGCGCGTCGGCGTCGGCCTCCAGGGTCACGTACTCGTGGTAGTGCCGGAAGGCCTGGTCGAACAGCCCGAGCTGCTCGTAGGTTCGCGCGATGTTGAACACCACGTTCTTGTTGGGCACGAGCCGGTTGGAGGTGAGCAGATGCTCCAGCGCGCCCTGGTAGTCGCGTCGCGCGTAGTGGTCGATCGCGATGCGGAAGTGCAGGTCCGCTTCCTCCGCCGTGTCGAGCGACGGGGCATCTTGTGCGAGGGCGGGCGCGGCGAAGAGCACCAGCGCGGTCAGCAGAAGGCGCGGCAGCAGGCGCACGGGCTCTCCTAGCGTTCGATGCGGATGTCCAGCGCGGGCTGTGGCGCGGGGGCGACCGGGCGTGGCGCCGTGGGGAGACGCTCGAGCTTCACCCTGAGGTCGACATCCACCGGGCTCGGGCCCTGGGAGACCCGCGCGGTGCGGTGACCGGGCATCCGAAGCTCGAACACGCGGGGCGGGTCGCCCGGGGCGAGCCCGAGGGTCAAGGACCGAGGCGCGGGTCCGAGGTGCGCGTCCGCCTCCCAGATCTCGGCGCCCTCGGGGTCCGAGACGATCCACGCGCTCGCGTTGCGGAACGCCTCGGCGGGATCCGCCGGCGTCGCGAGCGGTGCCGGCGTCGGCTCGACGCTCGGCTGCGGCGCGGGCGCCGCGGTGACCACAGCGGGCGGCGTGGGCTGCAGGCCGCGCCAAGCCACCCAGCCGAGCACGCTCGCGCCGCCGAACAGCCCGACGAACACCAGCAACGCGACCGGGAGCAGCCACAGGAGGCGTCGGGGGGGCGGCTCGGTGATCGCGGGGGTGGCGAGTGTGTCCGCCTGCCCGATCGGTGGCTCGGTGGTGCCTGCGAACTCGCCCGAGGTGTCGAGGGTGTCGATCGCCGCGCCGCCGACCTCGGTGAGCACCGCGCGAACCGCGCGCTTGAACGCGCTGATGTCGGGGAAGCGATTCTCTGGCTTCTTCTGCAGGCAGCGCCGCACCAGCTGCTCGACCGGCGGCGGGATCGGGCGGCTCGTCAGCTCCGACATCGGCGGGACCGGATCCTGCAAGTGCGACATCAGGGTCTTGATCGAGCTCTCGCCCTTGAACGGGGGCTGTCCGGTCAGCATCTCGAAGAGCACGACGCCGAGCGCGTAGATGTCGGTGCGTCCGTCGATGGTCCCCTTTCGGATCTGCTCGGGCGCCATGTAGCGCGGCGAGCCGACCATGCGGTCGGGGCGGGTGATCGTGTCGTTCGCAGGGGAGTCCTCGAGCACCTTGACGATGCCGAAGTCGACCACCTTGACCGTCTCGCCCTCGTCGGTGTCGATCACCATGACGTTGCCGGGCTTCAGGTCGCGATGCACGATGCCGAGCGCGTGCGCCTCGGTCAGCGAGCGCGCGATCTCGTAGGCGATGCGCAGCGCGCGCACGGGCTGGAGCACCTCGACGGTGCGCAGGAGCTGCGCGAGGTTGCGTCCCTCGACGTACTCCATGACCAGGTAGTAGGTGCTCTCGCCGTCATCCCCGTAGTCGAACAGCGTCACCGTGTTCTGATGCTTCAGCCGCGCCAGGGTGGCGGCCTCGAGCTTGAACCGGTCCTGGAACCCGGGATCTTCGTCGGCCTCGTAGCGCACGTCGAGCAGCTTGATCGCGACGATGCGGCCGAGCGGGAGCTGTTCGGCCTTGTAGATGCACCCCATCCCGCCGCGCGCGAGCTCTTCCTGAAGCCGGTACTTGCCGGCGAGCAGGGTCCCCGGTCGAGGGAGGCTCGAGGGTTCGGTGGCACCCGGCTGGCGGATCGACAAGGAATCCTCTGGCTGCGTGCCCGGCGGCCCGCGTCACGCCCCCGACGCAGGGGCGTGACGCAACATACCACAGCCCGCAGCGCCCCCTCGCGCCGTTCGCGTCAACGCGACGCCGCCGTACCTCGGCGTCCCGTCCTCGCGCGCACCGCGGTCGTCAGAACTTGACGCGGATGTCGCCGTAGCCGGTGCCGTAGGGGCCCGAGAGGGTGGTGATCGATGCCAGGCCGGGGCCTTGTCGAAAGTGGGCGTAGCCGATCTCGGCGCTCGCGAACGGGGTGAAGCGATAGCGCACCGTAGCGTCGGCCTCGACGCCGAGGAAGACCGGGTCCCAGGTCGTCCAGAACGCGTGCAGCTTCAGCTCGAGATCCAGGCGTGGGACCGGCTTGGACACCACGAGCCCGAACAGGTCGACGAGCCCTCGGTGCGCGGTGTCCTCGGACCTGCGAAACAGGTTCATGTGCCCGTAGAACCGATACCCATCGCCGAGCGGCGCGGCCCATCCACCGCGGGCCCCGGGCAGCTCCAGGCGGTGCGTGGTCAGGTCGACGCCCACAGCGGTGTACAGAAGGCGCTCGGGCCCGAAGGTCCAGCCGACCTCCAGCGCGCCCATCGCCGCGAGCGAGCTGCCCTCCGTGGGCAGGATCTCGGAAGGCTCCGAGTCCGGGTCCTCGATCTGGAGATAGCCCTCCGTCGTCAGCGCGAAGCGGCCGCGCCGGAACTCCCAGAAGGGACCGAAGGTGAAGCGGACGTCGGCTTCCAGGGTCTCGATGAGCATCACGACGTCGAACGTGTAGCTGCGCAGTGGGTCGACGCGCTTGCCCCCCACGGTGATCAGGGTGGAGCCTGGATCGAGCAGCGCGCCCGCGTCCGAGAAGTCGCGGAAGTTCATCACGCGCATCTGGAAGTCGCCCAGCCGGAGCACGACGTCCATCGCGTCGATCGGACGCGCTGCGATGAACCAGTCGTTCTCGCTGATCAGGCGCCCCCGGTGCAGCGTGACCAGCTGCCGACCGAAGGTGATGTCGAGGGTCACGCCGGCGGGCAGCTTCGCGTTCAGCCTCCCCCAACCCTCGGCGAGCCCGAGGGCAGGGGGGATGCGGCCATAGCCGGGCGCATCCTGCGCCACGTCCGGTGGGAGGAACTCCCAGCCGATCAGGTGCTGCAGCACGACGCGCCCGGTCACCGTGCCTCGGGACACCTCCAGGCCGACGCGGCTTCGGGTGAATGGCGCGGCGCGCGTGAGGAAGCCGCGCGACAGGCCCTCGGTGTAGCCGTGGTGGACGCGAGGGCGCACGTCGAGGACCGGCGTGGTGACGATCGGCGGCCCGTCCTGGGCGGACGCGGTCGCGAACCAGGCGTGCAGGATCAGCGCGGTGAGCATGAAGGCGCGCCTTGCCTGGGGGTGGTGTGCGACCAGCGGAGGTAGCCATCCTCCGGCTGGAGGTTCGGATCCAGTCGGGGCACGGCGTTCTCGGACCACTCGCGGGCCAGCGGTGGGGCGGAGAGCCCGTCCCACCAGGTCAGGTCCGCGCGCACGAGCATCGCGGTGGGCATCGCGTTGTCCAGGCCAAAGCCGCCGACGTGGAGGCCGTGGGACATCCCCCCTTCGAGCAGCACCTTCGCGTCGTCGTGCAGCCACGCCCGGAGCAGGTAGCGGTAGATGTAGACGTTCTGATTGCGCGCATAGACCTCGGTGACGTCGCGGTAGGCGTCGGGGTACAGCGCGGGATCGAAGCCGCGCAGGTCGAGCGCGAACGCGAATCCGGACAGGCTGCCGCCGCGATGCGGGTCGGGGCCGGTGGGGAGCGCGCCGCGGGTGTCGTACAGCCACGCCACCTGGTCGGGCGCCGGGGCGTTGCGGTGTGGGCCAAACGGCAGCGCCTCGGCGTGATCGTTGGCGGCATCGATCAAGACGCAGGCGAGGTTGTCCTTGGAGGGGAGGTTGCCGATCTCGAACGGCGCGTCGGGCCCGACGTAGGCGGGCGGCGGCGGCATGTCGCGGCCCGCGCGGGGGATGCTAGTCGCGCCGCCCTCCACGCGCGCACCGGGGAGGTCGCGCTGGGCGGCCAGCACCGTGCCGCGGCGCGCCTCGGCGCCCTCCACCACCGCGAAGTACAGGTTCACCTTCACGCCGGCGTCCGCGTTGGTGGTGAGCCCGTGGAACTCGTCGGGATCGCGACTGTTGAAGTCGTTGCACAGCCCGCCGAGCAGGGCCGCTCGCAGCGTCACCCGATCGCGGACCTGCGGATCGGTCCAAGCCACGTCGATGTCCATCGCGGCGAGGCAGATGCCGCCCGAGGCGCGCGGACTCGTGTCGATCGTGAACCCCTGGAGCACGAGCCCCGCGCCCGGCGCGGCGGCGCGGGGGAGTCGACCGCTGACCTCGTATTGTCGACGCGTCTCGTCGAGCACCCGCGCGACGGACACCTCCTCGGCGGTGCGCTCGCCAGGGACCACGCTGATCACGGCGCGGTAGCCTGTGAACTGGAGCTCGGGCACGTTCTGGTAGCTGGTCACGCCGGCCGCCTGCCGGTTGTGTCCGACGCCCTTGCCGGTCAGCCAGCGCAGGCCGCGTCCCGCCAAGCCGAGACGCACCTGCCACAGGCCGCCCAGCGCCGTCGTCCATGCCCCACTCCCGCGCACCTGATCACCGGCGATCACCCCGAGCGTGCCGAGGCGGTGGTCGCGAAGGAACCAGCGAAAGTCGAAGCTGTTCAGCCCGATCGGCAGGCTCCCGAGCGGGCTCGCCGTGAGCTGCATCAGGGCCGCCTGACGCGTGGCGGGCGGCGCGGGGGTCGTGGCCGCGACCACCGTGCCGTTCGGGCGACGGCGTTGCCCGTAGTCGTTGTCGAACAAGACCAGCGCCGTGAGGTACGGGAAGATCGCGTCGGGCTCGGCCGCGTCGCGCACGTGCTCGGGCATCGCGGCGTTCGGGAGGACGACCAGCCCGTCCGAGCGATCGCGCAGCGGCCCGGGCAGCGGCACGGTACGCAGCGCGTTGTCCTGCATCACGAGCAGCCGCCCGCCGTACTTGCGCTCGGTCGCGTAGCCGTAGTCGTCCCACGACGAGGTGGCCCAGAGCTGACCGTGGGCGAAGTCGAGGCTGGAGAGTCCCTCGGAGACGCCGGCGATCGGGACGCCTCGGCGGTCCCGGATGCCCTCCGCCACGACGTCGAGGTTGGCGGTCACGCCGGCTCGCGCGGCGCGCAGCGAGTACGAGAGCACCTTCTGCGCGGTGCCCTGGCAACGGTTCACGCCGAGGTAGACGGTCTGCGCGTGCGGGTCGTACGCGATGCCCTCGACGACGAAGTCCACCTCGCAGTTGGCTCGCCCCCAGTCCGACAGGCGCTGCCGCAGCACCTCGATCTCGGGGACGCGAACCTCGCGCCACGCCCCTTCACGTCGCTCGAGCACGAACACGCGCTCGAGCTGTTCGCGGCTGCGCGGAATGGCGTCCTCCCGGAAGCTGGTGATGCGACCGATGGTGGAGAACTCGGTGACCCCGAGCACGCGCGCCTCGCAGCTCGGGTCGTGCGCAGGGCACGGAAACGGGCTCAGATCCTCTACCTTCTCGGGCACCACCACGCGGCCGTCCGCGGCGGGAAGCCAGGTGATCGCCCGTGGCGCGAGTCGGACGTACGCGCGGTATTCGCGGTTCCGACATCGGTTGAAGGCCAGCTCGTGTGGCTCGCCGGGGCACTCCTGGCTCGAATCGGTGAGCTGGAACAGATCCTCGTAGCTGTCGCCGCGCCGGTCGATCGAGTGCAGCAGCTCACCGAGCCCCGCATGGGGCGCCACCTCGTACAGCACCGAGCTGTCCACCTCGTTCATGACGACGACGAGCCCGGAGGACAGGAGGGCGACCGCGCCGAGGTCGAGTCGCTGGTTCGGCCGCTCCTCCGGATGAAACGTCATCAGCGGATAGAACCGCCGCGTCGCGCATCCCGCGACCAGCATCATCACCCAGACAGCCAGCAGGGGACGAGCGAGTCGGACGAGTCGGGAGCGCACCATCCCTCCGGGCAGCAGGCGCGGAGGTTAGCACGTCGCTCGGTCGTGCACGGTCCCGGCGGGCTCAGTGCGTGACGTAGTAGAGGATCCCGAACGCGATGGACGACTCGATCGTGATGATCAGGGCCGAGAGCGCGATCTCGGCGGCGGTCTTCAGGTCACGGGTGAGGAGGGTGGTGAGGGTCATGGCGTGCTCCCTGGGTTGGGTGGGATGGGCTTGAGCAAGCTGCGTGCCAAAGGCAAGTGCGCCCAAAGAGCGGCCCGTTCGAGCGACCACGCGCGAAATGAGACAAAAAAGCCGCACCGGGGCGCCCCGTAGGGGCACCACGGCATCAGCGCCGACGCGGAAAGTCGGAGAGCACGGCGTCCAGGTCGTCCGCGACCGCGTCCTTCTCGGAGCCGACGCTCGCCGGCGGGGCGGGCGGACTGTCGAAGCCGAGGGCCTCCCAAGGCTCTTCGTCGGCGAGCAGGTCACCGGTGGAGCGATCTGGCGGCGCGGCAGGCATGGCCTTGGGTCGCGTGGCGGTGGGGCGTCGCGTCGCGGGTGGCGTCGCGACGGCAGGCGTCGCCGATGCTGCGATCGGCGCCGAGGGCGCGAGCGCTGGCTCGGGCTCGCTGCGCGTCTCCGCGGGCGCGGTCTGAACCACCGCCACCTGGACGGGTGCCACACTGGGCGCGTCCGGCACCATGGCCAGCACCGCCACCACCCCGAGTACGAGCGCCGCGCCGAGCGCGACTCCCGCGAACGAGGCGCCCGCCAGCACACCCGCGATCGCTGCCGTGATCTTCATTCCGCGCCGCATCCGTCCCCTCCTGTCGCTCGGTTCGCGCTTGGGGTGGGGTTGGTACCCGTTCCCCACGCGCGGTTCCTTCTGGCGCGTTCGACGCGCCCGCCCCCCGGACATTCACGGAGAGGACGTCCTGCGGAAGCACGCGATGAACGGTTGTTTCTTCCGTGGGTTCGCCCTGGGCCTCCGCGCTGCGAACCCGCGCTGTCGGAGCAACGACAGATCAATCTGCCGCGCGATGTGGATTGGATCGGATAGAATGCGGGAAGGGAGAAATCCATGTCCAGGTTCACACTGCTCGGTCTGTCGCTGCTCACCCTGTCCGGCTGCGCCGTTGACGACTTCGAGCTCACCGTGGCGAACCCCGGCCCGGCCGGCGACGCGATGGGGGGGTTCCTGTACCTGCGCACGAACGGAGGCAACCCCGACCGACCCAACAACGACGACACCGTCGAGGTCGAGACCCGCACGGGCGGCGGGGCGTGGGAGCCCGCGCAGTGGGTGGAGCTCGAGTGGGTGACGCCGCCGCTGGTCGACGTCGTGCTCGTCGCCGACAACAGCGGGAGTGAGCGGGACTATGTCGAGGAGATCCGCGACGCGGTCTCCCACTTCTCGCACACGATGCTCGTGCGCCAGCCCGAAGATCGGATGGGGCTCGTCCGCGTCTCGACCGTCTCGGAGCAGTGGGTTCCGCTCACCTACGAGAAGGAGGAGATCCAGGACGCCGCGGCCGGCCTGTTCGTCAATCGCGGCTGGACGGCGCTGTGGGACGGCGTGCGGCTCGCGAACGAGACGCTGGCAGAGCGTGCGCTTCAGCCCAGTGACACCGGGCTGTGCATGGACCGCGCGTTCCGCAGCGTGGTCGTGTTCACGGACGGACAGGACAACAACTCGTCGGGCGAGCACGCCACCTCGTATGAAGACGACGGCATCGACACGACGCTCGACGACCTGCTCGACATGCATGTCTACGGCGCGAAGACCGTCGTGCACACCGTCGGCGTGGGCAACGACGTCGACTACGACGCGCTCGAGACGCTGTCCGCGGCCACCGGCGGGCAGACCAAGGCGATCCGCAACTTCATGGGCCTGCAGGGCGCGCTGCGCGGCACCGCCGCCCAGCTCGAGCACCACATGCCGTTCTGCTTCCAGCCGGCGCGGTGTTCCGACACCGAGGCGCGCGTGATGCTGACCCGCGCGAACAACCGCGGCGAGCCGCAGACCCGCAGCTTCGACATCGCGATCTCCCCGACCTGCATCGACTGATCGCGGTCAGGGGTACCAGGCGAGCGGGGCGTAAGCGACGATCACGAGCGCGGCACCCATCACCGCCATCGGCATCCACAGGTGCTCGTTGCGGGCCCAGAAGCCCTGCACCGGGTCGTCCTCCAGGTTGGCCTCGGCGCCGATGACCTGTCGGGCCAGCAGGTGGTTCAGCGCGACCGGCGGCGTGAGGTAGCCCAGCTCGAACGCCACGAGCACCGTCATCCAGAAGTGGACCGGGTCGACGCCGTTCGCGTACGCGATCTGCGCGAGGGTGACGGTGACCAGCACGACCGCGCCGAGCGCGTCCATCGTCATCCCGACGAGGACGAGGACGACGACGAGGACCGTCATGGTCATCGGCAGGCTGCCGAGCGACTCGGGCACACGCAGCATGAGCTCGCTGCGCTCGACGACGCCGCCGAGGCCCACCGAGCCGACCATCACCATCAACAGCGCGCCGACGTGGTGTGAGGACTCCTCGGTCGCGACCAGCAGCGAGCCGCCCAGTCCAGGCTGTCCAGCCTCTCGGGCGGCGCTGCGCGAGCGATCCCATGCGACCAGCGCGAGGAGCACCACAGGCAGCACGAACGGTGCGGTGCGCTCGTTCAGTCCGGTGTCGAACAGCACGACGTACAACGCGAGCACCACGGCGCCGAGCCCCACATACGGGAGCAGCGCGACCAGGGCGCGCCCGCTCTCGGGCAGCGCGCGACCCGGGCGTGCGACGTGCCACCCATCGCGGTTGGAGAGGACCATCGCGAGCAGGTAGAGCGCCGCGGTCAGCGCGAACACCTTCACCCCCTCGGCGAAGAGCTGATCGGTGGTGACCTGCTTGTTCATCACCGCGATCAGCACGACGACCAGACACGGGCGCAGCACGACACCGAGGCTCCCGGACATCGCGGTGGTCGCCAGCGCGAGGCGCTTGCTCGCGCCCGCCTCTCTGAGCTGCTCGAAGATCACCGCCCCGGCTGCGATGACGAAGATGCCCGAGGCGCCGCTGTACGCGGTGGGGAGCGCCGAGCCCACCACGACCAGGAACGCGAGGAGCGCTGGCGGGAGGTGCCACGGGCGAAGCACCCGGAACACGCGGCGGGCGAGCGTGGTCTGCGACAGCAGCATGCCAGCCCAGATGTAGAGGCCGATGCCGACGTACACGGTCGGATGCTGCACGAACTTGTGCAGGTAGATCGCCTGACCCGAGGGGTGAAGCTCCACGACGGTGAAGTAGACGCCCGCGAGGATCGCCATGTAGGCGTAGAGGGGGATCACCATCAGCAGCCGTGCCAGTCCGGTGCTTCGGTGCGTGAACGCGGGTGTCCTGGCCAGGTGGGCGAGGTTGACCAGCGCGAGCAGCAAGAAGCCCGTCGCCCACACCATCGGTAGCTCCGGGTTCTCCACCTCTGCCGAGGAGGCGGTGTGGACCCGGACGTCCGCGATGCACGACGCGAGCAGGAACAGGTGGGCCACGAGCTGGCTGCCCTGCGCGACGCGATGCTCGAGGACGGTGCGCGCGTCGCGCAGCGCGATGTGCATGCGCGTGATCGTGGTCGCGAGCGCGCCTGCGAGCATCAGCACGGAGAGCAGGTGCCGCCAGTAGGGGAACTTCGCGACCCCTCCGACGAACAGATCGAGCGCACGGAAGCGCTGCACCGCAGGGGTGAGGCGCTCGAGCGCCGCGGCGTGCTCGGAGAGCGCGATCACGCAGCTCTCGTGCAGACTACGCAGCGCCGGGCAGTTCTCCTGCGCGGCAGGCCGAGCGTCGGCGAACGGGTCGCCTCCGGCGAACGGATCGGCCGCTGCGAACGGATCGGCCGCTGCGAACGGATCGGCACCGGCAAACGGATCGCCTCCCGCGGCGGACGGCGCGTCCGTGGCGGGGCAGGCGACCAGCCGCGTGGCGAGCGCCTCGGCGTCGCAGTCCGGCGCGACCGGATCGGCGCGCAGCTCGGCGGCGTAGCCGGGCCACAGGCGCTCCCCGAGATCGACGATTCGGCTGCTCGCGTTGGGGGCGATGCCTACGGCGAGCGCTATCAGCAACGCCGCGAGGATCGCCGCGGCCGCCGAGAGGGTCAGCGGGTGCGCGGCGGATTCGGCTTCCGAGGACAACAGGGGCCTCCTGCTACTCCTTCTGCTCGGCGCACTCCGCCCGCGACGGGTCGGCGGCGCACCGCAGCTTCTTCAGGGCGCCGAGCATACTGCCGTCGTAGGCTCCGGCGTCACGAAGCTGCACCCGGACCTCCTGGAACAGTCGATCCCAGCGCGCGGCCTCGGCGTCGGGGATGTCGATCCAGTACTTCGCAGGGATCGTGGCGTCGGCCTTTCTGGCGTTCGCGACCGATTCTTCGAAGTGCTTGGCCAGCCAGTCGCGCGCCTGCTTGGGGAAGGTGTCGGGGAAGCGCGAGGTGCGGATCATCACCTGGAGCGTGGCCTGGGCGAGCGGGCGACGGAGCATGCCGCCATTCGGCTCCAGACCTCGCCACAGCTCGAACGGCTGGTAGCCGGGGGCCGACATGTACGCGACGTCGACATCGCCGTTGTTGAACTTCGGGCCGATGCTGCCGAGATCGGCCGGTACCATGATCGCGCCGACGCGCTCGACCATCGTGGGCGCCGCGACATCGTAGTCCATCGTGGCGATGCGCTTGCCGGCCATCGCGGCCACCCCGTCGATCGAGCGGTCGCGGACGAACAGGTAGACCGCGCCGGCGCTGATGAACCCGACCGTCTGGTGCTCGCCCGAGGTGAGCTTGGCCGCGGCGCTCTCGTAGGTCGCGAGCGTGCGGACCATCTGGCTCAGGATCTCGTAGGTAGGTGCCGCACCCATCGCCTCGATCGTGGACGGGAAGCGATTGAAGCGCTGCAGGCGCACCCCGGTGGCGACCACGCCGTCGCAGATGCCGGCGTCGTAGTCCTTCGCGGCGGTCTCCTCGTCGGTGTACGCCTTGGCCTCGACCTGCGCGCCCCAGCCGCTCGCCTCGAGCGAGAACGCCTGCATGTGGCGGAAGAAGTCGCCGCTGCGACCGGCCGGGTCGTAGATGCACAAGGTGCGGGTCTGCGCGTGCGCGGGCACGGAGGCGGCGACGGCGACGAGCGCGACGACGAGGATCCACAGTCGGTTGATCATGCAGGGCTCTCTCAGGGTGCGGGGGACGCGAACGGATCGTCGGCGAACGGGTCGGGGCCGGCAGGCGGCGGGGTGTCGGCGGGGTCGGTCGGGAGCTCGCCGAGGGTCGGCGTGCGGTGCCCGCGGGCCGCGGTCCACAGGAGATCGGACTGGTGCAGGACCACGAGGCGGGCGTACTCCTCGATCAGCGCGTGGGACGCCGAGGCGGGCACGGACTCCAAGGCGTGAGCGAACGCGCGGATTCCCTCCTCGACGTCCTCGGTGTGGTCGGCGTTGGCGCGGATCAGCACCAGCAGGGCGCGCGCGACGCGCACCCCGCTGACGTCGCCGCGGTCTGCCGCGCTGCGCATCAACGCCCAGGGGTCGACGCCGTCCGGCCCCGAGCCAGGGATGGTCGCCCAGGACGCGGCGCGCAGCGCGGAGGGCGCCGCCCACCAGCGCGCGTCGTCCAGGCACGTACTTCCGCGCGCGACCTTCCCGAGGGTGTCGAGCGGCACGCCCACGACGCCGCCACTGGCGCGATCGTTGAGCAGCGCGACGGTGCCGCTCACCAGACCGAGGAGGTAGACCTCCTCGTCGTTGGCGGCGATGCGCGGGCAGGTCTCGGCGCCGATCGGACCGAAGGCGGCCTCGGTGTGCTGGAACGCCCGCCAGAAGCGATCGGCCGCGCGTGCGTGGGCGCGCTCGGCGCTGAGGCGAGCGTCCCGGATGTCGCTGATCTCGGCACCGTCGGAGGAGATACGGCGCTCGGCGCGCACCGCCGTGAGCTGCGCCTCCCACGCGTCGGCCTCGTCGCACAGGCCAGCCGTCATCTCGACGACGATCAACGCGCGATGGGGAGGGCGCGCGCGGCTCGGCACCGCGGCGAGCGCGTAGCCGAGGCTCTCGCCGACCGCGCACGCCTTGCGGGTGTCGGGCGTCTCCATGCCGAGCGGCACCACGCGGTCGAGCGTGAACCGATCGACCTTGGCGGAGCAGGCCGACAGCGCGAGGGCGAACGAGAGGAGGCAGGCGCGCATTTCACTTCCGAGGGGGGCTCTGGCTGGTAACCCCGACGCGCGTGGCGCACCCGGCCACGCGATCGCGTGGGGCAATCAGAGGGGCGATCAGCGGTCGCGGCGCAGTCTTCGATAGATCGCAGCGCCGGCGGTGACCACGCCAGCGACGATCGCGCCGATGACGGGCAGCGCGCCGAGGCGATGGCGGTGTGTGGGCTCTGGGATCGGCTCGGGCTCGGGCTCGGGGATGGGCTCGGGCGGGGGCGGTGCGGCTGCGGCGGGCGCCGGTGCGGCTGCGGCTGCGGCGGGCGCCGGGGCGACACGCTCGACCGAGGGGGGCGGGTCTGCGCGAGCGGGGTCCGGCTCTGGCGTGATCTCCGGGGCCTCGAGGTCGAGCTCCGCGCCGAGCGCTGTGTCGGCGATCAGGTGCTCGTGCGACACGCCGAGCTCGCTCGCGATCGCGTGGAGCGCAGCGGCGTCGAGCTTCTTGCGCCCGCCGAAGATCCGACTGAGGGCTCCCGCGCCGAGCTCCGTGGCCTCCTCGAGGGCCTTCTGCGTCATCTGCCGCGCGGCCAGCGCCGACTTCACGCGATCCCGAAACGTCGCGAGGTCCTGCTCCTTGCCCATGTCCACCTCCTCGCGCCGCGTAACCCGGCCGAGGGGCGGCCACCGGAGCGCGGCGCATCGGTCGTCGGCGGGATGACGCGAGGGCCGTCCCATCGGTACCCGTTGTCTGGTACCATCGTGCCGCCTCGAGTCCACCGTCGGAGTTCCGTGTCGTACCTCCTGCCGTTGCTGGTCCTGGTCGCGGCGTGCGACCGCTCGCCGGTTCTGCGCGACGTGCCGGACGCGTGGGTTCGGGAGGCACGTCCCGATCTGGTGATCGCGCTCGAGACCGACGACGGCCAGCCGGTGCGCGGTGCCTGGGTCACGCTGAGGCCGGGCTCGCGCGACGCGCGCACCAACGCGCTCGGCGACGCCCGGTTCCTGGAGCTGATGCCGGGCGACTACGAGGCCGTCGTCGCGCCGTCGGGGTTCGAGCCCGCGACGTTCCCGATCGCGGTCGGCGCGCAGGACGTCGCCTATCGCTTGGTGATCGACGCGACGGATCCCGGCGCGGAGCTGTCGGGCTCGGTGACGGACGGCTACGGGCTGCCGGTGCGGGGCGCCTCGGTCCTGCTCGACGGCGTCGAGGTCGCGCTCACCGACGCGTCGGGCACCTACTACGTGGTGGACGCACCGGACGGAGTCCACGAGCTCAGCGTCCTCGCCCCGGGGGCGCGGCTCGGAGACTGGTACGTCCCGCGCCTGGAGATCGTCCCGGGTGGCGCAGTGGCGCTCGACGTGGTGCTCCCGGGCAAGCCGACCGACGGCGCCACCTTCGTCGGCTCGGGAACCTGCCTGATGTGTCACGGCGGCGCGACCGAGGCGGGCGGAAAGTGGTTCGGCACGGCGCACGCGCGCGCCTGGCGCACGCCCTTGGCGCTCCAGGGCACGCCGCTCGCGGCCGAGTTCGCCGAGGGCCGGGTCATCGCGCTGGCCCACGCGGAGATCACCCTCTCCGAGCCGACGCCGGGCACGTGGCGCGCGACGGTGGTGTTCGACGACGCGAGCACGCACGGGTTCGACGTGATTGGCGTATACGGCGGCCATCGGTCGGGCGCGGTCGTCGTCGTCGACGATGGGGGGCAGCCCACGCTGCTGCCCATCCTGTGGGCGCTCCCAGGGCAGGGGCTGTCTTCGCGGCAGCACGTCGCGGGCTGGGTCGAGGCGTACGGTGACGGATGGTTCGACGGGTCGACTCCGCGACCGTCGCGTACGGACTCGGCGCGGTTCGACCTGCAGTGCGCCGGATGTCACGCGACGGGTCATGCCCTCACCGGGGCGGGCGGCAAGTGGCGTTTGGTGGGTGCCACCTCCTCGCCGGTCGAGCGGGCCGTCGGCTGCGAGGCCTGCCACGGTCCGGGCAGCGAGCACGCCGCGCAACCTACCCAGGCGCTGCGCAACATCTTCAACCCGGCGCGGGTCCCGCCGACGTGGCGTCTCGAGACGTGCGCGCGCTGCCACGAGCGGGTCACCGCCGACGCCCACCCGTTCTCGGCCACCCCGGGCTGGCCGGTTCGGGCGGATGGCGGCACCATCGGCCCCCACGAGGTCCTCTCCGACCACGCGACGCCGTCGCCGTTGTGGTGGGCCGCCGTGCCGGCGTCTCGGGTCATGGCGGATCAGGTCGGCGAGCTCCGCGCGTCCCCACATCGGCAGGGGCCGACGGGCTACGAGGGCGGGTGCGAGGACTGCCACGATCCGCACGGCAGCGCCAATCCAGCCAGTCTGAAGCGCGATCCGGGCGACAACGCGCTGTGCACGACCTGCCACGTGAGCGCGTTCCCGGATCTCGCTGCCGAGCGCGCACACTCGCACCACAGCCAGTACGCGTCCGGACGGTTCGGTCCGGGCACGTGCACCGGCTGCCACATGGGCCGCTCGGGCGTCGAGGTGCGCCTCGACGCGGTGTCGAGCGTGGGCGAGCTCCACGCGCACGGGCTGCGGAGCTTCGATCCCGCCGACATCCTGGTCGAGTTCGATCTGGCCGGGCTCGATCAGCTCGCGCCGGGTGAGGTGCCGGTCAGTCCTTGCCTCGACTGCCACCTGCAGGTCGACGCCGCCGCGCGCGAGGTCGGCGACGTCTGCGCGTGCACCATGGGGGATCCGCTGTACCGGGTCACCTACGAGAACCTCCAGCAGGTGATCCAGTCGTGGTGGGGGGTGTCCCCATGAAGGCGCTCGCGCTGCTGCTCGTCCTCGTGGGCTGCGGTCGGCCCGTCCCGTACGCGGATGGGCCGCCCGACTCGGTGTTTCCGCACGACGCGGCGTTCCTCGCGGCGCACGGGACGGCGTGGAAGGAGACCGGCGCGTGCACCGGATGCCACGCCGTGTACGGCGAGGCCGAGGCCGCCGGGCCGGCATGCACCGCGTGCCACCCGGCCTACCCGCACACACCAGCGGTCGCGTTGGGTGCGGTGCACGGTCCGGCGTGGCAAGGCAAGCCGTCCGACTGCACGTCCTGCCATGGCGAGGACGGTGACCGCGTCCCTGCCGGCGCTGCTGCGGGCGCGTGCGTCAGCTGTCACACCACCTATCCCCACACCACCACGTGGCGCGCACCGGCAGGACACGGCGCGGCGGTGCTCGCGCACGGCGGCGCGGCGGCGTGCGAGAGCTGTCACGGGGCCGATCTCGCGTTCTGCGCTTCGTGCCATCCGAGCTACCCGCACCCCGAAGGGTGGTCCCAGCCCGAGGCCCACGGCCATGCGTGGCTGGCTGGCGGGGCCGCAGACACCTGCGGCTCGGGCTGTCACACCGCTCCGGTCGAGGGCGGTACGCCGGCGTGCGCCCAGTGCCACGCCTCCTATCCGCACCCCGCCGACTGGACGCCCACCGGGCACATCCCCACCGTGCAGACCCTCACCCAGGGCGCGTGCGCGGGCTGTCACACACCTGGCTCGCTACGCGGTCCGGCGATCCCGAACAACTGCGCCTCGGCGTGCCACGGGGAGGGCCTGTGAGACGCGTCCTCTGCGCAGCGGTAGTGCTCCTGTCGATCGCTCCGTCCGCGCGCGCGCAGTCGTCGGGCCCGCGCGAGCTCCAGCTGTGGTCGAACACCGCGGTGCAGGTGCTGCCGGATCTCTACGGCGTCTCGGGGGTGCGTGCGATCGAGCGCCTCGGCGTCGACGCGACCTTCGAGGACGGCTGGTCCGTGGCCGCCGATGGCGCGCTGCGCGTGCTCCGCTCTCCCTACGAGCCGCTCGAGGTCGACCTGTATCGGCTCGCGGCGACGCATCGTGGCGACGCCCACCGGTTCACCATCGGGCGCCACGTCCGCCTCGACGCGCGCGGCTTCGAGCGCCTGGATGGCGTGTCGATCGACATCGTGCGGCCGTCCGCGATCAACGCGTCGCTCTGGGGCGGCCGGCTGTGGCATCCGGTCACCTGGCACTCGGGCACCACGATGGTGCTCGGCACGCAGGTCACCTTCAACCCGCTCGTCGACGGCGCGCCGAGCAAGCTCACGCAGTTCGCTGCCGGCTACGAGCTTCGCGCCTACGACGAGGGGCACGCGCACCGGATGCACCTCGCGGCGTCGACGCGCACGCCTACGGGGATGAGCGGGTTCGCGTTCATCGAGGTGGAGCCCCGCGCGCGGGAGGGGCTGCGCGCGTCGCTGCGCGGCAACGCCCCGTTGGGTCGAACGGTCGATGTCGGGCTCGAGCTGAAGTGGGAGGATCTGCGCCCTGACGCGTGGCCGCAGGAGGTGCGCGCGCCGATCACCTGGCTCGCACCGGATGGCTACGGCATGGGCACGTTCAGCGCACGGTGGGCGAGCGGGCCGTGGGCGCTCAGCGCGTCCGGAGGCCCGAGCCTCGCGCCGCGCGGCGGAGATCTCTCGGTCGGCGCGCTCGGTCGGGGTGGCCTGTCGTGGCGCGCGCCGCGCAACGTCACCGTAGGCGCGTTCGCCACGGGCGTCGCGATCGACGGCTCGTGGGTCGGTGGCGGTGGCGGCGAGCTGGGCTGGCACAGCCCCTACCTGATCGCGGACGCCGATCTCGGGCTGTATCGGTTCCAGGGCATCGACGGCGCGGCCCGAGACGTGTGGGAGGGCCGGGTGGAGGGTCGAGTGCCCGTGTGGGAGAAGGAGCGGAACGGCCTGTCGCAGACGGTGACCGTCGGCGTCAACGGCGCTGTCGGGGCGGACCGACAGCTCGCCTCCTGGGTGCGCGGTGGGGTGTCGCTGCAGGTGCACGCCGGGCGCGGGGGGTCGCGATGAGGCGCGCGTTGATCGGGGCGATCGGCGTCGGCGTGCTCGTGGCGCTCGTGCAGGGGGCTGCGGTCGCGAACGCGCCAGAGAAGCCCGGGCTGATCTCGCCGTTGCCGTTCGATCACGGCGTCCACGGCAAGGCGTTCGCGAAGGGCGGCGTGGCTTGCGTGAACTGCCATCCGGTGGGCGTGCGTCAGCCCGATGCGTCGGATGGCTTCCGCGCACCGCCCGGCGGCGACCTGTGGCCGTCGCTCGATACGTGCCACGGCTGCCACCTCGGCGAGCTGAAGGGGGCGCCTCGCGCGGCGTCGAGCGCGTGCATGCAGTGCCATGGCGACCGCGAGCAGCTCGTCCCGGCCACGCACGCGGTGGGGTGGCTCTACGAGCACGGCGGGGAGGCACGCGCGCGCGGAGCGAGCTGCTCGGACTGCCACAAGACCAGCCAGTGCACCGAGTGCCACGAGGCGCGCGGCCCCGACGAGCGCAGCCCGCACCCACCAGGCTGGCGCACCATTCACGGGCTCGAGGCGCGGGTGGACTCCTATAGCTGCTCGACCTGCCACGACGGGACGAAGTGCGTGTCCTGTCACACGACCGGGGCGACCCCATGGTGAGGTCGGTCTACACGCTGTTCCTTGCCGTGTCGCTGCTCGGCTGTGATGAGGATCCGTGTGCGCAGGGCTCGATGCTCGAGACGGCTGGTGGCCTGCTCGTCACGCAGTCCGAGCATCCGACCGGATGGGGGGAGGCCGAGTGCACCGAGTGCCACGCGATCCCGCAGCTTCATCGCCGTGCGTGCACGCCCGAAGTCGACCTGGCCGACGTGCGACGGATCGTGGACGCCGACGGCGTGGCGTCCTGCATGGGCTGTCACGGCGAGAACGGCACGGAGGCCCGATGAGCGGTGCCCTGCGAGCCCTGTGTTGTCTTGGCCTGCTGATGTCGCCGCTGCACGCGCAGGCGAGTGACGCCCTCGGCAAGAGTCCACACGGCGCCGAGGATGGCTGTGTGGCGTGCCACGCGCCGGCCGAGGGCGACGAGCCTGCCGGCGCGCACCTGCCGGTCGTCGAGACGTGTCGCTCGTGTCATCCCACCGCCGACATGCACCCGGTGAACGTCGCGCCGTCCGAGGTGACGGTGCCCGCCTCGTTCCCGCTCGAGGGCGGCCTGATGGCGTGCAACACCTGCCACGTCGAGCCCGCGCACAGCGCCGAGTTCGACGATCTGCTCCGGCCGTGGTTCCGAGGCGGTCCCTACGAGAACATCGGTGCGTTCTGCTACCAATGCCACGAGGTGACCGCGTACGCGCGGACGAACCCGCACCGGGCACCCTCGCCCTACGCCGAGGGCGATCCGAGCTGCGCCGCGTGCCATACGGTCGCGGTCCCGCGCGGCGTCGCGCCGGAGGCGGCGCGGCTGCGCACCGCGCTGCCCGACGTGTGCTCGACCTGCCATCCGGGCGAGCCGCACACGGGCTCGTCCGCGCACCTCTATGCGCTGGTCTCCGACGAGGTGCGCGCCAAGCTTCCTGCGTCCATGGCGCTACCCGCCGACGGCGCCATCCAGTGCTGGACGTGTCACGAGGTCCACGAGGGCGGCGGGCCCGGCAAGGTGGGACATACCAGGCTCTCCAACGGGATCATCGAGATGGGTCGCTCGCATGTGTGGAAGAGCGTCCCCGAGGACGCGCTGTGGCCGGGGACCGCGCGCGAGCACCCGACCCTGCTGGCCCTGCCGCTGGAGGACAGCGCGCTGTGCGCCGCATGCCACGGGGAGGGGCCGCGATGAACGGTCGACTCCTCGTCGCTGCGACCCTCGCGCTCGGCGCGTGCGGGCTCACCACGATGTTCGAGCCCAAGCTCGACCCGCTGAACGCCGAGCCGCTGCTGTTCCCCGTCTCGGACCTGTGGTCCGTGCCGTCCGACGCGTCCTACCCGACCGACCTCGCGCTGTTGAGCGACGGGGGGTTCGCGATCGTCGACGGCTACAACCACCGTGCGCTCGTCTACGGCGCTGATCGCCGGTTCGTCCGAGAGGTCGGCATCGATCCGGCACACGGTACGCCGGTGCGTGCGGCGCGGGGCGCCGCGGAAGGTCAGTGGTGGCTGACGGTGCCCGACGCGGGCGCGCTGCTCGAGGTGGGCGCGGACGGCGTGGTTCAGCGGACGGTACACGTGACGCACGCGGACGGTTCGGCCGCGCGCGGCGTCACCACCGTGTTCCCGGCGGGCTCCGAGCTGGTCGTGGGGCTCGAGGACGGTCGCCTCGCGTGGGTCGACGCGGCTACTGGCGTGATCGCGCGTACGTTGGACGCGGATGTCGACGGTGCCGCGTTCGGCATGATCGTCGACCTGGCCGCCGGCCCCGAGGGCACGCTGCTCGTCACCGACGCGTTCGGCGCCAAGGTGCACCAGGTCTCCCTGGCCGACGGCGCGCCGCAGGCCTGGGTCGGGCACTTCGGGATGTGGATCGGCTACCTGATGAAGCCGAAGTCGGCGGCGCCGGGGCCGGACGGCACCGTCGTGGTCGCCGACTCGGAGCTCGGGGTGCTTCAGGTGTTCGACGGCGGCGGCAAGGCGCTGGGCGTCCTCGCCGACGGCGAGATCCTGCGGTTCGGACATCCGATCGCCGTGAAGTCGCTCGGCGAGGGACGTTTCCTCTCGCTGGACAGCCGAACCGGGATGGTGTGGGGGTTCACCCTCGCGGACTCGGCGCTCGCCGCGGCGCGGGACGAGGCGGCGACCTGGCGTTTCCTGCGCACCCGCCTGATCGACGCCGATCAGGACGAGCAGCTCGCCGACGGCTCGATGTGCTACCAGTGCCACGACGGCACGATCCTCGACGACCGCGCGGTCTGGGATCCCGACCTCGGCCACCACCCGATCGACGTTGTCCCCGACGGCGACGTCCCCGACTTCTTCCCGCTCTCCGAGAGTGGCCGCATCGTGTGCACGACCTGCCACAGCCCGCATGGCGTCGTCGAGATCGACGAGGCCGCGTCCGTGGACGAAGGGGCGGAGGTGAATGGCCTCGTGCGTCACGCGCCGCAGCAGGAAGGCGATCTGTTCACGCGCCTCTCGCGCTCTGACTCTCAGCTGTGCATCGCGTGCCACACCGACGCCGCGCACGATCAGGTGCTGGAGGCGGTCGGGCTCACGGGCACCTCGCACCCCACCGGCAAGTCGCTGGCCGACGCGCTCGCGAAGCGTGGCGATCGTGGCGGCGTCGCTGGGCTGCCAGCCGGCGTCGACTCGAACTGCCTGACCTGCCATGCCGTCCATGGGGCGGCCGCGAACGGACTGCGTCGCGACGCCACCTCGGGCGAGGTGTGCATGTCGTGCCATCAGGACAAGGCGGTCACCGCGCGCAACCACCCGCTCGGCGAGGAGGTCGGCAAGGACTTGCGGGTCATGCGGGCGAACCTCCCGACGAGCGCTTCGGGAACGCAGACCTGCCAGACCTGCCACGCGCTGATCGGCGGTCGTACGGACGCGCTGCTGCAGACGCCCGAGCGGGGCACGCTGTGCACGACGTGCCACGATCCGGGCAAGCTCACCGGCCCGCACGCGTCGGTGAAGGGCAAGGCGGGGCTCGCGTGTCTGGGCTGTCACGACGTGCACGACGCGCCGGCGGGCACGCACCTGCTCAAGACGCTCGCGAGCGCCACGAGCGCGGACCCGCACGGCTGTGGCTCGTGCCACGGGCCCGGCGGCGCGCAGTACACGGCCGCGGTGCAGCCCGGCGTGCACGGGCACCTGGTCGGCAGCGACGATCTGACCTGCGCGAGCTGCCACGATGCGCACATCCCGAGCGATCCGCCGGCGTGTACGTCTTGCCACGACGATCAGAAGGCCGCGCTCGCGCGTGGCGGGCACGGCAAGGCGGTGTGCGTGTCGTGCCATCCGGCGCACGCGCCGACGCCGGTGCTCCCGGCCTCGCTGGTGCCGCCGGGCGAGAAGCTGAACCCGCGCTCGCTGGCGTGCCTCGCTTGCCACGCGCCCGGCACCACCCAGGATGCCCCGAAGGTGGCGGCCTACGATCACCCGATCCCGGTGTTCACGCTGGACGGGCAGCGGTGGACGCCGCTCGGTGGACTCCCGCTCTACTCCGAGGCGGGGAAGCTCCTGCCGACCGGCCAGAACGGCGCGCTGGTGTGCAGCACCTGCCACGAGACGCACGGTCCGAGCGCGGTCAAGCCGGGTGACAACCTTCGGCGGCCGGGCTGGGAGGAGGCGTGCGGGTCGTGCCATGGTCCCGACGCGCTCGTGCTCTATCGCTTCTTCCACAACCCGCGCGCTCGCGCCTCGGGCGGGGGGGGCCGATGAACCGCACCTTGAAGCTCTCGTTGCTGTCGTTCGTCGCGGGCGGGGCGGCCTCGGTCGGCGTGTTCCTCGGGCTGCGCTACCTGGTCGCCATCATCGTGCACGGGGGGATCTGGTGATCCGACGCCTCTACCGCCGCGGGAAGGACTGGGCGAAGGACGCCGGCGGCTACCTCGTCGAGCGCCCGGTGCGCCTCGTGGTGGTGCTCGCGGCGTTCGTGGGGGGCGGCGTCGCCGGCTACCCGATCGGTGACGCCGGCTACGACTACGGCTGGAAAGACCCGACCTTCTGCTCGAACTGCCACGTCCACGACTACGCGGACGAGGCGTTCGCGCGCAGCGTGCACGCGGGCGTGACGACGTGTCACGACTGCCACAAGGTGCCGCTCACGCACCTGATGGCCGAGGGCATGCTGATGGTCACCGATCGGCCGCAGACGCCCGAAGACATCTCACCCACCAGCCTGCGCAGCGTCGTGTGCGAGGCGTGTCACGTCGCGGGCAACCACGAGCACCTGACCGGGCCGATGAACGACGAGATGCGCGCAATGGTCGTGAAGGTCGATCAGAGCCCGCTGCATCGGCTGCACCTCGAGGCGACGTCGCGCGATCCGGGTACCTACCTCGGCGCGAACCACGGCGCGCCCGGCGCCGACGAGCACGACGAGCACGACGAGCACGACGCGCCGGCCAAGCCCCTCTTCGCGCCGGAGACCGCCGGCGGCCACGGACGGGAGGCCGTAGAGGGCATCGTCTGCCTCGACTGCCATGGCTCCGGCGGCAACACCGCCGCGCACCGGTTCACCGCGGACCGGCAGAACTGCCTCGAGTGCCACGGCGGCATCGACGTCGCGGTCGGTCGGCTCGCCGAGCTTCGCTGCCAGGAGTGCCACTTCTCCGGCTTCATCGGTGTCCGCCCCGGCGACGACGTCCCGCGCTGACCAGGCAGGCCGCGAGGCGGTCTCTCGCGAAGCGTGCCCCCCAGCCCCCAAGTTGGGCGTGGGGGGAAGGAGCGGGGGGCGTCAGTCCGCGGGCGGGCGGTTGAGGGTGTGGCCGTTCCACGTGGGTGGCGACGCACCGAGATCCTCGGCGCTGTCGTAGAGGAGCTGGGCGATGTAGCGCATGTTGTGCGCCCAGGCGCCGGGGTCCTTCTTCGAGAGCTGGACGTTGTGGGACGCCTTGAGCAACGCGGGCGTCCACGCGGAGAACCGGTTGGAGCTGGTCGCCTCGCCCGGGTCGCAGTGTCCACCGCTGCCGTTGGTGTCCTTGAACCAGTAGGGGTAGGCGTGCTCGTCGTAGCAGGCGCCGCCCGCGCTCGACATCGCGTCGAGAACCGCGCCCTGGAACGCGCTCAGCTCGACCGGGAGCGGCTCGTTGGTGAGGCCGTTTCCGTTGAAGTCGAATGGATCGAACCGGATCTCGGAGACCTCGCGCGCGCTCGCGTGGCAGAACGTGCACGTTGCGAACGCGTCCTCGACCTTGAACGTGTGCTTGGTCGTGCCCGGGACGTGACAGGTCGTGCACGTGGTGCCGGTCGGGTGATTCCAGCGCCCGTCGTAGCTCTTCCCGTCGTACTCGTAGCCGCCCTGCACCTCGGTGCCGTAGAGCGTTGCAGCGGCGGGGAGGTAGTGCACGTTGCGGAACGCGGTCGGGTTGTTGTTGGTCTGCGCCAGGTAATCGTCGATCGTGCGCTTGGACTCGCGTCCGACATGGCACGTGGCGCAGATCGCGTCGCTCGTCCCCGCGAAGAAGCTCGCGGGCCGGGTGGCGCCGCCGGGCAGGATCACCTGCGCGACGCTGACCAGCTTCGGGTCGTTCGGGTCGTAGTTCCAGTCGGACGGATGGCACGTGCTGCAGTCGAGCCCGTTCGGGCTCTCCAACAGCGCGATGTCGGCGCCAAACGTCGTGTGGAACGCGAAGCCCTCGGCGCCGCCGTGGCAGCGGGTGCACGACGCGGTGACCGCCTCACTGTTCGTCCCGGTCGGATCCCAGCGGCGGAATGCGGGGGACGCGCCGTTGAAGTGTCCGCTGTCGGTTCGGTCCGCGCGCGACATCTCGACGGGCACCTCGAGCGTCTCGTTCAGGTCGACGATGGCGTCGTGGAGCAGCTCGATGATGTACTTCGCGTTGTGCGCATAGGCGCCGGGGTCCTTGGCCGCGACCTGGTAGTTGTAGGACGCCTTGAGCAGGCGGGGCGTCCACGTGGTGTAGCGGTTGGGGAAGGTCGTTTCGTCCTCGGAGCACATCCCGCCGCTGTGGTCGGCGTCGACGAAGAAGTACGGGTAGGCGTGGCTGTCGTAGCAGATCGCGTCGGTGGGGCCGTGCTGGGCGGCGTAGCGCTGCATCGCGGTGTAGAGCTTGCGCTGCAGGCCGTCGACCTCGTGGTACATGCCCTCGCGAAGGTCGCCGTCGCCGTCGTAGTCGGCGGTCGCGGACGAGACCATGCGGACGTCACGCAGGTCGGCGCGGGTGCTGACGTTCGGATGGCAGTCGGCGCAGGTCTCGACCCGCAGCTCGAGCGTGTGGGGATCATGGCAGCCCACGCAGGTGTCGAGGCCGGGGACGTGGCGGAAGCGGCGGTCGTAGAGCTCGCCCCCGTACTGGTAGCCGCCGCGCACGCGACCGGCGTTCAGGGTGGCGCCCGCCGCGTAGTAGTGGATGTTCAGGAAGCCGAGGCTCGTGTCGACCGTGTCGTCGCCTGGGTTCCCGGCGGCAGCGATCGCCGCGGTGATGTCGTCGCCGCTCGCCAGCCCCTGGTGGCACGTCATGCACCGCGCCTCGGCGCCCAGACCCGTCAGCGTCACGCCCGAGGGGAAGGTGACGTGCTCGAGCGCGAGCGCCGCGTCGTTGTGGCACGCCTCGCAGGTCACGCCAGCGGCCGGCGGATGGGGGGTGTCGACCGCGTCGACCGTGGTGCCGTCGTCGCCGAGGTAGTCGCGGTAGCCCGTGGACGTGTGGCAGCGCGCGCAGCTGGTGGGCACCATGCCGTCTTCGTCCCAATGACGGAACGCCTCGGAGGTCACGTCGGCGTGGCCGGAGCTGCGCCAGGCCGCGACGTAGGGCACCTGGACCTCGACGGCGACAGCCATCGTGCCCGTCGCCTCGGTGCTGAGCCCAGTAGCCGTGATGCGCGCTTCGCCTCGAGATCGGCCGGTCACCACGCCGGACTCGTCCACGGTCGCGATCGCCTCGTCGTCGCTCGACCAGGCGTAGCCCGCGTCGGCGCCATCGATCGTGGAGGCGGTGAGCGCGAGCGTCTCGCCGACCTCGACGAAGGCACCCCCGGTGATCCGGACGATCGGCTCGAGGGCAATCACGCCCGAGTCGTTGGTGTCCGTAGTGTCCGTGGTGTCGTCGGGCGTCGGGCACCCCACGAGGGCCGCGAGGATGCCGAAGCGGGCCAGGAGCGATCGACGGTGCATGCGAGGCCTCGGGACGGGCGCCTACTGCGGCGGCAGGCGCGTCAGACGGTTCAAGGTGAAGGTTCCGACGTCGTCGGTGTACTGCAGCTGGCTCGGGTCGAGCGTTTGGATGCTGTCGTAGAGCAGCTGAGTGACGTACGGCATGTTGTGGGCCCATGCGGCCGGGTCGTTCTTGGACAGGCCGAAGTTGTGCGAAGCGCGCATCAACTCGACGGTCCACCCGTTGAAGTTCGGCGACGTACCGACACAGCGCCCCTCGGCGTCGGGGAGGCCGGCGCGGAACGCGGTGTCGAAGCACAGGCGCGGGCCGCTGCGGGCCTGCGAGAAGGCGTCCATCGCGCGCAGGAGCTGCGTCTGGAACACGTGGAGCTCGTCGACCAGCGGCTCGGCGGGGTCACCGTCGCCGTCGTAGTCGCGCAGCGTCACGGTGGAGGGGTTGCGGACCCCCTCGGGCGTCTGCCCGGCATGACACGCAGCGCCGCAGCGGGCATCCCACACATCGGCCACGCGGAAGGTGTGCTGCGACTCGCCGGCCGCGTGGCAGAACGAGCACGAGCTGTGCTCCTTGTTCGCGTGGTTCCAGCCGACGTCGTAGCGCTTGCCGTCGTACTCGTAGCCGACCTGCAGCTCCGCGCCGTACCAGGTCGCAGCGGCCGGGAGGTAGTGGACGCTGCTGTTGCCGGGGTTGGTCGTCGCGTCGACATCGCGCTTGGAGCGACGACCGCTGTGGCAGGTCGCGCAGATCGCGTCGCTCGGCGCTGCGAAGCTCGCAGCGGACTTCGTGACCCCGCCCGGGAACGTGACGCTCGCGACGGTGACGAGCGGGGAGACGGCCTCGCCCTTGAACCACGCCTCGTCGTGGCACGTGGCGCAGTCGAGGCCGTTCGGCTTGTCGAGCACCGGGATCGACTGGCCGAAGGTCGTGTAGAAGTGGAACCCCTCGGCGCCGCCGTGGCAGCGCGAGCAGGAGGCCGAGAGCGCCTCGCTGGCGTCCCAGCGGCGGAACGCGTTGCCGGTGCCGTTGAAGTGACCGGGGTCGTTGCGGACACCCTCGAAGGCGATCGGCGTGCCGAGGCCGTGGTTGAGGTCGCGGATGCTGTCGTGCATCAGCTCGATGATGTACTTGCCGTTGTGCGCGAACGCCCCGGGATCCTTCGAGGCGACCTGGTAGTTGTAGGCGGCGCGGGCGAGCCGCGGCGTGAACGTCGCGTACCCGTCGGTCTCGGTCGCGTCGCAGGTGCCGTTCCCGTTGGTGTCCTGGAGGAAGTACGGGTAGGCGGCGCCGTCGTAGCAGATCGCGGCCGCGCCGGTCGTCTGATCCGCGTAGGCCTGGATGGCCGCGAGCAACTTGGCCTTCACACCCTGCAGTTCGTAGTAGAGCCCCTCGGAGAGATCGCCGTCACCGTCGTAGTCGGACGTCGCCGAGGACACCATGCGGATGTCCTTGATGTCGTCGACCGTGGCGACCCCGTCGTGGCAGTCGGCGCACAGCGGCAGGCGGAGCTGCAGCGTGTGCGGGTCGTGGCAGCCCACGCAGGTGTCGAAGCCCGCCACGTGGCGGAAACGAACGTCGTAGAGCGGGCGTGAGCCGTCCGCGAGGGTGGTGTATTGGTAGCCGCCGCGCACGACGCCCGCGTTGAGCGTGGCGCCGGCCGCGTAGTAGTGGATGTTCGTGAACCGGATCCCGGTGCTCACCTCGTCGGCGCCGGGCACGGGATCGAGGCCGCCGATCTGCGCGTCGACCGAGTCACCGGACGCGCGGCCCTGGTGGCACGTCATGCAGATCGCCTCGGGGCCGAGGCCCTCGACGCGTACGCCAGAGGGGAACACGACGGTGGAGAGCGCGCTCGCGCGGGGGTCGTGACACGTCATGCACGTGATGACGTCGCCGGTCGGGGCCGCCGCGTCGACCACCTCGTCGTCGAGGTAGTCGTGGAAGCCAGCGCTGCTGTGGCAGCGCGCGCACGACGCCGGGATCGCGCCGTCCTCGTCCCAGTGGCGAAACACCTCGCTCTCGGAGTTGGCGTGGGCCGAACCGAGCCACTCGTGCAGGAACGGCGGCTGCTCGGAGACGTAGAGCCCGATCTCGCCGGTGGCGGAGGTCTCGAGCCCGGTGGCGACGATCGCCACCTCGCCGTGGCTGCGCGCGGTGACGACGCCCGCGGCGTCGACCGACGCGACCGCCTCGTTCGTCGAGGCCCAGGTGTAGCTGGTGTCGGCGCCGGTGCTCGTCGCTGCCTGGAGCGCGACGGTATCACCGACCCCGAGGAAGACCGTCGCGGCGCTCACCGTGATCACCGGCGTGGCCTGGATTGCGGTGTCGGAGGTGTCGGAGGTGTCGGTGTCGGTCGTGTCGACGGGCTCCGTTGGCGGGCAGCCGGCCAGGAGCACGGCTCCCAACAGGAGCGAGACCGGACGGCGACCGAGCGGAAGGGTGCGGCGCGACGGGGTATCCGTGTTCATCGTTCGGGCTCCGACCATTCCTGGCGTCCAACTCGACATGTGCTTCCCGTGCTCGCCGACGAGGGCACCCGAGTACCGTCCGAGGAGGGTGGGTCTCCAGGAGGCCGACGAGACCTGTCACCTGGAGGGTGACTCGAACCCGTGGGTGACACCATCGGTCGACGGGAGGATACATCAGGCGAGCCGCGCGTGCATGGGCTCACGAGGGTTCGGGCTCCGGCGGCCGAACTTCGGGGTGCGGAGCGGGAGGAGCGCGTAGCGCCTCGGCGGCGTCCGCGTCGATGGAGCGCAGGTGCAGGTCTCGCTGCGGAAACGGGATGGCGACGCCGGCTGCGGCGAGTCGCTCGTTGACCCGGATGCCCAGCTCGCTGCGCACCTGAAACTGGTCGTCGAACTGCGTCCAGCCGCGGAGGCGAAAGTCGAGGGAGCTGTCGCCGAAGCCCATGAAGAACACCACGGGTGCAGGTTGGGTCAGCAACCCGGGGAGGTCGTCCATGCACTCGCGCAGCAGCACCTGGACGGCCGTGAGGTCGCTGCCGTACGCGACGCCGATCGGAAGGTCGAGGCGCCGCAGGCGGTCCGTGAGCGTCCAGTTGATGACGTTGTCGGACACGAGGCTCGCGTTCGGCACGATCACCTCGGCGCCGTCGAGGGTGCGGACGCGGCAGGCGCGAATGCCGATGTGCTGGATGGTTCCCAGCAGCGTGCCGACCTCGATCACGTCGCCCTCCTTGATCGGACGCTCGTAGAGCAGGATCAATCCGGACACGAAGTTGTTCACGATGGTCTGCAGGCCGAACCCGATGCCTACGCCCAGCGCGCCGGCGAGGAACGCGAACTGGGTGACCTCGACGCCCGCCGCGGCGAACGCGATCAGGAACCCGACGGCGAGCGCCGCGTACTGGGCCGTCTTGGAGATGGTGACCGGCACGCCCCGGGGCAGCGCCATGCGCGGGAGCACGTCCTCGTCGAGCACGAAGCCGACCATTCGCGACAGCCACAACGTGCCGGAGATGACGAGCCCGAACGCGAGCACCGCGCCGAGCGAGAAGGTGAGCGTGCCCGCGCTGGCCTTGGCGCCGAGCACGTCGCCGAGCACGCGCACGACCGGGTCGAGCATCCCGAACAGGAACAGGGTTCCGGCGACCCAGAGGAGGGCGGTGGCGAACGTCAGCAGCCTCCGCCCGCGATGCGCGATGGCATCGGCGTGTCGCTCGACCATGCGCAACGCCCGAACTGCGGGCAGATGCAGGGCGAGCTGGAGGACGCCCTCGAGGAGGCGCTCGGTCAGGCCGAGCACGACGAGCAGCAACAGGGACTCGAGCGTCGCCTGGACGATCAGGGCCGCGAGCGAGACCATGCCCACGGCGCCCGCGAGCATCGCGACGCCGAACAGCGCCGCGGCCGACTGGAACAGCGGCCGCAGCGCGGTGCCCGAGCGCTCGCCGACCGGCAGTCGCTGGGGCGCGAGGCGACGCGCCGCCACGATCGCGCCCAGCAGACCCGCGCCCGCGACCGTGAGCAGAACGATGCGGTAGGTCAGCGTCTGGCCCATCAACAGCGCGCCGAACCGATCGAGGAAGTAGAGCGCGAACAGGCCGAGGATCCCACGCGACGCGCTGCTGGACACGAGCGACGTCAGCACCCGTCCGAACGGCACGAGGGCTACGACGAAGACACAGGTCCAGAACGCGGACGGGGCGTTCGCGTGCAGCCATCCGCCCAGTCCTAGCGACATCACGAGCCCCGCCGAGAGGGGTCGGGTGAGGATCACGCGCCAGCGGAGGCTCTCGCCGGGCGGCTGGTGCTCGGCTGGCATGCGGGACAGGCGCATCGTCCCGACCCCGATCAGCAACGTCAGGAACAAGTGGGCCCACAGGCGCACAGCGTCGCTCGCGAGGTAGGCGCCGAGACCGACCGCGCGATGCTCGGCAGAGGCGGCAGCGACCTCGCGGAGGGGCGCCGGTGCCTCGTCGGAAGCCACCAATGCCCACAAGGAGGGCGCGTCGCGCGACCAGAGCTGCTCGCGCACCGTGCGCTCCACCGTGGTGGACAGGGTGTCCGCCGTGTCCTGGAGCGTAGACAGGCGAACGCTGAGCGCGATCGCCTGCGCGGTGCGCTCGAGGACATCGCTCTCGGCCGTCGCCAGCGCCTTGACCGTCGTGGTCGCGCGCCCCTTCAGCTCGGCGGGGAAGCTGGCGTCGAGCGCGTCGAGCGTCGACTTCCACCGGACCTGCTGCGCGTCGATCTCGTCGGCGGAGCGCTGGAGCGGTGCGAGATAGTCCTGAACATCGGCTTGCTGTCGGGAGATGCGGTCCTTCAGCCGTGCCCACTCCGCGCCGACATCGCGGAGCTCGATGCTGGAGCCCGGGCTGTCGAGGCGGCGTCGGGTGGCGCGCTCGGCCTCCTCGACCTGCTCCTCCAGCCCGGCGAGGTTCGAAGCGATCTCGAGGTAGTCCTCGGGCTCGGGGAGCTGCTCACGCACCGCCCTCAGCAGCGCGTCGGACTCTTCGAGCTGACGGCTCAGGGAGGCTGCGTCGAGGCGCCGCGTAACGGCGGGCTCGGACGCGCTCGGCTCGACACCTGCAGGGGCGGGTGTCTGGGCGAGGGCGGGCGTGACGGCGAGCCACGCACCGAACGCGGTCATGCGCAGGATGTGCCTCATACGTACTCCCTCCCGTACCAGCGTACTTCGGCGTCGGTCATGGCAGCAGGTTCATCCCGAGGACGGCGAGGGTGAGCGCGCACGCGACGGCCGCGAGCCCGAGGATCGGGTGGACGCGCCGTGTCCAACGCGCACGCGGTGGAAGCAACGTGAGCGCGCCCGCCGCGGTGAAGGACACAATCGCGACCCACGCCACGCGGAAGTGCCAGGTGGAGGCGGGCGTCAGGTCGTCGCGCAACCAGAGCGTCGAGCCCCATCCCGCGACGAGCGTGAGCCACCACAAGGCGAGCGCCCACGGTGTGTATCGGCGGTGCGTGGCCCGCGCCGAGCCGGCGTACCGGGCGCGGTGGCGCGACCTCAGGCCGACCAGGGCGAGCCAGCACATCAGGGCGACCGACAAGATGCCGAGGATCGGGTGGAGGTAGACCATCTGGGCTCGGGCGGGGGCGGGTGCCGTGGTGGAGTAATCGACCCGACCCGCGGCGGCAGCGATGCCGGCGCTTACACACGGCATGTCGCAGCACTTTCAGATCCCTGACAGGCGGCTCACGGCGGGGGCGTGCTGGGGTAGGTTCGAGGTGCGAGTCGGGGGTGGGCCGTGCAGCAGTTGAACCTGGCGATCGATACCGAAGCGGTCACGTCGCCGCCGGGTGTGGGACCGCGATGGACGCCGACGGACATCACCCGCGCGCTGCGTGCGGAGCGACGCCGACGCCAGTTCGTGCTGTTCGCGATCTCGGTGCCGCTCGCGGCGCTGGTGTTCGGCGTGATGGTGGGCGGTCTGGTCGCGGTGGTGTTCTGAGCTCCATCGGCGGACCTCACCAGCCACCCTCGCGGGCGACCTGGCGCCACCCGCTCAGCGTCCACGCGCAGTGGTCGTCGCTCAGGTGACCCTCGAGCTGGACGTACGAGGGGTGGAACGCGCCTTCGAGGTGTAGCGCGTCGGGCGCGGGCGTCGGGGCGCAAGTGAACGCCGAGTCGGCGACGTGGCAGCGCCACTGGGGACTGCCGGGCGCGTCGAGGGCGATCTCGACGTGGTCGCCGTCGACGGTGAGGCGACCGTCATAGGCGCCGCGCAGGCGGTCGGCGCCCTCGCAGTCGCTCGACGCGCGGATCGTCCACACCCAGGCGCCGCGCCCGACCCGCACTTCGAGGGGTGCGGCGGGATCCGGGTGGCAGGACGTCGCCTCGGGGTCGCGCGCCGCGAGGCTCGCGCGCGCCTCGTCGCACGCCAGCGCGCACCGGGCCGCGGTGCCGGGATCGGACCAACATCCGCCGTCGGGTCCGAACCAGGACGTCGCGGATCCGATCGACAGCGGATCGGCCTCGGCGACGCAGTCGAGCATCGCCTCGCAGGCGGGGTCGGGGGCGGTGGGCACGCAGCCGGCGAGCGTCAGGACGAGCAGGGAACGGGTGATCATCGGGCACCTCCGGGACCCTGGGTCACCCGGGATCCTGATCCGGCCCAGGAAGGCCGAAGCGGGTAGTTCGTGAGGTCGCGCGGCGAGGCCACTCGCCAGGCCTTCGCGCGGTGTATGGTGCGCCGATGTCCGAGCTCCTGCTGGTCTTGTTCTTGCTCGTGATCCCGCTGCTCGCGGTGACGACGCTGCTCGCGCTCGCCGTGGCCGGCGCGGCGCTGTGGTCCGCGAACGACGCGCGACATCGCGTGCAGGTGCTGGAGCGCGCCGCGGCGACCACGCCGCGCGCCGCGCCCCTGCCGATCACGCCCGAGCCCGACACCGAGACCCCCACCGAGGAGGTCCCCGTGGTGCCGGCCGCGCCGGACGCGGAGCGCCCGGTCTCGGTCGCGCCCGGTCCGCCCCCGTCTCCGCGCTGGACGCTGCCCTCTCCCGAGCGCGTCGCGGTGTGGGTCGCGTCGGGGCTCGGCGGGTTCCTCGTCCTGCTCGCCTCGCTGTTCGCGCTGGCGGTCGCGTTCGACCGTGGGTGGCTGGGGCCTGCACCTCGGGTGGCGCTGGGGCTCGCGGCAGGCAGCATGGCCTGGGTCGCCGGCGCGGCGCTTCGCTGGCGCGGCCTCCGCCTCGTCGGCTCGGGGCTGGGCGGCGGCGGTCTCGGCGCGGTGTACGGCGCGCTGTTCGCTGCGACCTCGCTCTACGACCTCCTCTCGCCCACCACGGCGTTCGTGTGGATGGTCGCAGTCACCGGCGTCGCGATGGCTGAGGCCACCCGGCACCGCGACCGCTTCCTCGCCCACCTCGGACTGATCGGCGGTCTGCTCGCGCCGATCCTCGTGAGCACCGGCGAGAACAACCCGGTCGGGCTGTTCGGCTACCTGACCCTGCTCATGGCGGGCTCCCAGCTCGCGGCGATCCGTCGCGGCTGGTGGGATCTCACGCTGCTCGCGGCCCTGGGCGCGTTCGTGCTCCACGTCGGCTGGTCGGCCACCTGGTACGCCGCGGATCAAGCGCCGATCGCGCTGATCGCGGTGATCGCCCTCTCCGCTCCGTTCGCGTTCGCTGCGGCGACGCGGCGCGAAGGCACGCTGCTGCTGCGGCTGGCCGCGCTGGCAGCGCTGCTCGGGTTCACGGTGGCTGCCCTCCCGTGGATGGGGCCGCTCGATCCGGTGTTCCGGGATCCGCACACCGGGCTCGAGGTCGTCCGGCGGTTCCCGGGTGGCGCGCTGTGGGCCGCGATCGCGCTGGCGATCGTCCCGTCGTTGGCGTGGCTCGCCGCCCGCCGCCGCGCGGATCTGTTCACCGCCTTGGTGGGGACGCTCTCCGCCGGCGCGCTGGCGTCCGCGGCGGCGCTCGCGTGGGGGCTGCACCCCGATCCCCCCGGCTGGCACCTCGCGCTGGGGACGCTCGCGTCCGTCGCGCTCGCCGCGATGATCTTCGCGTGGCGCGGCGAGGCGGGGCGGGGCGCTGCGCCGCTCCCCGCGCTGCTCGGCTGGACGGCGGCCGGCTGGCTGGCCGTCGCCGCGGCGTCCGGGCCGCTGTTCGCGACGACCGCCGCGGGGCTGTGTGTCCTCGCTGTGATCCTGGCGCTCGGCACCGGGGTCGCCTGGACGCACCTGGCCACGCTGCTCGGCGTCACCGCGCTGCTCACGGTCGGTGTCGCTCGGGTCGAGGTGCTCGGGGCGGGCTGGGTGATCGGCCCGGCCCTGCTCGCCTACGGCGCGCTCGCGACGCTGCCGGTGCTCTCCGCTGGCCGCGGCCGCGCCGAGGCGGCGCTCGTGGCCGCGCTGGCGCCGCTGCTCCTCTACGGTCCGCTGCACGCGCTGTGGGTCCACCGGCTGGGCGACGGGCTGGTCGGTCTGCTCCCCTTGCTGCTCGGTGCGGTCGCGCTGCTGGGCGCGCTGGTGCTGGTCCGTGCGCACCGGGTCCACCTGGGCAGCGGCGCGCTCGCTGTGTTCGTCGGCGTCGCCCTCCTCGGGGTCACCGCGGCGGTGCCGGTGCAGCTCCACAGCCAGTGGCTCACGGTCGCCTGGGCGCTGCAGGCGGCCGCGCTGGTGTTGCTCTCACGCAAGCTGCTGCACCCGCTGCTGCGGGTCGCGGCGTTGCTGCTGGCCGTGGTCGTCAGCGTTCGGCTGCTCGTCAACCCGTGGGCACTCGCCTACGGTCAGGCGGGCGGCCTGCCCGTCCTCAACTGGACGCTCTACACCTGGGGCGTTCCGGGGCTGGCGCTGCTCGTCGCGGCCCGCGCCTACCCGGTGCGCTCCCGCTTCGAGGCGTGGGCACCGTCTGCGCTCGCGGTGCTCGCGATCAGTGTGGGCTTCGCGCTCGTCAACGTGCAGGTCTCGCATGCTTTCCAGGACGCGGGCCCGATCGAGCTCGGTGGCTCGGGGCTGCTGCAGGGCATGGTGCGTTCGCTCTCGTGGGCCGCGTTCGGCGTCGCCGTGCTCGTCGCCGGCCTGTTCTCGAAGGGACGGGTCGTTCGGCTCGTCGGCTTCGCGCTGGTGTTGCTCGCGACCGCCAAGGTGTTCGCGGTCGATCTGTGGTCGCTGCAGGGCTTCGTGCGGGTCGGCTCGGTGCTCGGGCTCGGCGTGTCGTTGCTCGTCGCGGCCTTCCTGTTCGAGCGGCTGGTCCTGCGCCAGCCCAAGCGTCCCTGAGGAGCTCTCATGTGGTTCGTGCTGATGCTGTCCGTCGCGTTCGGCGCCGATCTGGACCGCTACCCGGTCCGCGCGGCCTTGACGCTGTCGGGTCCCTCCCTGGTCTCGGTGCCGCCCGCGCTCCGCTCACACGCCGATCCGGAGAACGGATCCGATCTGCTGCTCGTGGACGCGAGCGGGCGTCCGGTGCCCGTTGCGTGGGCGCGCGGCGCGTCACCGCCCGAGCGCATACCGCTGCAGTTCCGCCCGACCATGGAGCAGGATCGCTACGCGCTCGGCGCGCTGGATCGGGCGATCGACGGTGTCGACGTGCTGCTGCCGGCCGACGGGATGGCAGCGACGGTGCAGCTCCACGCCCAGGTGGCCGGTGCGTTCGCGCCCGTGGGCGAGCCCACGCTCGTGTGGCGGACGCCGGAGTCGACCCAAGGTCGCGTGTCGCTGCCGTCCACCCGCGGCCCGCTCCAGGCGACGCTGACCTGGCACGGGCGGCGGTCCCCGGAGGATCCCACGTGGACGGGGCTCCGCGAGACGGCAGGCAGCGTCGAGCCGGATCGTCTGCGGCTGGCGGTGACCGACCAGCGCGTCGAGGAGGGCGGCTGGGCCCGGTACACGGTGCCGCTCCCCGCTGCACTGCCGGTGCGCGCGCTGACGCTCCACCCGGTGGGTGAGGTGTTCAACCGCGGCGCGCTCGTGCGTGCCGAGGCGCTCGAACCGCTGGACTGGCGCTCGGCCGAGGCGCGGATCCAACGGCTGCGGATCGGCACGGCCGCGGTCGACCAGACCCGGTTTCCAGTGCGGCTCCCGCCGACCCGCACCCTCATCGTGTATGTCGAGACGAGCGGGCTGCTCCCGCTCGACATTCCCGAGGTCACCGTCGAGCTCGACGGGCTCGCGGGGTTGGTGCCCGAGCCGGGCGAGGGCCCCCACTGGCTCTACGGTGGCGCGCCGGCGGGCACCTCGCCGCCGTCGGACCTTCAGCTCGCCGTGCCTGAGCTGTGGTCGATGGTGGGCGCGTCGGCCGAGGTCGGCGCGGTGGAGGCGAACCCCGCGTTCGTCCCGCCGGATCTGCGCTCGGGCGTCAGCGCGCCAGGGCCCGCGCTCGGTGACGGCTGGGCGTGGCGACGCGCCATCACGGGCTCCGGCCTGGTGCGCATCCCACTCGACGCGCACGTGGCCGCGAACGCGCGTCCCGATCGTGCCGATCTGCGGATCGTGGACGCCCAGGGCCGTCAGATCCCCTACCTGATGGGCACGCGTCCGAGCGAGGTGGACCACGGGGCACTGCCGTTCACCCGCGTCGAAGAGGGGGGGCTCTCGCGGATCACGATCGAGGTGCCCGATCCGCGTGTACCGCTGTCGACGCTCACCCTGTCGACCGACAGCCCGCTGTTCCAGCGGCGCGTGACCCTGGAGCGCGCGCGCGGCAGCCGGCTCGAGCCGCTGCGGTCGTTCGAGTGGGTCGGCGCGGATCGCCCGGTGACGATGACGCTCGACGTCGGGGCCGTGATCGGCGATCGGCTGCTCGTCACGATCGACAACGGCGCGAACCCGCCGCTCCCGATCACCGGGGTGCGCGGCACCTGGCCGCGCTGGGAGGTCGTCGCGCGGCTGCCTGACGGGGGCGCGGAGCTGTGGTACGGGTCGCCGCGCGCGACGGCGCCCCGCTACGACCTGGCCGAGGTGCGAGACGACGTGCTCGCCCGCGCGACGGTCGAGGCGACCCTCGACGCGCCGCGCGAGGTGGCGCCGCCCGAGCGATCGTGGTGGGATCGCCTGATCGTGCTCGCGGGGCTCGGCGTGCTCGGCCTCGGGTTGTTGGCGCTGACGATCAGCTTGCTGCGCGCCGTGCCGGAGCCCGAGTCGTCCGAGGGCGAGGCGGCACCCGAGACCTGAGCGACTCGGGTCGGCGTAGAGTGAGGGGCCAGGGAGGATCGATGGCTGCACAATTCCTCGTGATCACGTTCACCGGGCCCGACCGACCGGGCATCGTGAGCCGACTGTCCTCGGTGGTTCGCGACCACGGCGGAAACTGGGAGGCCAGCCGGATGGCGGCGCTCGCCGGTCGCTTCGCGGGCATCCTGCAGGTCGAGATCGACGAGGGTCGGGCCGAAGGGCTGGTCGAGGCGCTCGATCGCCTCGACGATCTCGAGGTGATGGTGGACTGGGGCACCGACGCGCCGCGCGGCGCGCGTCGGTTCAGCCTGTCGCTGACCGGGCACGACAGGCCCGGCATCGTTCGCGAGGTGTCCCAGGCGCTCGCGGCGCACGGCGCGAGCCTGCTGGAGCTCGAGACGCGCACGATCGAGGCGCCGATGGTCGGTGGATTGTTGTTCGAGGCCGAGGCCGAGCTCACCGCGCCCGCCGAGGTCGGGATCGAGACGCTGCGGCTGGCGCTCGAGCGGATCGCTGCAGACCTGATGGTCGAGATCCTCCTGACCGACTGAGGGTGCGCGATGGGCCTGGTGGTCACCACCTCCGAGCGTCCCCGCGCGACGCAGCGGGCCCGTGCCGCGGGAGTTGCCGCGCGGTGCGGTGTCGCGTACGTGCCGCGGCGCGGCGGGCTCGATGCGCTGCTGCGGGCGTCGGGTGCCGAGGTCGCGTACGTCGTCGGGCGGCGGATCGAGTCGCTGACGGACGGGCGGGAGCGGATCGCGGTGCACGCAGGTCTCACGCGGACGCGGCTGCGTGCGGGCGACGCGCATCCGCTGTTGCGCGCCGTGGCCCCACGGGGGCGGGGCAGCGTCCGCCGTGTGTTCGATGGGACGCTCGGGCTCGCGCAGGACGCGCTGCACCTCGCCGCGGCGCTCGACGCGGACGTGGTCGGCACCGAGGCGAGCCCTGTGGTGTACGCGCTGCTCGAGGAGGGACTGCCCCGGCTCGCGCGCGAGGTCGACGCTGCAGTGGCATGCGCTGCGGCTCGCGTCCGCGCGATCCCGGGTGCGTGCGCCGACGTGCTGGCCGAGGTCCCTGCGCAGGCCTACGACGCGGTCTACCTCTCGCCGATGTTCGTCGCCCCGCGCGGCGCCCCGCCCGGCTACGAGCTGTTTCGCGCGATCGCGGTGCACGACGCGCTCGACGCACGGACCGTCGCCAGGGCGCTCCGGGCGGCGCCTCGGCTCGTGGTCAAGGGCCTGGCCGGCGATCCGCCGCCCGAGGCGCTGCGCCACTACGATCCGATCTGCGTCCCGGGCAAGGCGGTCGACTTCTGGGTGGTGGTGGGGGACCCCGCCGCGTAGCGTTGCGGGCGGCCGCGGCGCCGGCGTCGGTCGTTAAGGGGAGGCGAGCGAACAGGAGGTCCCGGTGACCGACGCCCGTCCCCATGCGTTCCAGCGCCCGATCTACGTGATCTCGGCGCTCGTGTGCGCTGTGGTCGCGTTCCTGATGGTCGGGCCGCGACCCGAGGGCGTCGCGGGATCGCTGGACGTCTCGGCGCTGCCGACGGTCAACGCGAGCCTCAACGGGCTGACCACCGCCCTGCTCTTGGCTGGGTTCGCGGCGATCAAGGCGGGCCGGATGCCGGTGCACCGCGCGCTGATGCTGGGTGCGTTCGGCACGTCCACGCTGTTCTTGTTGAGCTACGTCACCTACCACTGGTTCAGCGTCGGTCCGGTTCGCTACCAGGGTGGGTTTCGCGGGCTGTACCTGTTCATCTTGTTCACCCACATCGTCCTGGCGGTGGGGATCCTCCCGCTCGCGCTCACGACGTTGGCCCGTGCGCTCGCGGGCGCGTTCGACAGCCACCGG
Source organism: uncultured Enterobacteriaceae bacterium (assembly GCA_964419905.1). GTDB lineage: Bacteria > Myxococcota_A > UBA796 > UBA796 > JAFDJI01. The sequence goes on from CAYQSE010000004.1 coordinate 44,930, forward strand.
AAGATCGCGCCGATCACGCTCGGGATCTGGCTGTACGTCAGCGTCACCGGGGTGGCGATCTACTGGATGGCGCACCGATGATCCGAGCGATGACGTGTCTGCGTCCACCCGGGCGGCGAACCGTCGCTCTGCCCGGTCCGATGGCGCTGTTCGACGTGCTGTGCAACCACATGTTGCATTCACCGCACACCCGTTTCCCGTAACCTTGGCACCCTTCCGGCCCAGGCCTTCGCGCGTTACGCGGCCCGGCCTGTCGCCTGCACCTCGAGACCCCGCCCGAACCATGAAGACTGCGAACCTGCTGGTCATCGGCGCCGCTGCGGCTGCGCTCCTGCTCTCCGGCTGTCGTGAGGCCCCCGCCGCCTCACAGCAGGCGAACGGCGCGTCGCTGTACAACAACTACTGCACGCCTTGCCACGGCGCAGAAGGCGTCGGTCAGGCGTCGATCGGCGCGCCGAACCTCACGGGCCTGCCCGAGTGGTACCTCGAGCGGCAGTTCTACAACTTCCAGCACGTCTACCGGGGCTACCACTTCGACGACCTGGCTGGGCACCGCATGCGTCCGATGGCGCAGACGCTGTCCACCGACGCGCAGGTGGCGGCGGTCATCAGCCACATCGCGTCGCTGCCGGTGGTCAAGCCCGAGCCGACGCTCGCGGGTGGCGATGCGGCGAAGGGCAAGGCGCTCTACGCCACGTGCGCTGCGTGCCACGGGGCCGACGGCAAGGGCAACGAGGTGCTGAACGCCCCTCCGCTCACCCACGCCAGCGACTTCTACGCGCTGACCCAGCTCAAGAACTTCAAGGCCGGCGTGCGGGGCACCCACCCGAAGGATGCCATCGGCGCGCAGATGCGCCCGATGTCCATGACGCTGGCCGACGAGCAGGCGATGATCGACGTCATCGCCTACATCCAGACCCTCTGAGCCGACAGGAGCGCCCCATGGCCGATGGCGTCGAAGAGACCGCGGACGAGGTCGCGAAGAAGACCTTCGTGGTCACCATGATCAGCTCGGTGCTGTTTGTCGGCGCCGTCTTCCTGTTCGTTCTGTGAGCGTCGTGCACCATGATTGAGAAGTTCATCCAGCCCGCGTCCACGTTCGCGCCAGACATCGACTTCCTGATCCTGTTCATCGGGATCCTGGTCACGTTCTGGTTCCTCGCCGCCGAGGGCATGCTGTTCTGGCTGCTGTGGCGTTTCCGCGCCAAGGACGGCCAGGCCGCCGAGTACGTCACCGGCAAGGAGAAGCACCTCAAGCGGTGGATCAACATCCCGCACGCGCTGATCATCATCTGCGACGTGTTCATCATCATCGGGGCGGTCCGGGTCTGGTACCAGGTCAAGCAGGACATCCCCGAGAACCCGGACAACGTCGTCGTCGTCGTCGGTCAGCAGTGGGCGTGGACGTTCATCCACCCCGGTCGCGACGGCCAGATCGGCACCGCCGACGACATCAAGACCGTCGACGAGCTTCACGTCGTGGTCGGTCAGAAGACCGTGTTCCACCTCGAGAGCCGCGACGTGCTCCACAACTTCTCGGTGCCCGTGTTCCGGCTGAAGCAGGACGCGATCCCCGGCCGCCGGATCACCGGCTGGTTCCAGGCCACCGAGACCGGCACCTTCGACATCCAGTGCGCAGAGATGTGCGGCATCGGGCATGGGATCATGCTCGGCCGCATCATCGTGCACACCCCTGACGAGTACGCGGCGTGGGTGGATCGTTCCGCCACCGCGATGCGCTGATCCCACCGCCGCAGACCTGAAAGAGGTACGTCCATGTCCGAAGCCACCCACCCGGCGAGCGCGCACCACGGCCACGGGGATCACCACGATCACCACGAGCTCGGGTTCCTGGCGAAGTACATCTTCCCGACCGACCACAAGTACATCGGCCTGCAGTACATGTGGACGGGCATGTTCATGGCCCTGATCGGCGGGTTCTTCGCCTACGTGTTCCGGATGCAGCTCGCGTTCCCGGGCATGAGCGTGCCCGGGTTCGGAACCGTCTCGCCGCTCGAGTACAACTCGCTGATCACGAACCATGGGTCCGTGATGATCTTCTGGGTCGCGATGCCCGTGCTCATCGCGGCGTTCGGCAACTACCTGATCCCGCTGATGATCGGCGCGGACGACATGGTGTTCCCGCGCCTGAATCGGCTCTCCTACCAGGTGTTCTTCGTCAGCATCCTCGTGCTGATCGCGTCCTGGATGGTCCCGGGCGGCGGGTTCGGCGGCGCGTGGACCTCGTATCCGCCGCTGTCGGCCAACGCCGACTACAGCCTCACCCGCCTCGGGTCGACGCTGTGGCTGAGCGCGGTCGCGCTC
>CAYQSE010000004.1:47264-64454 GCA_964419905.1 uncultured Enterobacteriaceae bacterium
GATCGGCGTGCCGACGGGCGTGAAGATCTTCAACTGGCTGGGCACCATGTACGGCGGGTCGATCAGCTTTGAGGCACCAATGCTCTTCGCGCTCGGATTCCTGAGCATGTTCCTGATCGGCGGCATCAACTTCCTCACCACGGCGATGAACGCGCGTGCCCCCGGCATGAAGGCGATGGACGTGCCGATGGTGGTGTGGATGATCTGCCTCGCCAGCGTCATGTTCATGGCGTCGGTGGGTCCGCTGATCGCCGGCGCGATCATGCTGCTCTTCGATCAGAACCTCGGCACCGGGTTCTTCAACCCCAACCAGGGCGGCGACCCGATCCTGTGGCAGCACCTGTTCTGGTTCTTCGGTCACCCCGAGGTCTACGTCGTGCTGTTGCCGGCGTGCGGCATCGTGGCCGAGATCATCACGGTGTTCAGCCGCAAGAAGCTCTTCGGCTACCGCACGATCCTGTACACCGCGTTCGCCACCGGCGCGCTCTCCTTCTTCGTGTGGGCGCACCACCAGTTCGTGGCGGGCATCGACCCGCGCATGGCGAACGTGTTCACCGTCACCACGGTGCTCATCTCCATCCCGCTCGCCGAGATGATGTTCCTGTTCATCGCCACGCTGTACGGCGGCTCGATCCGCTTCACGGTGCCGATGCTCTGGGCGCTCGCGTTCCTGGTGGAGTTCCTGATCGGCGGCGTGACCGGCATCTTCCTCGGCGCCAGCGGCGCCGACATCTACTTCCACGACACCTACTTCGTGCTGGCCCACTTCCACTACACGTTCTTCCCGATCGCGATCATCGGGACGATCGCGGGCTTCACGTACTGGTTCCCGAAGATGTTCGGGAAGATGCTCGACGAGCGGCTGGGCAAGATCCACTTCTGGGGGACGGTCATCCCGTTCAACATGATCTTCATCCCGCTGTTCATCCTCGGGGCGGCCGGGCAGCATCGCCGGATCTACAACTACAACCACTTCCCCGAGCTCTCGACGCCGGCGATGCAGGACCTCCGCGTCCTCGCGACCGTCTCGCTCGTCATCATGCTCGCGTTCCAGGTCGTGTTCTTCGTGAACGTGATCAAGAGCCTGCTCTACGGTGAGAAGGCGTCGAACAACCCGTGGCGCGCGAACACGCTCGAGTGGACCACCACCTCGCCGCCGCCCCACGGCAACTGGGCCCCCGACGCGATGCCGTCGGTCTACCGGGGCCCCTACGAGTACTCGGTGCCGGGCCGCGACGAGGACTACTGGCCCCAGAACCAGCCCTCCTGACAGCTCCTGCAGCCGTTCCCAGAGGACCGACCTCCATGGCATTCCGACCCATCGCAAACACCCGCACCGCCGCCGGCATGACCACCGGTCGCCTGGCCGTGTGGTGGCTGATCGCCTCCGAGATCGTGATCTTCGGTGGGCTGCTCGGCGCCTACATCATGCACCGCATCGGGCATCCGGAGTGGGGCGAGTACGCCTCGCACACCCAGACGATGGCGGGCGCGGTCAACACCTTCGTGCTGCTCACGTCGAGCCTGTTCGCGGTCCTCGCGCACAAGGCCGCGGACGCTGGCGACGGCAAGAAGGCTGCCCGCTACCTGATGTACACGATCGGCGGCGCCTTGATGTTCCTGGTGATCAAGGGCTTCGAGTGGGCCAACGAGATCAGCCACGGCTACACGATCTCGGCGAACATGTTCTGGTCGTTCTACTACACGGCCGCAGGCATCCATGGCGCGCACGTCATCGTGGGCGCGATCATCATGGCGTTCATCGCGAAGGACGCCGCCAAGGGCAAGGAGCTGCACCGCGTCGAGCTCGTCGGCCTGTACTGGCACTTCGTCGATCTCGTGTGGATCTTCCTGTTCCCCCTCCTCTACATCGCCAAGTAGGACCGGAGACCGACCGATGGCTCACGCTGCCCACGACGACCACGCGTCCGATCACGGAGACGACGCGGTCCACCACTACGACTACGTGAAGATCTGGGGCCTGCTCGTCGTGCTCCTGATCGTCAGCGTGATCGGCCCCGAGCTCGGCATCCAGTGGGTGACGCTGGTCACCGCGTTCGGCATCGCGGTGGTCAAGGCGTACATGGTCGCCCGCTACTTCATGCACGTGAACGTGACCCAGCCGATCGTGCACTACTTCCTGATCACCTCGCTCGCGTTCATGGCGGTGTACTTCGCCGGCGTGGCACCGGACGTGATGAAGCACGAGGGGCAGAACTGGGTGAACGAGGGCGCCATCGCCGAGGTGGAGCGCGCTCAGGCCGCTGCGGCGGAGGGACACGACGACCACCACTAGGGGTCGTTCGAGGAGCGTCGACATGGCCGAGCACGAGCTGAGCATGGTCCATCCGGGCACGCGGCCTGCGCGTCGCCCCATCGTGCCGAACGCGGTCCTGGGGACGCTGATCTTCATCCTCACCGAGATCATGCTGTTCGCGGGCTTGATGAGCGCGTTCGCGATCTCGAAGGCAGCGGCGCCGATGTGGCCGCCGCCGAACCAGCCGCGGCTGCCCGTCGAGGCGACGATGTTCAACACCGTCGCGCTGCTCGCGAGCGCGGGGCTGCTGTGGTGGGCTGGTCGTCGGTTCGCCCGCGACGCGAAGTCGGCGCGCGGGCCGTTTCTCGCCGCCTACGCGCTCGGCGCGTTCTTCGTGGCCTACCAAGGCTACGAGTGGGTGGGCCTGATCGGCGAGGGACTGACGCTCACCACCAGCAACCACGCGAGCTTCTTCTACCTGGTCGTCGGCATCCACGCCGTGCACGTCGTGGGAGGGCTCGGAGCCCTCACCGCGCTGCTCCGGCGTGCGTACGCGGGCACGCTGACCGCGGATGCGTTCTGGGCCGGTCGCGTCTACTGGTTCTTCGTGGTCGGCCTGTGGCCGATCCTGTACTGGCGCGTGTACCTGTGAGGCGCGCGCTGCACGCCCTGGCCGCGGCCGCAGTCGCCTGGCTCGCGCGGCCCGAGGTGGCGCTCGCCTGTGCGGTGTGCTTCTCGGCCACCGACGAGAACCGCAAGGCGTTCCTGCTGACGACGGTGTTCCTCTCGGCGCTGCCGCTGGTCACCGTGGGCGGCGGCGCATGGTGGATCGTGCGCCGGGCGCGCGCGCTCGAGGCCGAGGACGCGGCGGCCCGGGCGGTCGCTCAGATCGACTCGCTGCGCCCGATGTAGCGGTTCGCGAGCACCATCAGGATCGACGACGCGCCGGTGAGCACGCCGATGCCGACGCGCTGGGTCAGGCTCCACGCTTCGGGGAAGAACAGCCCCCCGAGCACCCCGCCGCCGACGAGCATCGCGACGCTCGCGACGATGGTGTACGGCCGCAGGAACGGACGCGCCTCGGGCGCCTCGTCGGGCACCCGCTAGCGCACCGCGGCGACGTCGGACGGCAGGACGATGCCGTCGTCATTGCCGAAGGAGGTGCGCACGTAGGTGGTGATCGCGGCGATGTCGTAGTCGGACAGGTAGCCCTGCGGCGGCATCGCGCCGTTGTAGGTCTGGCCGAGCACGGTGATCTCGCCCGACAGACCGTGCACGACGATGCGTGCCATGTTCTGGGGCGTGCCGTAGAACGCGCCCGCGCCGGCGAGCGGAGGGAACGCGCCCGGGATGCCCTGGCCGTTGGCCTGGTGGCAGGCGGCGCACACGTTGTTGTATTGGGTCTCACCGTGCTTGCGCAGCGAGTCGAGATCCGTCGGTCCAGTCGTCGGCGCGGCGGTGGACGCGGACGCCACCGCGGTGAGCGCGGCCAGCGCCTTGGCGGGCTCGGTGGGCGCGGGCGCCTTCGGGCCCTCGATGCCGAGGTCGACCACCGGTGAGGCGCAGTAGTAGAAGCCCGTGACGTGGCTGCGGACCCACGAGCTGCACGGCGTCTTGTACTTGTGGCTGTAGCGCGCGGAGAGCTGCGCCGGGTCCTTGTCGTAGGTGAACGAGCACGCGGTGCCGACCAGCGTGCCGCCGACGGCGAGGAGGAACAGGGGAGCGAAGGAACGGGTCACGGAGAGCCTCCAGCCAGATCAGGCGAGGTCGACGATCATCGCGAGGAACAACAGCATCAGGTACACGGTGCTCGACTTGAACACCTTCCAGTCTTCGGCTGGAGACTGGTCGATCAGCGAGCGCACGACCCGCCACCCGAACCAGGCGCCGAGCACGGCCGCGGCCACGCCGTATAGCGCGCCGAGGAATCCGAACCAAACCGGCAGCAGCGTGAAGGGCACGAGCAGCAGGGTGTAGCCGAGCGAACGCCAGCGGGTGGGCTGGTCGCCGACGACGAGGTTCATCATCGGGAAGCCGGCGCGGGCGTAGTCCGAGCGCCGGAAGATGGCGATCGCCCAGAAGTGCGGCGGGGTCCACAGGAAGATGATCCCGAACAGGATCCACGCACCGAGCGAGATCTCGCCGGTCATCGCGGCCGACGCGATCAGCGGGGCGGTGGCCCCAGCGGCGCCGCCGATCACGATGTTCTGTGGCGTGCGCGGCTTGAGCCACAGCGTGTACACGCCGACGTAGAACGCGATCGTGCCGAGCCCGACCAGGGCTGCGACCGGCCCGCCGACAACCCACAGCAGCGCGGTGGAGACCACGGTGGTGACCCAGCCGTAGGCGAGGACGGTGCGCGGCATCAGGATCGCGGAGGGCAGGGGGCGGCGTCGCGTGCGCGCCATCAGCGCGTCGGTCTCGCGCTCGTAGTAGGCGTTGAACGCAGACGAGGCGGCTCCCGCCAGCGCGGTCGCGAACAGCACCCAGAACGCCTTGCCCAGCGTGGGCCAGCCGGACTCACCGAGCGCCAGCGCGGGCACGGCGGTGAACACGACCAGCGCCATGACCTTGGGGCGCGTGACGTCGACGTAGAGGCGGGCTGTCTCGGCCCAGGAGCGCTCCTCGGCGAAGGTGTCGGGCAGCGCGGTCAATGGGCACCCACGGTGGCAGCGTCAGCGGGAAGGGGCGCGTCGAGGCGCTCGGCGAGCGGCGCGCGCCAGGCCTCGTAGTTGAACCAGGTGGTCGCGAGCACGATCAGCGCCGCGGTGCCGGCGTGCGCCAGCGTGACCTCGACCGGGATGCGCAGCAGCACGTTGGCGACGCCGAGCACGATCTGCAGGACGATCAGCCCGAGCACGATCAGGGCGGCGCGCCCGGTGCGCCCGCGGCCCCGCGTAGAGAGCGCGGCGAGCAGGGCGACGCCGAGGAGCACGTAGGCGGTGACGCGATGCAGGACCTGCAGGCCGACGAGCCCTTGGAAGGTCGGGAACCACTCGGGGCCGTTGCAGCCGGGCCAGGTGCCGCACGCGAGGCCCGCGTGGCTCGACGACACCAGGCCGCCGAGCGCGAGCTGCGCCAGCACGAGCACCGCGAGGCGCGCGGCCCACGCTCGCTGTGCGGCGCCTACCGGCTCGCGCTGCACCGGCGTGTGGACCTCGCGCAGCGACAGCGCGAGGACGAGCAGCATCAAGGCGAAGCCGTTGCCGCCGAGGAGGTGGCTGGTGACCGTCCACTCGGCGAGCAGGTGCAGGACCGTGAGCCCGCCGAGCACGATCTGCACGCACAGCGTGACCAGGGCTGCGCCCCACACGACCTTGATTCGACGCGGCGCGCCGAACGCGAACAGCGCGGCCCCGATGCCCATGAACACGACCGAGATGCCGCCCGCGAGGACACGGTGCCCCCACTCGAGGAAGATCCCGAAGTCCATCCGGGGCACGACCTCGCCGAAGCACAGCGGCCAGTCGGGGCACGCGAGCCCGGCGCCGTGGGCGCGCACCGTCGAGCCGAACACGAGCAGCGCCCAGGTCAGCGGAACCAGGGCGGCAGCGATCGTTGCCACGGGGCGGATGGACTTCACCTTGTCCTCCGACAGTCGACGGATGGTCGGAACCCGCCTCATAGCCGCCAGCCTGCGGGATCTCAACGCCTCGAAGCGCCACACGTGGGCTGGGTGCCCAAAGCAGGCTTGCCGAGCGGCTTGTTGGCGCGCATCCGATGGTTGCACCGCTGCCCTCCGGGCCATGTTAGGTCGACGGCTCTCCGGGGGACGCATGGCGAGCAGGCGCGAGGCGCAGCAGCAGAAGAAGCGCGAGAAGTACAAGCAGAAGCGCGAGGTGGCGCAGCGGAAGCGGCGGGAGGCGGTCACGACCAAGCCCGCCGAGGAGCTCGCCGCGGGCGCGATGCGCTGGCCGCTCGGCGCCGCGTGGATCACCGCCGGCTGGTACGAGCGGGGCGCGCACGTGCACGTCGCGATCTCGCGGCGCCGCGCCGACGGCAACCTCGCCGCCGGGTTCTACGAGGTCGACCTCGCCGAGCGCGGGTTGCTCCGCGCCCGCATTGCCTCGGGCTACACCGAGGAGCGCATCCTCGCCGAGGTGGGCAAGCACGCCGACGAGGAGCAGGGCATGATCGAGGCCGATCCCGTGCTCGCCGCGAAGGTCGTGCTCGAGGGGCTCCGGTTTGGTGAGGCACAGGGCCACCCGCGGCCACCCGGCGCCGACAAGGCGCTCGCGCTGCTCGACGACATCGACATCTCGACCTTCCGCGAGGAGATCCGCACGGGCCGTGACGTGCCGCCGGCGCCGCGCTCGGGTCCGTGGGGCGCGTTCGTGCGATGGCTGTTCGGCGGGCCACGCCCCGCCGCCGCGCCTTCGCCGACCGCGGTGGTCGCGCCCACCGACGACGAGGAGGACGAAGACGACGCGCCGACAGAGCGCGTCGGGTAGCGCGCCCACGAAAGCCCTGGGCACCCGCGGTCGCGTGCACTAGGTTCGCGGGCTTGGAGGTTCCCCATGCGTATGCTCCCCCTCGCGCTGCTGCTCGCCCCGATGTTCGGCTGCGGTGGCACGTCCGATACCGCCGACACGAGCGACACCGCCGACACGAGCGACACCGCCGACACGAGCGACACCGCGGACGCCTGCACGCACACCGGCTACACCCCGACCGACGAGTCCGGGCAGTGGGTCGGTGCCTGGGACATGGCGCTGTACAACTCGACCTCGAGCGGCACGCCCTACGACGCGATCGACTTCCAGATCTTCCCACCCTCGTCCACGGGTGCGGCGTTCAACCACACGTTCACCGGCGTGTCGTTCAACGTGTGCGAGGTCTGCCTGGTCGGCGCGCGCGCGTGCACCGACGTCGACACGTGCGGCAAGACGTTCCTCGCCACGGCGGGCTCGGTGAGCGTCACCGCGAACCCGGGCGGCACCGGGCAGCTCACCGCGACGCTCACCGACGTGGTGCTCTCCGAGGTCACCTACACCGGCACCGACAACGACTCCGTGATCGTGACCGGCGGCGAGACGTGGTGCATCGCGTCGCACGCGATCGACGTCACGCTCGAGTAGGCGAGCTGGCGCCCAGATCGGCGTGCAGCAGGCGATGGAAGTGGTGCACGCCCTGCTCGAGGCGGGGCGCGTACCGACCCGTCGTGTAGCTGCCCGAGGCGAGGCCGCGCTGCACGCGCTCGCTGACAGCGACGTCCTCGTCCTGCACGGCGATCGAACGCGCGACGCTGTCTTGTGCGAGCGCGGGGTCGTAGCCGAGCTCGAACCACCAGTGGAAGTCCACCGCGCACCGCTCGGGGCCGAGCGGGACGACCACGTTCACGTCGAGCGCCGGACCGTACCGGTTGATCATCAGGTTCGGGTACAGCCACACGTACAGGGCTTCGTCGCCTATCCGCGCGACCTTGCCGGCGGCCCGCTGGACACTGTGTCGCGCGTACAGCTCGGTGGTGTAGGTGTCGAGCGCGAGCTGTTCGGACAGCCCCGGGTGCAGGTGCGGGACGTGGTAGCCGCCGTCCAGGTAGTTGTCGCAGAACACCTTCCAGTTGCACGCGACCTCCCAGCGCGCATGGCCGTGGTAGCGCAGCGCATCCCAGCCGGTGCCGCCGAGCAGCGCTTCCACACCGTCGAACCAGGTCTGGAGGCGAGGCGCGTCGGGGTTCGGGTTCACGAGCACGAGCGGCCCGAGCGTGTCGACGGCGAGCGCGGGCAGCGACAGGGCGTCGCGGTCGACGCCCTCGAGCCCTGCGACGCGCGGCGCGCGCAGCAGGCTGCCGTCGAGGCGGTAGCGCCACCCGTGGTAGGGGCAGACCAGCGCGTCGGCGACACCTGCGCCGTCGCACACCACGGCCGCCTTGTGCCGGCAGACGTTGTGGAGCGCGCGCAGGGCACCGTCCTCGGCGCGGGTCACCACCACCGGGCGCTGGCCGAGGTCGCTGGCGGCGTAGCTGCCGGGCGAGGCGACTTGGTGCGCGAGCGCGGCGACCTGCCAGGCGCCGTCCCACAGCGTGTGCCGCTCGAGCGCGGCCAGCGCGGGCGAGGTGTACCAGGCAGCGGGTGGCGTGTGCGCGCGGGAGATCGGCAGGGTCGGATCGAACGCCGCGAGCAGGGCGTCCCGCTCGGCCGGGCTCATCCCCACCACAGCCACACCGCGATCGCCGGTCCGAGCCCGAACACGACCACCACGACCAGGCAGCCCACCACCGAGAGCGCGAGCGCGCGGCGGCTGCGCGCGGGGTCGCTCATGGGGCCGTGCCCATCTTCTTCGAAGCGCGCACCGTGCGCTCGAGGAGCATCGGCGGGGCCTCGCCCTGCTCCTCCAGCTCGGCGATGCGCTCGCGCAGCCGCTCGCGCGCGGCGACGCGGGCCTCGCGCCGCGCCGCCAGCTCCTCCTCGTCTGGCGCCGCGGACGACGTGCGGGTGACGACCCCCGCGGGCGTCCGGTCCGCGACCTCGGGCTCGGCTTCGGGCGTCGGATCGCTCGCCCGTGCCGCGGTCGAAGCGCGGAGCGGGATCGGGGGCTCGTCGCGCGCGACCACGGCCACCGGCAGAGGGCGCGGCGCGACCACCGGTGCGTCGAAGTGCGTCGACGGACGGGGCAGGAGCGCCACCGCGGCGACGACTCCAATCACGGCGGCCAGCAGCAGAGGGAGGGGGCGCAACGACGACTCCGTTCAGCGACGAGTCCCTGTAACGCTGGCCTCGAAGGTGACGCCAACCGAGCCGGAGACCCAGAGTGCGCCATCGGTCGCCAGGCACAGGAGCGAGCGGTTCACACCCATCTTCGCCGAGAGCGCGAACCCGGCGCTCGGCGCGATGCGTCCCTCGATCGCGGCCGTGCCCGCGTCGGCGCACGCGTGCCAGTCCGAGCTGCCCGCGTCGCGGACCGCGATGCCGGCGGCGCCGAAGCTGCCGCGCGGGCCATCGTTGTTGTCGAGCACGTAGGTCACGCTCCGGGTCGCGTCCTCGAAGGTGTGCGTGCCCACCATCGGGTACAGGCCGACGAGCCCACTCCAGAACCAGCCGTAGGTGCCCACGCGCATCGTCACCGCAGACGGGATGAACGCGACGGTGTCGTCGTTGAACGCGGCGACCGCGGCGGTCAGGTCGCCTGCCACGGCGTCGCAGCCCAGCGCGGGCAGCCCCGAGCCCAGGCAGGTGGCGTACAGCTCGGCGTGCAGCGCGGCTTGCTCGTCCTCGTCGATGCCATCGCAGTCCAGTGGGGTGACGACACGTTCGTCCCAGCTCCCGCTCCCGGTCGCGCTGCCGCCTGCCAGCGCGACGTGCAGGGTCAGGTGTGCGGAAGTGCAGGCGAGGTCCCAGGTGCCGGCGAACTCCGACGCTGGCCGCGACTGGCCGGCGACGGCGACGTTGGTGGCGAGCAGGGCGACGAGCGGGAGGTACTTGGCGGTCATGGGGTCTCCACATCGAGCGGGTTGGGGTCTGCTCGTTGGACCCGTGACCTGCGCGAAACGGAAACGAAGATCGGACCGCGGACGATCAATCGGCCTGGTAGTGCGCGTCGACCTGGGCCGCGGCGCCTGCCATCGCCGCGATCGCCTGGTTCACCAACATCAGGTCCGGCACTTCGATGCCGAGCACCACCGCGTCGACCCAGAAGGTCTCGACGCGCCGCAGGGCGCCGTCGTCCGGGTAGAGCAGCACGACCTGGTACTGCTGGAACATGCGGACGAAGTCGCTGCTGATCTCCGCCTCGTCGGGCGAGAGCACCGCCTGCCACACCACGGGCTCGCCGTCGGCGTCCTCGCCCCACTGGAACGTGGTCCACGACGTGCGGGTGACATCACCGAGGCCGCCGATCCGGTTGGTCTGCGTCGCGTGCTGGACGTAGCGCTCGCAGGTGCGCGCGAGGAAGCAGTCGCGCCCCTCGCTGTACAGCACGTCGAACGCGGTGACGTTGGCCCCGGGGCGCAGGGCGACGTCCTCGGTGGTGACGATGTGGAGCACGTCATCGAGCGCGCTCTGGTAGGTGACCGTGCCCATCGCACCGACGATGCCCGCGATGTCCGGGTCTTCGACGCCAGCGGCCTCGAGGTCGGCGTCGGTGAGGTCGGTGACCCGGTAGCCCTCGGCCAGCGTCTCGAGGTTCTCGGCGACCAGCGGCGGGAACGTCTCGGCGGCCTCGCGGAGTCGTCGGGCGTCGTCGAAGTTCGCGAACGCGTAGACCGCGAGCTGTTCCAGGTTCTGCGGCGCGTCGGCCACCTTGCACGCGGCGGTCGCGAGCAGGGTGGCGAGGAGAGCGAAGCGGCGAAGCATGCGGACTTTCCCTCGGTGTGCGCCCGATGGGCGCGGCCGGGATTGTACTTCATGCCGCCGGGGGCGTCACCTGTCGCTTGCGCCGATCAGCGCGCGACGACCGACAGGCCGACGTGCGGGTCGGTGGACTCGTCCGCGGCGCGCGCGGGGGCGACCTCGGCGGTGAGCGCAGCGAGTCGCCGGGCGGTGTGAATCGTCCCGAGCACGACGACGGCGAGGCAGACCGCGTCGAACGCGGTGCCGAGGCCGCCGAGCGTCGTGTTGAACAGGGCGACCGGACCGTAGCCGGTCCACCCGGACACGGTGTAGCTCAGGTCCATCGCGCCGGTGAGCGACCAGGCCACCAACGCGAGCAGGTCCACGATCGTCCAGACCGCGACCGCGGCGGCGCCCCAGCGCAGGCCCGAGAGGCTCGAATGGCCGCGAACCTGCCAGATCACGGTGAGCGCCAGTGCGAGCAGGAACGCGCCGAACGCGGCGTCGACGCCGAAGTGGAGGGTGGACGTGAGGAAGCCCCACACGCCGTAGACAGGCTCGGTGTACATCGTCATCGGATCGGTTCTCCTTCAGGGGGAGTCCGTGCGACAGCGTGGGGTCGATGTGGTTCCCGCGTTCGAGCGCCGACGTGGTACGGTGCGCGCCATGAGGGAGGGGTCGATGCGGCACGGTGCTCTCGTGTGCGGCGGGCTGCTGGTGGTGGGTGCGGCGTGTGGGGGCGGACCTCCGTCGCGACCGCCGGCCGCGCCCGCGTCGCCCGCGCCGGCCTCGGCTGAGCTGCCGACCGAAGCGACGCCTGTGTCCGAGCCAATCGCCACGCCCGCGCCCGTCGAGGGTCCACCTGCGTGCCGGCCCGGCATGGTCCGGCAGGACCACTGGCCCGGCGAGTGGCCCGAGCCGATCCTGTACCTCGAGCGAGAGGTCGTGCTCGAGGGCGTGCTCGATCCGTGCACGACCGGACCGAAGGTCGCGTGCGCGGTGGCGCCGGGCGTCTACCACCCGTGGTCCGCCGCGACGACGGGGGCCGACTTCGCGTCGCTGTCGAAGCGTGCGGTCTACGAGTCCAGCCGGGGCTTCAACGTCCTCGTGGATGGCAGCCCGCGTAGCTACCCGCCCGGCACGCGGGTCTACGGGCTCGGGTATCTCGGCGAGGGCTTCTGCAGCTTCTGGGTCGACGGGCACACGACGGAGTGGATGTGCCCCGACGTCGCCGACGAGCCGGAGGGGCCCGGGCTGCGCGTGCTCGAGGCGGGCGGCGGCGAGGCGATCCGCCTGTTCGGAGCGATGTGTGCCGGCCGCGGCGGCGAGCGGGTGTGGATCGCGGTGGACGACGCGCTGCTCGGGACGTCGGGGGTCGGGCGGGGCGTGTTCGTCGAGTATGGCGAGGTCGGTCCGCCCGGCGCCGCGAAACCGAGGTAGGATCGAACGGTCCGGCGCGGAGCGGGCGCGAGGGGGCGAGATGCGGCTGTCCATGGCGTTTGTGATCGGGGTGATGGCGTGCACCGTGGGCGAGTACACGGGGGACACCGCCGACACCCAGGCGAACGACACGAGCGACACGTCGGACACGAGCGACACGTCGGACACGGGCGACACGTCGGACACGAGCGACACGTCGGACACGAGCGACACGTCGGACACGAGCGACACGTCGGACACGGGCGCCGTCGCGTGCGTGAACGACCCCAACGCGCCGCCGGTCATCGAGAACCTGGAGTCGACGCCCCTTCAGCACGGGACCGGCAACACCACGAACGTCACCGCGACGCTCACGCTCCGCGACGACGACGACGACGACCTCGTACGCGCCACGGTGTGGATCAGCGCCGGCTACCAGGTGTTCGACTCGCTCTCGGTCAACACCCGACCGGCCAACATCTCGTGGTCGTGGGACTCGGGCACCGGTGTGCTCACGGTGACCGGGGTGACGTCGAAGGGCTCCTACCAGAACGTGCTGCGGTCGATCACCTTCGACACGGACTACCTCCAGCAGGGCTGGACCAGCGCGAATCGGCAAGTCAGCTTCCAGGTCGGCGATGCCTGCGACGACAGCGCGATCGTCACCCGGACCGTCACGATCGTGGCGCGCTGATCACGGGCCCCGTTGCGCGCGGGCGCGGTCCCGCGCATAGACTGGGCCGATGGTCTTGCTGCGTCGCTGGCTCGGACTGTTTCCGCTCACGCCGCTGGGGGTGGCCGTGCTGGCCGCCGCTGGGTGGGCGTGGTGGGGCATGGGCATCGGCCGTGGCGACCTCTTGCTCCGCACGCTCGGTAGCATCGGGCTGGTGCTCGGCGCGCTGTCGCTGCTCACCGTCGTCGCGGGAGCGTGGCCGATCGCGAGACGCCTCCGCGCGCTGCCCTCGGACGCGCCGCTCGCGCTCGAGGTGGGGTTTCCGGGGGATACCGGGCTCGCGCTGCCGCTGCCGTGGTGGCTGCCGCTGCTCGGCGTGACGCTCGGCTGGCGAGCGCCTGACGTGGTCGTTCGCACCACCTGGGCGCGCGGGCGACTCGTCGAGCACGTGACGCCCACGCGTCGCGGTGACGCCGCGCGCATCGTGCGTGACGTCGCGGTAGAGGACCTGTTCGGGCTCGCTCGGATCCGCTTCGACGTAGCGCAGGCGCGCCGCTGCCGGTTCCTTCCGTCGCGCGGCGCGCTGCTCAGCGTCCACGTCGTGCAGGGCATGGCGGGCGGTGATGCACTCGCGCATCCGGACGGGCCAGCGGTCGGCGATCCGATGGATCTGCGCACCTATGGGGCGGGCGACCCGATCCGCTTCGTGTTGTGGAAGGTGTTCGCTCGCACGCGGGACCTCGTGGTCCGTACGCCCGAGCAGGCGCTCGCGCCGGAGCGGCGGACGGTCGGCTACCTCGTCGCGGGGCCCGGTGACGAGCCAGTGGCTGGCGCGGCGCGGGTCGCCGTCGAGACCGGCGCGCTGGGACAGGGTTGGCGCCTCGGTGCGGACGGCGCCCACGGGGTGGTGTCCGAGCGTGCGGCCGCCGTCGACCTGCTCCTGGCCTCGGCTTCCGTGCCGCTCCGCGAGGGTGGGGCGGGGTTCGCGACCTTCCTCGCGGGCCTCGACGGGCCCGCGCCTCGGGTGATGGTGTTCGTGCCCGCCACGCCCGGGCCATGGCTGGAGCGGGTGCAGCAGGCGTGCGCGAGCAGCCCGCGCCTTGTCGTCGACTTCCTCGTGTGCGCCGATGGGATCGCGCCCGCGCGGCGGGCAGGGCTCACGGATCTGCTGCTCGCGCCGCGTCCCACGTCCGGTCCCCCTTCGTCGGACGTCGAGGGGCTATCGAAGGTGGTGACGGCGCTGGGCGGCGTCGGGCGCGTGCTCCTCGTCGATCGGCAGGCGGGCGTGGTCCATCCCGACGCGCACCTGCATCGGCTGCGGCGGGCCTCTTGAGCACCCGGTCTCCGCGGCAGGGTCCGGTGGACTCCGGGCAGCCCGGGTGGTGGCGCGTGCCCCGGGTGGCGCTGCGGGCCGGCTGGACCGCGGTGGTCGCGGTGGTGCTGCTCGCGCCGGTGGTCGGCGGGTCCGCGGTGGTCGGCGGACTGCTCGGGGCGGGGCTCGGCGTCGTGCTCGGCGAGGCGCTCGCCGCGACACGCCTGCGCCTGCCGGTCGCCCTCGGGCTTGCCCTGGCGACGGGGCTCGCCGGCGTGCTGGCGGGCTGGCTCTGTCTCGCCTCGGCGGCGGTCGCGTCGCTCCTCGGGCCGCCGCTCGCGCTGAGCGTCGCTGGGCTCCTGGTCGCGTCGGTCGGCCTCGGGGGTGTGGTCGCTGGACTCCGGGTGGCGGCGCGGCGCGTTCCGGCGCTCGCGCTCGTAGAGCTCGCGGCGCTCGCGCTGGCGCTCACCCTGCCCTTCGTCGCGCATCGGGGCGGCGACCTGGCCCGGCCGCTGTGGCTCGCCGACGCTGCGTGGGCGTTGGGGTTCGATCCAGCGGACGTGCTGTTGGCGATCGGCGCGCTCGCCGGTGCGGGCCTCGCGACCGCGCAGCTCCTCGAGACGCGTCATCGGCTGCCACGACTCGGCTGGGTGTGGATTCCCGTCGTCGCGCTGCTCGCGTTCCTCGTCGCCGACGCGCGCACCAGCGAGGCGCCCGAGGCAGACGCGCTGCGCGACGTGCAGGAGGGCTCCGACTACGGCCCGCCCGCTTCGGGCGGGGAAGGCGCAGGGGACGCCCAGGCGGATGCCGGGGAGCAGGGCGGCGAGCGCACCGAGGGGGACGGCCCGCCCGAGGGGGGCGCGTCGGAGGGCGAGGGGGGCACGTCGGAGGGCGAGGGGGGCACGTCGGAGGGCGAGGGGGGTGCGTCCGACGGCGAGGGCGGCGCGTCCGAGGGCGATGCGGACGGTGGCGGATCGGGAGACGGCCAGGCGTCAGCAGGTCGACAGGACCTGTCCGAGCAGCCGCCCGAGGACGCGGAGAGCCCGAAGAACGTGCCCGTCGCGGTGGTGCTGCTCGGCGACGATCTGGAGCCGGTCGCCGGCTACTACTACCTGCGCCAGATCGTGCAGTCGGAGCTCGCCGGGCACCGCCTGGTGGCCGCCACGAAGCCCGAGCTCGACCGCGACGTGCTCACCCGCTTTCCCGTGAAGCCCACGTGGGTGTCGCACGGGCCCCCGCAAGAGGGGCGGAAGAAGGTGCACGGGCGGGTGGCGCTGCTCGCCGAGCACGACGCCCCGTTCGCGCTCGACGCGGTGCTCTCGTACGAGCCCGCGCCGAACCCGGACGCGACCCGGTTCATCCGGGCGTGGAAGTTCGTGTCGCTCGCGCCGCAGCGTCCGTTCGAGGACTACCTGGGGCTCGGCGCGGGGCGCCTCGAGCCCGACGCCCTCGCGCACTACCTCACGTACCCCGCCGCCGATCCGCGCTACCTCGAGCTCGCGACCTCGCTGCTGACCGACGTGCCCGCCGCGCACCGCGCCGATCCGTTCGTCCGCGCGCTCGCGGTCAAGCGCCACCTCGACCAGATGAGGTACACGCGCAAGCGCCGCCACGCCGACGCGCCCGATCCCACCGCGTCGTTCCTGTTCGGCGACCTGACCGGCTACTGCGTGCACGCGGCGCACGCGGCGGTCTACCTGATGCGTGCGCTCGGCGTCCCGTCGCGCATCGGCACCGGCTACGCGGTAGAGGCCGATCGTCGGCGCGGGTCGTCGATCGTCGTGATGGGCGCTGACGCCCACGCATGGCCGGAGATCTACCTCGCGGGCGAGGGCTGGGTGATCCTCGACATCAGCCCGTCCGAGGATCTCGACGCGCCGGGCGAGCCGATGGACGAGGCGATGACCGCGCTGCTCGCGGAGATGGCGCGTGACACCGACGCGTCGGAGCCGCAGGCGGCCTCGCTCCGCTGGCTGTGGGCGCTCGCCGCGCGCACCCTCGCTCGCGTGCTGTTGGCCCTCGGCGCGCTGGTGCTGCTGCTGCACTACGCGGCGAAGCTGTGGCGCCGCGCGCGCGTGTGGACCGCGAGCGCGCGCGGCTTGCCCCGGGTTGGCTACCGCGTAGCGCTCGACCGGCTCTCCGAGGCGGGGTTCGTCCGTGAGCCGGGCGAGACGCGCGAGCGGTTCGCGCGCCGCGTCGCCCCGGTCGCGCCCAGCTTCGAGACGCTCACCGCGCTGCACCTCCGCGCGCGCCTCGGGCGGCCCGACGCGCCGCCCACGCCTGGCGTGCGCTGGCGAGCGCTCCTCGCCTCGCTTCGCGGAGAGCTGCGCGGGGTGGCGCTGTGGCGCCGCCTGCTCGGTCTCCTCGATCCGACCTCCTTCTACCGTTCCCGCTGAGGCTCCCCATGAACCAAGACTTCGAGCAGAGCGCGCACGTCACCCACACGCTCGCCCCCCCGATCCAGACCCTGGAGGAGGCGCGCGGCGTGTTCGACCGGCTGCGTCAGCGTCTGCTGCGCGCCGTCGTGGGTCGGGACGCGGTGATCGATCTCGTGATCATCGCGCTGCTCGCGGATGGTCACGTGCTGCTCGAGGACTACCCGGGCTCGGGCAAGACCACGCTCGCCAAGGCGCTCGGCGACTGCGTGATCGACGACATCCCCGACGACCACATCACGACGATCCGCCGCATCCAGTTCACCCCGGACCTGCTGCCGGGCGACGTGACCGGCACGACGATCTTCGATCCGAACACGAACCGGTTCTTCTTCCGGCCCGGGCCGATCTTCGCCCACATCGTGCTCGCCGACGAGATCAACCGCACCTCGCCGAAGGTGCAGTCCGCGCTGCTCGAGGCGATGGCCGAGAAGCAGACGACGGTCGACAACCGCACCCGCAAGCTCGATCGCCTGTTCTTCGTGATCGCCACGCAGAACCCGCTCGATCTCGCCGGGACCTTCCCGCTGCCGAGCGCGCAGCTCGACCGGTTCCTGTTCAAGATCCGCATGGTGCACATCGCCCGCGCGGCCGAGCTCGCGATCCTGCGCACCCTGGGCGCGATCCGCTCCGGCGCCGGCGACGAGCTCGCTCGCGTCACGCGCACGGAGATCCTCGACGCCCGCGAGGTCGTGGAGCGCGCGATCTTCGTGTCGCCGCTCATCCACGAGGCCCTCGTCGACATCGCCGACGCCACCCGCCGCGACGATCGGGTGCTGCAGGGCGTGTCCACCCGCGCGCTCGTGCTGATGGTGCCGGCCCTG